>NZ_CP088911.1:6410721-6732865 GCF_021165735.1 Yinghuangia sp. ASG 101 | reverse complement strand
TCTCCCAAAGTATGGGTGGGGTACGGCAGTCCGCCGGGCAGTGTCCGGCCGGGCGCCGGGGCCCCCGTTGCGGTGGTCGTCAGCCGGTGGGGCCGAACGTGTAGGTGTAGCCGCCGACGGCCTCGACGACGTCGACCGAGCCGGAGGCGCCGGCGTACGCTCCGCTGCCGCGCACGATCATCAGGCGCATCGGGTCCGCGGTGCCGGGCATGACCGTCTGGTCGCGGTAGTGGTGGATGCCCTGGACGATCAGGCTGCCCTCGGGGACGCGCAGGGTGTGCGTGCACTTGGCGATGACGCGCGTGTCGCGGGTCTTCTCCACCACACAGGCGACGGAGTCGTCGCCGACCTGCTTGCCGGCGGCGTCGCGGACCATGGCGTACGTGCCCCAGCTCTGCCCCTCGACCACACCGAGCGGCTTGCCGCCGCCGACGACGACGGCGCGGTACTCGGTGGTCTCGGCGGCGGAGGCCGAGGGTGTGGCGGCGATCACCGCCGCGACGGCCGCGGTCGCGGCGATGCTGATCGTGCGCAACATGAGATCTCTCCTGATCTGCGGGATGTGCGGGGCTCGCGGGATGGGGTGGTCGGGTGCGCGGGCTCGCGGGCCGATGGGCCCGCGGGCCGTGCGAGTCGGCGGGTTCGCGCGGGCGCGGACGCCTCGGTCTCGCGGACCGTGGGCCGGGTGGGCCGCGCGGCGCGCGGGGTCTTTCGGCTTGGGGGCCATGCGGGTTGGCGGTTCGCGGGTTCCGCCGATCGCGGGCCGCCCACCCACGATGGAGCGCGCGCCGGGCCGCCGCACCCGGAGCCGGCGGGCGGTGCGTAGCCCGTTCGGCCCCGTCCGCGGCCGGACCGGAGAGCGCCCGCGCGAGCCGCCGGCGGAATGCGCCGACCGCGCGGCGACCGCACGGGCACGGCGCGGATCGGGCACATCGGCGACCGGCGGCCCCGCTCGGCGCGCGTGTAGCCCATGGCCGCTCGCGGCGCGTCGCGACGTGCCGAGCGGGTTTTGGACATTCCCCCGTTCGGATGCCGAAAGTGGGACGATGGCGGGGCGTTCGGGGGCGCTCACATCCGTGCGGCCGGTTGCGGACGTGCCGGGCCTCGGCCCGGCTCACGCGACGATTCGAGGTGAGTCCCCATCGCCGGCCCCCGCCCCTCGGCGCAGGCGCCCGCCTCCGGCCCCGGAGCACGCACGCGGATCACCGGTCTCGACCTCGCGCGCAGCGTCGCGATCTTCTGGATGTTCGTCGCCCACGTCGGGCCGGACCGCGACGCGGGCGGCGTCAACCGGCTGCTGTGGCTCGGCGACGGCCGCTCGGCGGCGCTGTTCGCGGTGCTCGCCGGGGCCACCCTGACGCTCGTCCACCGTCGGCCGCCGCCTCCCTGGCAGGGACGGGAGGCCGCCGCGGGGTTCCGGAGCATCGCCGCCGGGACGCTCGTGCGGTCGGCGGTCCTGCTGCTTCTCGGGACGGCGCTGGCCGGGCCGGACACCGGCGCGCTGGTCATCCTGCCGTTCTTCGCGCTGTATTTCGTGGCGGCCCTGCCCGCGCTGTGGCTGAGCACGAACCGCCTGTTCGTGGTGGCGGCGTGGTGGGCCGGGCTGGGCCCGGTGGTGTCGTTCGTGCTGCGGAACGGGTGGCGGCAGACCGACCCGGGCTACCGGGTGCCCGATCTGACGGCCTTCGGCGATCCCGGCGAGCTGGCCCGCACGTTGTTCGTCACCGGCTCGTATCCGGTGCTCACGTGGATGCCGTTCGTGCTCGTGGGGATGGCCGTGGGCCGGCTCGACCTGCTCGACCACGCGGTGCAGCGGCTGCTCGTCGAGTTCGGCGCGGTCGCCGCGGTCGTGGGCTACGGCTCCTCGTGGCTGCTGGTCCACGTGTTCGGCGGGCGCGACGCCCTGGTCACGGCGGCGAACGACTGGATCGACCCGAGCGCCGCGCACGGCGACCCCGTCCTGGCCCTGCTGCGGTGGTTCACCGGCACGGTTCCGGCCGACGACCCCGTCTGGCTGATCGTCGCCCAGGGGCACAGCGGCACTCCGTTCGAGATCGTCGGCGCCTCCGGGGTCGCGTGCGCGGTGGTGGGCGTCTGCCTGCGCGTGGCGGCGGCCCCCCGCGCGCGGGCCCTGATCGCGGTGCCGGTGGCCGTCGGGACGATGTCGCTGACCGTCTACACCGTGCACCTGCTCGCCGGCTGGTCGCCGCTGACTCCGGGGGCGGGATCGTGGGGGCGCCTGGCCGCGTTCACCGTCGTGGCCGGGGCCGGCGCGTGGCTGTGGCTGCGTTTCGCGGCGAAGGGCCCCTTGGAGACGGTCCTGGCGTACGTCACCCCGCGGCGTCGGCGCGGCTCCCCGGCCCCGGCGCCTCCCCCGGCGGCCGACCCGGGGGCCGAGTGACGGCGTCCGCCGCGGCTTCCGGCCGCGGTGCGGGCGGGGCCGCGCCGCCCGGGCGGGCGCCCGCGGCTTCCGCCGGGGCGGCGGACATCCGCCGCGGGTCGTGCGGGCGCTGCTCGGGCTCCGGCTCGCGCGCCCCTCGGCGGCCGTGCGTCGCTCCGGTGCGCGCTCCCGGCCGCGGGGGCTCCCCCGATACGATCGATAGTGGTGATCACGGCCCTGGGGAGGTTGGCGTGGGCATGTTCCGTCGGGAACCCAAGCGCGACCCGCGTGACGCGCCGCGCGATGCCGCGTTCGAGTTCCTGTCCGCGGACGAAGGGCGCCGGATGCGCGTGCTCACGCGCGAGGCGTTCGCCGAACGCGGGCTGGAGGTCACGGTCTTCGCCGACCACCTGACCGACAGCGCCAACCGCCGGTACAAGCTCCACGACATCGCCGCGAGCTGCCACAACAACGAACGCGGCCGACGGGCCTGGGAGTCGCTGATCCACGACCACGTCGACAAGCTGGTCCGCGCGAGGGAGGCGCCGTCCGCCGTCGAGACGATGCCCGCCGACGAGCTGTGGGCCCGGCTCTATCCGCGGCTCACGGCGGCGGACACGCTGCCCAACGACCCGGGGTTCGGCTACGCGACCGTGCCCGCGCCGGGGCTGCGCGAGGTGCTCGCGCTCGACCTGCCCGAGGTCGTCCAGACGCTGCCGAGTGAGGCGCTGGGGCGTCTCGGCGACCTCGCCGAGCTGCGGCTCCGGGCGATGAACAACCTGCGGGCGCTGCCGATCGAGGACCACGACATGGTCAAGCAGGACGACGGCGCGCGGTTCCGGCTGGTCGTCGGCGCCTCGTTCTTCACCTCCAGCCGCGTGCTCGTCCTCGACGAGCTGGCCGAGCGCCTCAGCGGCGAGACGATCGGGCCGCACGGCGCGCTGGTCGCGATGCCGTCCCGGCACCTGCTGGCGTTCCATCCGATCAGCGGCACCGACGTCCTCCCGTCGCTGAACGCGCTCGCGACGTTCGCCGCCCACCGGTACGACGAGGCCCCGGGGCCGGTGAGCCCGTACGTGTACTGGTGGCGGGCCGGGCGCCTGGTGCAGTTGAGCGAGCGGAGCGAGGACGGCCTGGCGATCATGGTGGGACGGGAGTTCCAGGAGGTCCTGGAGGAACTGCTGGGCGACGACGGCGGGTTCTGACGCCCGCGTGGCTCAGCCGCCGCCGATCACCGGGAGTTGCGGCGGGCACTTGCTCGGTTCGACGACGAAGCGCCCGGTCGGCCTCGTCCGCACCGGTATGTCGTAGCTGAAGCAGCGGTGGATGGTCGACTTCCCGAACGTCGTCGTGCGCTCCTCCTCGGCCTCGACGATGCCGGAGATGCCCTCGGCCGAGCGGTCGATCTCGACGACGCGGACCTTGACCTCCCAGAAGTCGAGCCGCAGGTTGTCGCCCATCGGCGACGCCCCGGTGTCGAGTGAGCCGGCGACTATCGTCGCCCAGTGGCGGGCGTGTTCGAGGGCCTGCTCCTCGGTGCGCTTCAGAGCGCGCTTCTGCTCCAGGCGGAGCATGACGACGACGCCCGAGACGACCAGGCCGGCGATCACCACCGAGACGATGATCACCGAGAGACAGCTGAATCGCGGCGCGTCCCGCCTGGCCATGACGAACCCCTGTTGTCGCGCGAATGCGAACCGCGCACGGGTGGCCGGTCGGACGCGACCCCGGGTCGCCGACCGCCGGACCGGCGCGGAAACCGCACCCTATCGACCGGTGGAGGCCGCGGTGCAGGCGGTGTGATCACGGGCGGCGCCGCAGCCGCGGGTCGCGGGAAATCCCTGTGCCGGACCGGGGGTTGCCGGGCTACCGTGGCCGGACGCACGCGTTCGCGACGCGGCCCGCGGCTGCTCCCGCCGCCCGGCCGGGCCGTCGCGACACCGCCGATCCGCCGCCGCACAGCCGAGGAGACCGCAGTGCCACGAACGGGAAGCACCGGGTCGCGCCCCGATCCGGCGGAGCCGTAGGGCCGAGCCGCACGACCCGCCGACGACACCGAGGGGAACAACGCCGCGTTGACCGAGACAGTTCCGGCACCCCGAGAGGTGCCGTCCGCCGTTCCATCCGCCGTGCCGGCCGCCGCTTCGGCCGTCCTTCCGCCCGCGTCCGCCGAGGCCGCGGACCCCGCGCTCGAAGCCTGCCTCGCGCATCTCGCGGCGCTGCACGACCTCGCCTCGGACGACCCGGTGCGGCTGCGCGTCGAGGAGGCGGTCATGGCGTTCACGCGCTCCCGCCGCAAGCGGCGCCGCGCCGAGCACAAGCGCCGATGCGCCGCCGAACGGGCCGAGGTGATCGCCCGGACCGCGACCGGGGCCGACGACCGCGCCGACGACGTCCCGCTCGACGAGACGGACGCACCGGTCACCGTCGGCCGCGTGAGCGGGGGGCGGTCCTGCTACGTGTGCAAGCGGCCGTACGCCGACATCGACGGCTTCTACCACCAGCTCTGCCCGCCGTGCGCGCGCGAGAACCGGCAGCGCAGGCGGGCCCGCGCGGATCTGTCGGGGCGCCGCGCGCTAGTGACCGGCGGTCGCGTGAAGATCGGGTTCGAGCTGGTCCTGAAGCTGCTGCGGGACGGTGCCGAGGTCATCGTGACGTCGCGGTTCCCGCACGACACGCGCACGCGCTTCGCGGCGGTCGACGACCACGCGCGGTGGGCGGACCGGTTGACCGTGGCCGCGCTCGACCTGCGCGACCCGGGGCGGTTGCTCGCGTGGTGCGACGAACTCGTCGCCGCCGGGCGCCCGCTGGACATCCTGGTGAACAACGCGGCGCAGACGGTGCGTCGTCCGCCCGAGTCGTACGCGCCGCTGCTCGCGGCCGAGCGGGCCGCCCTCGGCGCGGCGGCGTTCGAACCGGTCACGGCGCTGACATCGGTGACCGCGGTGCCGGCGCTCCCGAACGTGCCGCGACCGCCGGGCGTTCGGACGGCTCTCCCGGTGGACGCCGGGGGCCTCGTCCCCGACACCGCGCCCGCGAACTCGTGGTCGCGGCGCGTGCACGAGGTGGACCCGGTCGAGCTGCTGGAGGTCCAACTCGTCAATGTCACGGCCCCGTTCCTGCTGGTGAGCCGCCTGCTGCCGCTGCTGGCGCAATCGCCACACGAGCGCCGCTACATCGTCAACGTCTCGGCGGTGGAAGGGCAGTTCGGGCGACCGTACAAATCGCCGGGTCACCCGCACACCAACATGGCGAAGGCCGCGCTCAACATGTTGACCCGCACGAGCGCGGGGGATCTGGCGCGCCACGGGGTGTACATGTCCAGCGTGGACACGGGGTGGATCACCGACGAGAAGCCGCTGCCGGACCGCGAGCGCGCGGCGCGGGAGGGCTTCCGGACGCCGCTGGACGTCGTGGACGGCGCGGCGCGGGTCTACGACCCGATCGTGCGCGGCGAGACCGACCGCGACGAGCCGCCGCCGTTCGGCTGCTTCCTGAAGGACTACCGCGAGGCGCCGTGGTGACACCCGGCCGGGGCCGGCCGGGCTCCGCGCATCGGCCGGCACGCCCGCCGGGTCCGTCCGGCTGACGCGCCCGGGCGGGACCGCGCTCCGCGGCCCCGCCCGGGACGGGATTCCTTCGCGGGGCCGAGTGCCCCCGGGACGGGATTCGGTGCCCCCACCGCGCCCTCGGCCCCCTTCGGGCCGTTCACTCGGCTTCCGCGAGGATCAGGTACAGCTTCTTGCGGGCTTCGGTCATGACCTCGATCGCCTTCGCGCGCTGCTCGTCGTTGCCGGTCGCCAGGACCTGGCGCAGGGCGTCGCTGACCTGGAAGGCCGCGGTGCGGGCGCTGTGGAAGGCCTCGTGGTCGAAGCCGGTGTTGACGGCGTCCCACGGCGCGGTGCCCTCGGGCTGCGCCGCGGCCTCCTCGCGGCCGGTGTCGGTGAGCGAGAACAGCTTCTTGCCGCCGGACTCCTCACCGGCGATGACGCCTTCGTCCTCCAGCAGTTGCAGCGTGGGGTAGACGGACCCGGGGCTCGGCTTCCACGCCTCCTGGGTGCGGTCGGCGATCTCGCGGATCATCTCGTAGCCGTGCATCGGCCGCTCGGCCAGCAGGGCCAGGATCGAGGCCCTGACGTCGCCGCGCCGGGCGCGGCCACGCCCCCGGCCTCGCCCGCCGTGGCCTCGGCCGAAGCCGCCGCCACCGCCCGGGCCCCAACCCGGTTCGGGCCCCCAGGCGCCGAAACCGGGACGCCGCATGCGGTGTTCACCGCGTCGTTCGCCCCATCCGGGGCGCTGTGTCTTGCCATGCATGAGTGTTCTCCGTTTCTATCGCGAACCATTCGCGATGGCTCAACGATATATCGGAATACGCTCACGATGCAAGCGTTGGCACGAGAGGTTTTCCGCCGCCCTCGCTCCGGCGGCGCAACTCCCGCACCCGCTCCAGGAGTTGCGGCCTCACAAGCGGGTACATTTCGGGACAGGTGCCGTCAGGCAACGAGGCACCGAACCCGGTGGACCGTCTCCGCACTCCGTCACGACACGGCGAGCACGGGGCACCCGGGGCCGAGGACCGATCGGGGCCTGTCCGAAAACGCCCTAGGATCGTCCGGACGCCGCGGGTAATCGCCCCGTCACCACCGCGCCGCGCGTGGCGGCAGGTCGGCCCCACCGGAATCGCGAGGGAGAACGCTGTGTGGGTCTGGCTCGGGGTGGGCGTGGCCGCGTACGCGGCACTCATGGCCGTGGTCGTCGTCATCCTGCGTGCCGCGAAGACCCGCAACGCCGCCGAACGAGCGGCCGACGCCGCGGACACCCTCCCACCCGCCGCGGCCCCCGGCAGCACGCCGGGAATCGACACGGCAGCCGCCGGTGCGGACGGCCTCCGCGACCGCACCGCCGCCGGTGACCGGCCGGTCGACCGCGACCAGGCGTCCCAAGGCGGCCAGGGCGGTCACGGCCACCGCGCCGCCGACGTCCCGCCCGCGGAGGTCCGCGGCGGGCCGGCCCCCGCGATCCCCGCGACGGCACCCGAGCCCGGCACCGCGGCGATCACCCCGAACCAGCCGGACACCGCCGACGCGGGACGTCCCGCACCCGGCACCGCCGCCGCGCAGGCGCCCGCAGAACCGCGCCCCGAGGAACACCCGGCACGCTGAGCCCCCGCCAGGTACCCCTCACCCGAGGCACGACCACCCCGCCCCGACGCCGCCCACAGCGGTACCGCGCGGCGGGCGATCCCCTCCCCAAGCCGGAACCGGCCCCGGGAGGACCACGCGTTCGCGGACGTGCCGGCCCCCGACATCGTCGTCGTGCCCGGCGGCCCCGGCCAGTCCGCGCAGATGGACAACGAGGCGCTGCTCGGCTGGCTGCGCGGCGCCGACGCCACGACCACGTGGACGACCTCGGTGTGCACCGGGCCCCTGCTGCTCGCCGCGGCCGGGCTGCTGCGCGGTCGCCGTGCCACCTCGCACTGGCTCGCGCTCGACCGGCTCCCCGGGTTCGGTGCCACGCCGACCGGCGAACGCGTCGTCGTCGACGGCAAGTTCGTCACCGCCGCCGGGGTGTCCGCCGGCATCGACATGGGCCTGACGCTGCTCGGCAGGATCGCCGGCGACACACACGCGCAGTCCGTCCAACTGCTCACCGAGTACGACCCGCGGCCGCCCTACGACGCGGGTTCCCCCGCGAAAGCCCCCGCGGCGCTCGTCGAGAAGTTCCGCGCCGCGAACGTCTGAGCCGCCGGGCCCGCCCGGGTCACTGGCGGTACGAGCCGATGAACTTCCCGATCCTGGTGATCGCGTCGTCGAGGTCGTCGACGTGCGGCAGGGTCACGATGCGGAAGTGGTCGGGCGTCGGCCAGTTGAAGCCGGTGCCCTGGACCACCAGGATGCGTTCTTGGAGGAGCAGGTCGAGGACGAACTTCTCGTCGTCGACCAGCGGGCAGACCTCGGGGTCGACGCGGGGGAACGCGTACAGCGCGCCGCGCGGTTTGACGCAGGTGACGCCCGGGATGGCGGTGAGGAGTTCGTACGCCTTGTCGCGCTGGGCGCGCAGGCGGCCACCGGGGAGGATCAGCTCGCGGATGCTCTGGTGGCCGCCCAGCGCCGTCGCGATCGCGTGCTGGGCCGGGACGTTGGCGCACAGGCGCATATTGGCGAGCACGTTGAGGCCCTCGATGTAGCTGGCCGCGTGGGTCTTGGGGCCGGACAGCATGAGCCAGCCGGAGCGGAAGCCCGCGACGCGGTACGCCTTGGAGAGCCCGTTGAACGTGAGGCAGAACAGGTCGGGGGCCAGCGAGGCGAGCGGTACGTGCTCCGCGTCGTCGTACAGGATCTTGTCGTAGATCTCGTCGGCGAGCAGCAGCAGGCCGTGTCGGCGGGACAGTTCGACCAGGCCCTCCAGCAGCTCGCGCGAATACACCGCCCCCGTCGGGTTGTTGGGGTTGATCACGACGATCGCCCGCGTGCGGTCGGTGATCTTCGCGGCGATGTCGTCGAGGTCGGGGAACCAGTCGGCGCTCTCGTCGCACAGGTAGTGCACGGGTGTCCCGCCGGACAGCGACACGGCCGCGGTCCACAGCGGGTAGTCCGGGGCCGGGACGAGGACCTGGTCGCCGTCGTCGAGCAGGGCCTGCAGGGCCATCACGATCAGCTCGGACACGCCGTTGCCGAGGTACACGTCGTCGACGTCCACGCCGTGGATGCCGCGCTCCTGGTAGTGCTGCACGACCGCGCGGCGCGCGTGGAAGAGGCCCTTGGAGTCGCAGTAGCCCTGCGCGGACGGCAGCCCCAGGATCATGTCGTGCAGGATCTCGCTGGGGGCCTCGAAACCGAACGGCGCCGGGTTGCCGATGTTCAGCTTGAGGATGCGGTGGCCTTCCTCCTCCATCCGCTTGGCCTCGTCCAGGACGGGCCCGCGGATGTCGTAGCAGACACCGGCGAGCTTGGCCGACTGCCGAATCCGACGGTACGACGGCTCCTGGTCACTCACCGGCTGGTCCTCCCCGACACTCGTGCGCGCAAGTCCCCAGCAGTGTTCCATGCCTCCCCCGCGACGGACCCGCCGGACACACCCGCGCGAACCGGAGCGGGCGGCGGCGCGGCCGGCACGGGAGTTGACGCGGCGTCATCTCCCGTGGCGCCAGGGCGTCTTGGGCGTGGTGCGGACCGGGCGGGGACGACGGCGGCGGTGCCGGGCGGGCCGGAGTGCCGGTGCACTTCATACGCGAGCCCGGCCGCGGCCCACGCACCGTGGCCGCTCGCGCCGCGCCGACCCCTCGGCGGACCCCGCGGGCGCTCCTCCATGCCCTTCTTGCCCGGTGTCCGAACGGCTTGACGAGGACCGACCTGCGGGGCCGGCCGCGGTCCCCGACGAGGTGCGCGCGGACGGCCTGCACCGTGCGCGCCTCGCCGCCGACGTACGCCACGCCCGGCTCGTCGGGCCGGTCGAGTCCGCCGACCGCGGCGACGAGGGTCGCGGCGCGGCTGCGTCGGTCCGAACCCGCGATGAGCCGCGCGCTCGGCCGGATCCGCAAGGCGACCGGCGACGGACGCCCGCGACTCGCCTGCTCAGACCGTGAGTTCGCCCCGCAGCACCAACGTCGCCTCCCCGACCAGGGTCACCCGGTCGCCCTGCGACTCGACCACCACGACGCCCCCGCGCGCCGACGCCTGAAAACCCGTCAGCCGCGAACGGCCCACCCTCGGCGCCCAATACGGACCCAGCACGCAGTGCGCGGAACCCGTCACCGGGTCCTCCGGGATACCCGCCGCCGGAGCGAACACCCGCGAGACGAAATCCACGCCGTCCCCGTCACCCGGCGCGGTGACCACCACACAGCGGTACGGCAGCCGCCCCAACGCCGCCAGATCCGGCACGACCGCACGGACCTCGTCCGCCGACGCCACCTCCACGACCAGATCCGCACCGCCCTCCGCCACCGCCGCCACCCGAACGCCGAGCATCTCCCCCAGCCCCTCGGGAGCCTCCACCGGACGCGGCGGCAACGCCGGGAAATCCAGCGCGATCCCGCCCCCGGGCCGCTCGTGCGCGGTCAACACCCCGCTCCGCGTCGCGAACCGCACACTCCCGCGCGCCAACCCCGCACCGAACAGGACATACGCGCTCGCCAGCGTCGCGTGCCCGCACAAGTCGACCTCGACCTCGGGGGTGAACCAGCGCAACGACCAGTCCGCACCGCCGCCCGCCGCGGCCGGCACCAGAAACGCCGTCTCGGAATGCCGCATCTCCGCGGCGACCGCCCGCATCCACGAGGCATCCGACGCCCGCGCCCCCTCCGGCAGGCACACCCCCGCCGGGTTGCCGCGAAACGCCGCGCCGCTGAACGCGTCCACCACAAAAATCCGCATACCGGCCACCGTAGTGCCGGCCGTCACACGCACTCCGGGACCTGCTCCGCCACCACCCCGCCGGTCTCCAACTGCCCCACGTGCACAAAGCCGATCCGACCGCTCACGATGATCTTCGCCCACGTCGGATCGGCTTTGCCGTTCGTGTAGTTCACCTGACCCGCGATGTGGCACACCACCATCACACGCGTGCCGTGATCAGCGCTCAGCACCGTCTTGCCCCGCGCCTCGGGCTGCTTGTACACCGCCAGCGCGAACCGCGACCGCACCGTCCCCTCGATCGACCCCGGCGGCGCGACCAGCGGACCCGTCGGCTCGGCGGACGCGCCCTCCTCCCGCGCCGCCGCCGTGTCGTTCCCCGACGCCGCCGACGACGACGCGTCGTCGTCCTCCCCGCCGCCCATCTTGACCACGATCAACACCACGGCCAGGAAGAACACCACCAACAAGACCGGCGCGAGCCACCCCGGCCCGGCCCCCCGAGGCGCCGGGGCATCCGCCGCAGCCGCCTCCTTGCGCGCCCGCCAGCGCTCGCGGATACCGCCGCCCACCGCCATGTGGCAAACCCCCAGCCGCCGGACCGAAACCGGCACACGGACCTCGTCGTACGGGACCGCCCGAGCGCCCCCGTCCATACCTTCCCGACAAGAATCCCAGCTGCACGCCCCGCGACGGAATCACCGCGACCCGTGAACCCCGCCCGCCCGACGTCAACCCGTCGGCAGCCAGCTCACCTTGCCCGCCAGCAGCACGTAGCCCACAAAAGCCACGATGTCGATCAACGCGTGCGCCACCAGCAACGGCATCACCCGCCCCCACCGCCGATACAGCACACAGAAGATCACCCCCATCACGAGGTTCCCGACGAACCCGCCGATCCCCTGATACAGGTGGTACGACCCGCGCAGCACCGAACTCGCCACCAGCACACGCCGAAACGACCAGCCCATCTGCGTCAGCCGGTGCACCAGATAACCGAGAACGACCACTTCCTCCAACGCCGCGTTCTCGATCGCCGACAACACCAGAACCGGAATCCGCCACCACACATCCGGCAGCGACGTCGGCACCACCGTCAGATTCGCCCCCGCCGCGTGCGCCCCCAAATACAGCGCGAGGCCCGACCCCCCGATCACCGCCGCCACCGCGGCGCCACGCCCCAGGTCCAGCCACCGGTGCCGGCCGTCCACCCCCAGGTCACGCAGCGACTCACCACCGCGCGTCAGGAAATGCGCCACCAAGAACACCGGCACCAGCGCCGACGCGATGCCGAACAACTGCCACGCCAAATCCAGCCACGGACGCCCCGGCGCCGCCGAACGGTTCAACTCCGCCGGCTGATGCGCCAACCCGCCTTCCCGCGTCACCGACCCGACGAACGAGATCAGCGCCGAAACCGCCGACGCCCCCAGCGACGCCGCCAGAACAAGCAGCACCTCGTCGCGCCGTATCCGCCGCCGCACCCCATCCGCGCGCACGGCCCGATCGGCCGGTTCTTCCGTGATCACCCGGACAATCTAATGCCGCGGCCGGGAACGTCCACCGGAAGGAACCCGGGAACCCACCCGGCCGCGACACCCGCGCCGCACCCGCCGCACGCGCACCCCGACCTCACCGGGCCGCCCGCACACCGCGAGAGCGCTCACACCCTCACGGAACAGGCCACATGTGCACCGGATCGCCGCCGCGCATCAACTCCGCGTACCGCAACGTCATCGCCCGCAGCGCACCGAGCCGGTCCAGCCCCCGGCGATCGCGGTAGTGACGGAACACCGCGCTCTGCCACGCCGCACCGTTCGTCCGCCGCACACACCGCCCCTCGATGATGCCGAGGTAGTAGTCCCGCTCCCGCGCGTCGATCCCCCACGCCTCCAAACCCTCGTACGCGCGCGGCAGCAACTCCCGCAACACCAGCTCCGTCACCGGAACACGCCCCAGCCCCGGCCACGCCAACTCCGCCTCGACACCGTGCCGCGCACCCGTGTGGAAATTGTCCGCCGCCTCCGCGAACGGCATCCGCTCCCACACCGGCCGCTCGTCCTCCACCAGCGAACGCACCACCCCGTAATAGAAGGCGGCATTCGCGAGAATGTCGTCGACCGTCGGCCCCGCCGGCAACACCCGGTTCTCCACCCGCAAATGCGGCTTGCCCCGCGCCACGTCGTACACCGGCCGGTTCCACCGGTAGATCGTGCCGTTGTGCAGCCGCAACTCCGGCAAATGCGGGATGTCCCCGCGGTCCAGCGCCGCCACCGGATCCTCCGGATCGCAAATCGGCAGCAGCGACGGGAAGTACCGGACGTTCTCCGCGAACAAGTCCGTCACCGAACCGATCCACCGCTCACCGAACCACGTCAACGGACGGACCCCCTGCGCGATCAACTCCTCCGGCCGCGTATCACACGACTGCTCGAACAGAATCGGCCGCGTCTCACGCCACAGCTCCCGGCCGTACAGGAACGGCGAATTCGCCCCCAACGCGACCTGCACCCCCGACACCGACTGCGCCGCGTTCCACACCGCCGCGAAATTGTCCGGCGTCACCTGCAAATGGAGCTGCACCGACGTGCACGCCGCCTCCGGCACAATGCTCGTCGACGTCGTCTCCAGACGCTCCACACCCTCGATCTGCAGCTGGATGTCCTCGCCGCGCGCCATGAGGATCTGATCGTTCAACAGCGTGTACCTCGGGTTGTGCGACAGGTTCTCCAACACCATGTGCGCGTCCGTCAGCGTCGGCAGGATCCCGATCATCACGATCCGCGCCCCCGACTCGGCCGCCTTGCGGTCCGCGTAATCGAGGCTCGTGCGCAACTCCTCGGCCAACTCCGAGAACACCGGCCCCACCAGACGGTGCGGCGGGATGTTCACCTCGATGTTGAACTGACCCAACTCCGTCTGGAAATCCGGGCTCGCGATCCGATCCAGCACCCGGTCGTTCGCCATGCACGGCAACCCGTCCGCGTCCGTCAGATTCAACTCGATCTCGACACCCATCAACTTGCGCGGACTCTCGAACCGCCCGTCCGCCAAAAGCCGTTCCAACGTCTCCAGGCACAACCGCAACTTGTGGCGGTAACGCTGCCGGTCCGACCGCGTGAACGTGACCTGGTCGACCTCTTCCCCCATGAGCAGAACTCCCCATTCGAACGCATCCGGGCCGCCGTCCGCACCGGGCTCATGCCCGCGTCCCGGGGAACCGCACGACCACACCGTGCGTCACCCCTGGCAACGGGTCGCCCGGCCAGGGGTGACGCCCACTCACGGACTACTCTTCCCCGGCGATTTCCGGATCACCGGTCGTAAATCCGGTCCAGTGGCGCGTACCCGCCTGCCCGGCGCACCCGCCCGCCGTGTCGGGGGGCCGCACGGCGCGCGTTCCTCGTGCAACCTGGGGGGTTCACCGTGCCCGCTCTGCCCATACGCAGCGCGACGTTCCAGGCGGCGGTCGTCGCCATCGCCGTCTTCCTGTGCGGATTCCTGGTCTGGACCGCGAGCGCCGACACCGTCGACGCCCGTCCCGCCAGTGCCGCGCCTACCCCGGACACCACCGGCCAACCGCCCGGCCCGCCCACGCCGCCACCGCCGCCGCTGCTCCCGGCCGAACCGCCCTCGCCTCCCGCGCCGCCCACCCCGCCCGTCCCCACGACGCTCCAGTCCAAGGTCGGACGCACCGACCCGGGCAAATGGGTCGCCCTGACCTTCGACGACGGGCCCTGGGCCGGCTACACCACGCAGGTCCTCGACACCCTGGACCACCACGCCGTCAAGGCCGTGTTCTGCGTCGTCGGCGCCCAGGCCCAGGCCAGGCCCGACCTGATCCGCGAAATCGTCGCGCGCGGCCACACCCTGTGCAACCACACGATGACGCACGACACCAAGATGCCGGAGCACTCCCCCGAGGAGATCCGCTCGCAGATGCAGCGGACCCTCGACGCCATCCACGCCGCCGTACCCGACGCCGCCGTCCCCTGGTACCGCGCACCCGCCGGGAACTGGGCCCCCCACGTCCAAGAGGCAGCCGCGTTCCTCGGCATGCGCTCGCTCGGCTGGAGCGTCGACACCCTCGACTGGAAGAAGCCCGGCGTGGACAAGATCCTCCACACCATCGGCCAACAGGTCACCCCCGGCGGCGTCATCCTCCTCCACGACGGCGGCGGCGACCGCACCATGAGCGTGGAGGCACTGCGGCGCCTCATCCCCGACCTCCTCGCGAAGGGCTACCAGTTCACGGTGCCGGTGTGACGGGACCGGCGTGACGGGACCGGTGTGACGGGGAGGGGCGGGGGCGCGGTGGCCGCCACGCGCCCGCCGCCGCGCCCCCGGCCCGCCCCGCACGCCCGGCACACTCCGCAAGCCCCACGACCCAGGGCCGTCTGTCAAGCAGCCTCCCCGTCGTCGTTACTTTTTGCAGCGATTCACGTACAATGCGCTGACCGGCTTGTACGGTCGGTTCCTGCATGCGCGGCGCAGCACCCGCCCGGCCCGGACCGGCACAGCGGCTTTTTCTCCACCCACGCTCCACCTGGCGTGACAACGGATGCTGCATCAGAAGTGAGGCGGTCTCATGGTCTTGCGTGTGCCAGAAACACCCGATCACCTCCGCAAGGCGGTACAAGCGGTGCTCGACGCACCGCGTCGGCGGCCCGCACACGACGTCCGGACGGATGCCGCCGCCCCCACCACCCCCGAGGCCGCCGCCCGGGGCCTCACCGCCGTCCGCCCGCACCGCGTGTTCGAGATCGACATCGCCGACCTCACCGCGACCGGAGGCGTCGACGCCGCGCGGCCGGTCGGCTGGCGGTGGCTCGTCCACGACGGGCTGCACACCGTCGGGGCCGTCGAGATCACCGACCGCGGCACCGGGCAGCAGCACGCCCGCTTCACCGAGGGCCCGTTCGCCACCGGCACCGACGCGGCCCTCGCGACCCTGCGAGCGCTCCCGCACGTCGAGCGCGGCCACTTCGAACTGCGCCTGCTGCACATCCCCGGCCTGTACACCGTCGCCTTATGGCTCGCGGACCTCGTCGGCCGGGACGACCTGCTCGTCCCGCTCGCTCCCGCACCGCCGGGCGTGCAACCCCTCCGCCCGTATCCGGCCGACGAACTCGCCGCCACGCTCGCCGACCGGGTCCGCCCGCTGCTCGCGGCGGCCCCGCAGCCGTGAGGGCCCGCCGGCCCCCGGGCCGCGGCGTCCGGCACGCGGTGTGACATCCTCGCGCACCCGCCCCGGCGGGGTCGTGGCGACCGCCGCGGCCCCGCCACCGCGCGCTCGTTCTCCCGCCCGGCGCACGTCGCCACGTGCTGCCACCGTCCGCCTTGTGGGCTTGTGTGATTTCCTGTCGGAAGTCACCCACACGGGCCTGTTACTTGACCTTGGCAAGCGATGCGGTGGGGGTGCGGCCGGGCGTACGCTGGGCCCTGCGCCGACGCCGGATCCCGCGGGCGGCCACGTCTCCGCCATGCCTCCGGTCGTCGAGATGACCCTCACGAGGTAAACGCCATGGGGCGCGTGGGTGAGAACTGGGCAATTGCCTGCGCGGGCCCCCCGACAGGCGCAGGATGGGTCTCGGCACGAGTCAGGTCGTGTCGGATCCGCAACAACAACGCTCCTATCCCCCAAGGCCGGTCGGCAGGCGCCCGGCCCGACGTGAGTCTTCGCGTCGCTCATCGAAAAGGTACGAGGATGTGCCAGCACCAACCGCAATGCCCACCGTCCGACAGCCCTGACCGGGAGGCCGCTCACGTCATCGCGGCGCACCCGGAGCAGGGTTGGAGCCTCCTGTGCAACGGCGTTGTCCAGTTCGAGGACACCGGGGAGCTTCTCCCGGACGGCCGGCTGATCGCACCGCACCGGCCCCGCGTACGCCTCGCCGCCTGACGCGTCTGCGGGGGCAGCCGCTCGGCGGGGAGTAGCGGCACGGAACCTCCGGCAGCGCCGCGCGGCCGGAGGAACCAGGGGTGAAACGCCGGAGGGCGGCCACCGTCTCGGTGGCCGCCCTCCGGCGTCGTTGTGCCCGCCGGGCCTCCTACTGCTCGTAGGCCTCCGGCGACGGGCACGAGCACACCAGGTTCCGGTCGCCGTACGCACCGTCGATGCGCCGGACCGGCGGCCAGTACTTCCCGGCCGGGTGCACGCCGCCGGGGAAGGCGCCCTCCTCGGGCCGGTACGCGTGCGCCCACGCGCTGTCGACGACCATCGCCGCGGTGTGCGGCGCGTTGCGCAGCGGATTGTCGTCGGCCGGAAGTTCCCCGGAGACGACGCGGTCGATCTCGGCCTTGATCGCGGTCATCGCATCGCAGAACCGGTCGATCTCGGCCAGGTTCTCACTCTCGGTCGGCTCGATCATGAGCGTCCCGGG
Organism: Yinghuangia sp. ASG 101; assembly: GCF_021165735.1. GTDB lineage: Bacteria > Actinomycetota > Actinomycetes > Streptomycetales > Streptomycetaceae > Yinghuangia. The sequence goes on along the minus strand of NZ_CP088911.1, from coordinate 6,715,748 downwards.
AACCGGGAACGACATCGTCGGCGCGTGGAAGCCGTAGTCGATCAGCCGCTTGGCCACGTCGTCGACCGTGACACCGGTCGCCTTGGTGATACCGCGCAGGTCGATGACGCACTCGTGGGCGACCAGGCCGCCGGGGCCCGTGTACAGCACCGGGTAGTGCGGGGCGAGGCGCCGGGCGATGTAGTTCGCGCCGAGCACCGCGACCTGCGTCGCGCGCTTGAGGCCGTCGGGCCCCATGAGGCGGATGTACGCCCACGAGATCGGCAGGATCGCCGCCGAGCCCCACGGCGCCGCGGAGATCGGCCCGACGCCCGTCTCCGGACCGGCGGCCGGCTGGAGCGGGTGGTTCGGCAGGTACGGCGCGAGGTGCGCGCGGACCGCGACCGGCCCCACGCCGGGACCGCCGCCGCCGTGCGGGATGCAGAAGGTCTTGTGCAGGTTCAGGTGGGACACGTCCGCCCCGAACCGGCCCGGCCGCGCGAGCCCGACGAGCGCGTTGAGGTTGGCGCCGTCGACGTACACCTGCCCGCCCGCGTCGTGCACGAGGGCGCAGACGTCGGCGATGTGCTCCTCGAAGACGCCGTGCGTCGACGGGTAGGTGACCATCAGCACGGCCAGGTTGTCGCGGTGCGCGTCGATCTTGGCGCGCAGGTCGCCGAGGTCGACGTCGCCGTTCTCGCCGGTGGCCACGACCACCACGCGCATCCCGGCCATCACGGCGCTGGCCGCGTTGGTGCCGTGGGCGGACGACGGGATCAGGCACACGTCGCGGTCGGCGGCACCGTTCGCGCGGTGGTGGGCGCGTACCGCCAGCAGGCCCGCGAGTTCGCCCTGGGAGCCGGCGTTGGGCTGGAGGGACACCGCGTCGTAGCCGGTGACGCGGGCGAGCGCGTCCTCCAGGTCGCGGATGAGCGCCAGGTGCCCGGCCGCCTGGTCGGCGGGCGCGAAGGGGTGGATGTCGGCGAACTCCGGCCAGGTGACGGGCTCCATCTCGGCGGTCGCGTTGAGCTTCATCGTGCACGAGCCGAGCGGGATCATGCCCCGGTCGAGCGCGTAGTCCTTGTCCGCCAGGCCGCGCAGGTAGCGGAGCATGCCGGTCTCGGAGCGGTGCGCGTGGAAGACCGGGTGGGTCAGGAAGTCGTCGCCGCGCACAAGTTCCGGCGGCAGCGCGTCGGGGGTCTTGGCGTCGAGTTCGGCGACGTGGTCGTCGCCGCACGCGACGTCGCCGGTACACGAGAAGGCGCCGTTCGGCGCGAACGCGCGCCACACGGCCGCGACGTCGTCCCGGGTGGTGGTCTCGTCGCAGGTCACCGAGACGTGGTCGGCGTCGACGCGCCACACGTTCACACCCTCGGCGCGCGCGGCGGCCACGACGGTGTCGGCGCGGCCGGGGACACGGGCCAGCACGGTGTCGAAGAACCGCCCGTGGACGACCTCGATGTCGTCGTGGCGCAGCCCGGCGGCGAGGATCGCGGCGTACCGGTGGGTGCGCCGGGCGATCGCGGTGAGGCCTTCCGGGCCGTGGTACACGGCGTACATCCCCGCCATGACGGCGAGCAGGACCTGCGCGGTGCAGATGTTGCTGGTCGCCTTCTCGCGGCGGATGTGCTGCTCGCGCGTCTGCAGCGCGAGGCGGTACGCCTGGTCTCCGTCGGCGTCGACGGACACCCCGACCAGGCGCCCGGGCAGCGACCGGGCGAACTTCTCGCGGACCGCGAGGTAGCCGGCGTGCGGCCCGCCGAAGCCCATCGGGACACCGAAGCGCTGCGTCGTGCCGACCGCGATGTCGGCGTCCATCGCGCCGGGCGACGTGAGGAGGGTCAGGGCGAGCAGGTCGGCGGCGACGGCGGTGAGCGCGCCGCGTGCGTGGGCGGCGGCGATCACCGGCGCGAGGTCGCGCACGTGCCCGTCGGCGCCGGGGTACTGCAGCAGCACGCCGAAGAACTCGCCCTCCGGCAGGCCGTCGCCGGTGTCGGCGACGACCACGTCGATGCCGAGCGCCTCGGCCCGCGTGCGCACGACCGCGACGGTCTGCGGCAGGCACGCGGCGTCCACGACGAAGGTGTTGCTCTTGGCGCGGCCCGCGCGGCGGGCCAGGGTCATCGCCTCGGCGGCGGCGGTGGCCTCGTCGAGCAGCGACGCACCCGCGACCTGAAGCCCCGTCAGGTCGCACACCATGGTCTGGAAGTTGAGCAGCGCCTCCAGGCGGCCCTGCGAGATCTCCGGCTGATAGGGGGTGTACGCCGTGTACCAGGCCGGGTTCTCCAGCACGTTGCGCCGGATCACGGGCGGCGTGTGCGTGCCGTGGTAGCCCAGCCCGATCATGGACCGCAGCACCGTGTTGCGGGCCGCGAGCGAGCGCAGCAGCCCGTGCACCGCCGCCTCGCCGACGGCCTCGGGCAGGTCGAGCCGGTCGAGCGTGCGGATGGCCTCGGGAACCGCCGCGTCCGTCAGCTCGTCGAGCGATCCGAAACCGATATGCGCGAGCATCTTCGCCTGCTGGTCGGCATCGGGCCCGATGTGCCGGCCGCTGAACGGCGACGCGGACTCCAGCGCGGCGAGGCTGCCGGGGCCGGCGGGCGGGGACGCGGGGCCGGTGGAGGGGCGCGGCGTGGTCGGGGACGGGCTCACGGTGGAGGCCTCCATGGTGACGGAGAAGGATCACGCGGGGCACGTGATCTCGCGGCCTCCCCCTCTGTCATCGGTACCTGAGAGCTTCACCCGCACGCCGCCGCAAGAGCCGCGGGCCGAGGCTTTCACCGTCGGTGAGCCCCGCGCCGGGCGGGACTGCTTTCCAGAGTGCCCATGGCCACGCGGTACGGGTGCCTGAGAGATTCCGGGGAGGAGTTGCTCCTTCGGCGCCCGGCTCGTCGTCCGGGGCTCTCCCGCGCGGCTTTCGGTGCGGCACCCACGCTACCAGTGCGGCTTTCACGGCGGCGGGTCACGATCCGCCCGCCCGGTCGCCGGTCTCGGCGCAAGGCCACCGCGCGAGCCCGGCCCGCGCGAAACGGCCCACGGGCCGGCGGTGCGCCCCGGGATGCGCGAACGGCGGCCGGGGGCCGTGCCGCTTCTCGCGGGCGAAGGGCCGTCCGGCACGCCGCGAGATTCCGTCTGGCGGGTGCGACGGCCCGTCTCGCGCCTGACGGGTGACAGGCGCGTACCGGCCTGAGGGAGGCGAGGAGACATGGCGTCGGACGGGGAGGCGGAGGCGGACCCGAGGCCGCTGCGGGTCGCGGTGATCGTCGGGAGCACGCGCGAGGGGCGCGTGGGCGCGAGGCTCGGCGCGTGGGTGACGCGCTCGGTGGCCGCCCGCGGGACCTTCGCCGCGGACCCCATCGATCTCGTGGACAACGCGTTCCCGGCGCGCTTCCCGCAGCACCCGACCCCGGCGATGGCCGATTTCGCCGCCCGGATCGCGGACGCCGAGGCGTTTGTGGTGGTCACGCCCGAATACAACCGCAGCTTCCCGGCGTCGCTGAAACAGGCGATCGATTACGCGTACGACGAGTGGCACGCGAAGCCTGTCGGATTCGTCTCGTATGGTTACCGGTCCCGAGGCCTGCTCGCGGTCGAGCACCTGCGGCAGGTCTTCGGCGAACTCCACACCGTCACCATGCGCGACACGGTCGGCGTCGACCTCACCGTCGGCCTGGACCGCCAGATCGGCCGCCCGGGCGACGCCTCCGGGTCCCCCGGTGAGCTGGAGCCCGCGGTCGACGTGCTCCTCGACCGACTGGCCTGGTGGGGCCGGGCGCTGCGGGACGCGCGAGCCGCGCGGCCCTACGCCGCGTGACCCCGGCCCGGCACGCCGCCGCGAAAGACACACCGGGACCACCGATGAGAACCGACCGGAGCGGCAGTCATATCCGGCGAACACGCGGTCGAAGACCGAGGAAACCCCACGACCCCCGAGAAACCGGGAAACCGAGAAAAGGACACCCCCCACGATGACCACGCACACGTCCGGCCTGGCGATCGAGACGCAAGGGCTGGTGAAGGTCTTCGGCACCAACCGCGCCGTCGACGGCATCGACCTCAGGGTCCCCGCGGGCAGCGTCTACGGCGTCCTCGGCCCGAACGGCGCCGGCAAGACCACGGCCGTCAAGATGCTCGCGACGCTGCTCCGCCCGGACGACGGCGAGGCGTACGTCTTCGGGCACTCCGTCCTGCGCGACCCCGACGCGGTGCGCTCCCGGGTCAGCCTGACCGGGCAGTACGCGTCGGTCGACGAGGACCTCACCGGCACCGAGAACCTCATCCTCCTCGGCCGCCTGCTGGGCCACCACAAGGCGTTCGCCCGCAAGCGCGCCGCCGAGCTGCTGGAGGCCTTCGGCCTGACCGGCGCGGCCGACCGCCAGGTCAAGACCTACTCCGGCGGCATGCGGCGCCGCATCGACATCGCGGCGAGCATCCTCAACACACCCGACCTGCTGTTCCTGGACGAGCCGACGACGGGCCTCGACCCGCGCAGCCGCAACCAGGTGTGGGACATCGTGCGGGCCGTCGTCGCCCACGGCACGACCGTGCTGCTCACCACGCAGTACCTGGAGGAGGCCGACCGGCTGGCCGCGCGGATCGCGGTCATCGACCACGGCAAGGTCATCGCCGAGGGCACGCCCGGGCAGCTGAAGTCGTCGGTCGGTGCAGGATCGATTCACCTGCGGCTGCGCGACCCGGAGCAGCGCGAGGAGGCCGAGCGGGTCCTGCTGCGGGTGCTCGGCTCGTCCGTGCAGCTCGACCCCGACCCGGTCGCGCTCACGGCGGCGGTGCCGAGCCACGGCACCGAGCTGGGCGCGGCGGAGGACGCCGCCCGTGCGCTGTCGGAGCTGGCGCGCGCCGGCGTCACCGTCGACGACTTCTCCCTCGGGCAGCCGAGCCTCGACGAGGTGTTCCTCGCCCTCACCGCATCCGATCCCCCGCGCACGTCCGCGCGCGCAACCGCCGACGCCACCACGACCAAGAAGGAGACGGCAGCATGAGCACGGTCGCCACCAAGGACACGGACACCGACCTGGACGTCCCCGCGCCGGTCGCCGCGGAGGACCTGGCCGCCGTCTTCGTCTCGAAGGAGCGCCCTCCGCGACCGGGCCCGCTGTCGGCGTCGGTGACGTTCGGCTGGCGCGCGATGCTGAAGATCAAGCACGTACCCGAACAGCTTTTCGACGTCACCGCGTTCCCGATCATGATGACGTTGATGTTCACCTATCTGTTCGGCGGCGCGCTCGCCGGATCGACCAGTGAATACCTCCAGTTCGTGCTGCCGGGCATCATGGTGCAGAGCATCGTGATGATCACGATGTACACGGGTGTCTCGCTCAACAACGACATCGAGCGCGGGGTGTTCGACCGCATCCGCACGCTGCCGATCTGGCGGCCCGCGGCGCTGGTCGGGATGATCCTGGGCGACCTGCTGCGGTATGTGCTGGCGTCGGCGGTCATCATGACGGTCGGCCTGATCCTGGGCTTCCGCCCCGACGGCGGCGTGCTCGGGGTGCTGGCGGCGATCGCGCTGCTGGTGGTCTTCTCGTTCGCGTTCTCGTGGATCTGGACCATGTTCGGTCTGCTGCTGCGCAGCGAGAAGTCGGTCATGGGCGTCAGCATGATGGTGCTGTTTCCGCTGACCTTCCTCAGCAACGTGTTCGTCGACCCGAAGACGATGCCGGGCTGGCTCCAGGCCTTCGTCGACGTCAACCCGGTCACCCACCTCGTCAGTGCGGTGCGCGACCTGATGGCGGGCGACTGGGGCACCGGCGAGACCCTGTGGGTCCTGCTGTTCTCTGCGGTGTTCGTGGCGGTCTTCGGGTCGCTGACGATGCGCCTGTACAACCGCAAGTAGCCGGGCCGGACCGGCGATGGGTCGGGGGAGGCACGCGCCGCGTGGGTGCGTGCCTCCCCCGACCCGTGTCGCGGGCCCGTCGCGAGACGGCCCGGCCGGTTCACAGGCGCCAGGAGATCCCGCGTTCGCCCCGGTACGAACACGCCGCGCCCGTCGACACGTTCTCGCGCAGATGGGCCGCGAGCCCGGGGTGGACGGCGTCCATGCGCCGCAGGGTGTCCTTGATCCGCGCCGTCACGGTCTTGCGCGCCCGCTCGGCTTCGTCGCCGAGCCTTCTGGCCCGCCCGCCGAGGCCCGCCGCCGCGCGCAACTCGTCGAGCAGCGCCGCGCGTTCGGTGTCGTACGCGGCGGCGCGGGCGTCGTCGCCGAGCCCGGTGGCGCGGTCGATCTCCTCGTCGAGCCGGGCGAGACGCCGCCGGTAGCGCGCCTTCGCCTCGTCGTCCAGCACCGGGTCGCCGCCCAGCCCGCGGGCCGCGACCACGGCGTCGCCGCCCGCGGGGTTGAGCAGGCGCACGGCCGGCACGTCGACGCCCGGGCGGCCGAGCAGGTAGTGCACGTCGCGCAGGCCCTTCGCGTCCGGCATGTGCGCGGTGACACCGCCGAACGCCAACTCCCAGACGGCTCCGTCGCGTCGGAAGCGCGCCATGGTGCCGAACGGCCGGTCGGCGTCCGGATCGTGTGGGGCGGGCCCGAAGGTGTCGTCGCCGAGAGCGCCCGTGGCGGTGCCGGACAGGTCCGCCCGCGCGGCCTCGCGCCGCTCGGTCGCCGCGATCAGCCGCCGCGCGCGGTCCGCCCATCCGGGGACCTGGCGCATGTCGATCGCGCGGGCGTCGGCCTCCGCGCGGGCCACCGCGTCGCGGGCGGCCTCGGTGTCGCCGGGCGCGCCCCGGGCCGCGAGCGACGCGGCGAGGCGCACCCGTGCGTACACCGCCCAGGGCCGGGCGCGGAGACGGTCGGCGCTCTCGGCCGCCTCGGTGAAGCCCGCGACCGCGTCGTCCCAGCGCTCCTGGCCGGCGTCGACGACGGCCGCCCACAGGACCATCGGACCGCTGATGTCGCAGCCGTAGAGCGACACGGCCCACTGGTCGCGGTAGGGCGCGATGGAGCGCCGTGCCCGCTCGCACAGCTCGGGGTCGCCGGAACCGGCCGCGGTCAGGGCGAGGAAACGCAGCCACAGCGGCACGTACACGCGGTCGAACGGCTCGTCGCCGTCGGCCGCGTCGGCCCCCGGCCGGTCGAGCACGGTGCGCAGGTGGCGCAGCGCTTCGCCGGTCTGCCCGCGCTCGGCGTCGGTCAGGGCCGCGAGCAGCTGCGGGTGGAAGTGGTCGCGTTCCGCGAACTCGGCCCGCAGCCGGTCGACTTCGTCGTCGCGGCCGTGCAGGAACATGATCGACCAGCGGATGTGCCCGGGCAGGTGCCGGAACGGGGAGTCCGCGCCGCTGCCCTCGGCGTCCAACCGCCGCAAGGCGGCGTCGAGATGGCGCTCGGCCTCGGCGAAGCGGCCGACCAACGCGGCGATGAGACATGAGTCGATCGACGCGGCCATCAGGAACCGCGGCTGCTCCGCACGCTCCGCGGCGGCGACGAAGGTGCGGAACTGGTCGAGGTACGCCGGGTCGCCCAGTTCGAGCAGCGTCACCCAGCGCATCGACGTGGCGTGCAGCTCGATCTCCGTATCGCCCTTGCGGCGTCCGACGGCGATCATCTCGTCGGTGAGCGGCAGGCGTTCCGCCGCGGTGCCCGGACCCCACGTGGTGTCGTGGGTGCTCCACAGGCTGAACCCGAGTGCTTCGTCGTCGGCCCCGCGCCGCGCCACGACGACGAGCCGCACCGCGAGTTCGCGCGCGAGACGGTCGACCGCGGCGGCCTCGCCGGACGACTCCCGGCCGCCGGGGCGGCCCGGGCCGATGAGCAGGTCGTGGGCCTCCCGCACGATCTCGGCGACCCGACCGCGCCGGGAGCGGCTGGGGACGCGGTGCACGGTGAGCGCGACCCGGGCGAACAGCGCGGGGTCGCCGTGGCCGCGGGCCTCCTCGACGACGCGTTCGAGGAAGTCCCATCCCTCCGGCTTGCCGTCGCGCCACAGCGTCACCCCCAGATCGAGGCGGACGCGCGTGCGCCGGGCGACGTCGTCGATCCGCTCGGCGGCGTCGCTCGCCCGCCGCAGGTGCACGATCTCCTCGTCCAGCGCGAGGCGGCCCTCGGCGTCCTTGGCGGCGTCGCACAACAGGTCGACCGCGCGCTCGGGCGGGAGGGCGGGTCCGGCGAGGTGGGCGTGCCGGGCCAGATCGGCGGGAACCGACCGGTCGCCGACGCCGGGCGTGCCGGTCAGCGCCCGGACCACGCCCGCGTGGCGCCTGCGTGCGTCGTCCTCGTCGAGCGCGTCGTACAGCGTCTCGCGGACCAGGTCGTGGACGAACGCGAAACGGCCGGCTCCGGCGGCGGTGACCAGCCGCGCGGCGACGGCCTGGTCGAGCAGGCGGTCGACGTGCGGGACCGGCGCCCCCTCGGCCGCGGCGAGCGCGCGCCGGTCGAACGACCGGCCCAGGACGGCGGCGGTGACCAGGAGCCCGCCGACGGGCTCGGGCAGTTGGGCGAGCCGGCGGCGCACCGCCTCCCGCACGCCGGGGGCGATCGCGGCGGCGTCGCCCCCGCTCGCCCACAGGCGGGCGGTCTGCTCGACGAAGAAGGGGTTGCCGCCGGTCCGCCGGTGGACCTCGCCGACCAGGTCGTTTTCGGGCGCGCGGCCCGCGGTGCGCTCCATGAGCGCCCCCACCTCGCCGCGCGCCAGCCCGGTGAGCGTGACCGTGGTGGCCTTGGCGACGAGCGGGAGGATCAGCGGACGCAGCGGGTGGCCGGGCGACTCGGCCTCGGCGTCGCGGTACGTGCACATGATGAGCAGCCGCTCGAACCAGGCGTGTTGGGCCGCGAATTCGAGCAGGCGCAGCGAGGCCGTGTCGGCCCAGTGCAGGTCGTCGAGCACGACGACGACGGGACGGTCCCGGGACGCGCCGACCAGGAGCGTGGTGACCGCGTCGTACACCCGGAACGCGTCGTGACCCGGTGGGTCCTCCCGCTCGGCGCCGGGCATCTCGCCGAGCAGCACCGCGAGGCTCCCGCCCGCCTCCCGCGCGGCGGCCTCCCACTCCCGCTCCCCCAGGGCCCGCCGGAGCGCGCGGATGACCTGCACCCAGGGCCAGTAGCCGGGCGCGTTGTCGGAGTCCCAGCACGACCCGCCGAGCACCAGCGCCCCGCGCTGCCGCGCCTCTTCGGCCGCACGGGTCACCAGAGCGGTCTTCCCGATACCCGGCTCACCGGTCACCAGGACCAGGCCACCGTGGCTCTCCGCGGCCCGCTCCACGTGGGCGCGCAGCAGACCGCTCGCGTGCGTGCGCCCGATCAGGCGTCCGTGGGATGGCTTCATGGTGGGCGCGGATCTCTCCGAGACGTCGGCGGGGAGACGGGGACAAGAAGCGGCAGTGCAGCCTATGCAGGCGCACTGACATCACGCACGCGACTATCGACGGCGCCGGCCCCGGGCATGGTCCTCGGCGTGAGACCGCGGCCGGGACAAGCGGCACCGCGTGACACCACACGGACTGTCCCCGCCACAGTCCGGCGTGGGGACCACGACCGCGCCACGGCGATCCGGCGGCGCGTGACGCCGTGAACGGTCCAGGGGAGGTCGGCGCGGGGGTCCGGGCGACAGCGTCCGTGCGGCGGGCGGCTGCGGGGCCGCTTCGGCGGCGCGGCCCGACGAAGTGTCACCCGACGAAGTGTCAGAGGACAGGGATTCCGGCCCGGTGGCGACGGGCCTCAGTCGTGCGCGTCGCCGGTGTCCCCTGGGGCTTCGGGCCGTTCCCGGAGCGTCGCCATCGGGGCGAGAGGCAGCGGCTCGGACGGACGCAGGGCCGGGTCGTCGACGGGGAACGTACGCACGCGCCCCGGAGCGGAACCGGGCGTCTCGAACCGTACGGTCACCCGGCCCACGCCGCTGCCCTGCACCCAGCCGGGACCGTGCTCGGCGTGCTCGACGTCCTGGCCGGGGAACCAGCGCCGCCCCCCGGAGCGACCGGGGTGGAACACCGGCACGCGCCCATAGGCCCCGGCCTCGGGATCGCCCGGCCCCGCGCCTTCTTGGGCACCGCCCCCGGCCCGGTTCGCGGCGATCACGGATGCGTCCGCTCCCGCGCCGGGCTCCCCCGCACCCCGCCGACCGAGGCCGTCGCGCTCCCCTCCTCCGGCGCCCGGCGGTCCGCCGTCCGCCTCGTCGGCCTCGTCGTCCCCCGTCCCTCGGGGGGTCTCGTCCTCGGCGTCGGCCGTGTCCGGGCCGCCCGCCGTCGTCTCGGCATGCGCGACTCCCCCGCCTCCGGCCCGGTTCGCGGCGACCGACGAGGCGCCCGCCCCCGCGTCGACCTGCCACTGCCGCGCGATGTCGTCCTCGGACCGCGAAGCCGCGGCGTCCCCGCCGCCCTCCCCCGTCTCCTCCTGCTCCCCCGCGAACAGATCCTGCTGCGCGAAGTCCGCCAGGGACGCGACGCCGACGCCGAGCAGTCGCAGTCCGCCGGTGAAGTCGACCTGGGCGGCGAGGCGTTGCGCGGTTTCGCGGACCACCGACAGGTCGTCCGTCGGGGCGCGCAGGGTTTCCGAGCGCGTGAGGGTGCTGAAGTCGTAGCGCCGCATCTTGACGACCACGGTCCGTCCCGTGCGGCCCGCCGCGCGCAGCCGCTCGACGCAGCGGGTGGCGAGCCGGTCGAGTTCGGCCGCGACGCGGGTGCGGTCGACGAGGTCCACCTCGAAGGTGTCCTCGACGGAGATGGACTTCGCGTCGCGTTCCGCGACCACCGGACGGTCGTCGAGCCCGCGCGCGTGCTCGTGCAGCGCCCGGCCGTGGGCCTGGCCGAAGAGCCGGATGAGTTCGTCGGGGTCCGCCGCCGCGATGTCGGCGACCGTGGCGATACCGACCTTGCGCATGGCCTCGGCGGTCGCCGGGCCCACGCCCCACAGCGCGCGCACCGGGAGGGGATCGAGAAGCGCGCGTTCCCCGCCGGGCGGCACGACGACGAGCCCGTCGGGCTTCGCGGTCTCGGAGGCGATCTTGGCGACGAGCTTGGACGACGCGACACCGACCGACGCCGTCAGGCCCGTCGCGTCGTGGATCTCGCCCCGCAGGCCCGCGGCCAGGCTCGCGACCCGCGCGACATCGAGGCCATCGCCAAAGGGACCTGCCTCCAAATCGACAAACGCCTCGTCCAGACTGAGCGGCTCCACGAGTGGCGACAACCGCCCCAACAGCGTCATGACCAGCTCGCTGACCTCCCGATAGGCGGTGAAGCGCGGCACCAGGAACGCCGCGTTCGGGCAGCGCCGCCGGGCCTCACCGGTCGCCATCGCGGACCGCACGCCGAACGTGCGCGCCTCATACGACGCGGTGGCCACGACGCCGCGACCGCCGACGCCGCCGACGATGACGGGCTTGCCTCGGAGGCTGGGCTTCGCGGCCTGCTCGACCGACGCGTAGAAGGCGTCCATGTCGAGATGGAGGATGGCCGGGGTCGATCGCATTTCCTCCGATGATGGCGCATCCCCCCGACATCACCCGCCCTCCGCCCCCGCGTCAACGCGGCGCGGTCAACGCGGCGCGGTCAACGCGGCGCGGTCAACGCGGCGCGGCGACCGCCTCGGCCACTCCGGGCTCCTCGGGGCCGAGGACGGCCGGGTCCGGTTTCAGCACCGCCTCGCCGAGGGCCTTGCAGGCGGCGAGGATCTCCCGCGCCCCGCCGAAGAGCGTCAGCCCGACCAGGTCGCCGCGCATCGAGTCGTCCGCGACCCCGTAGGCGTCGAGTCCGGCCGCGCCGCACAGCGCCAACGCCCGGCGCATGTGGAATCGTTGGCTGACCACGATCACCTTGTCGACACCGAAGACACGCCGCGCGCGTACGCAGGAGTCCCAGGTCGAGAATCCCGCATAGTCGGCGACGATCCGCTGCTCGGGCACCCCGTGGTCAATCAGATAGCGCCGCATGACGTCCGGCTCGTTGTAGTCGGGGCTGCTGTGGTCGCCGGAGACCAGGAGCACCTTGGCCTTTCCGGCGCGGAACAGCTCGATCGCCAGATCCAGGCGCCGGGCCAGCAGCCGGGAGGGTTCGCCCCCGCGAATCCCCGCGCCGAGCACGAGCGCCACGGGGGCGGCGGGGACGTCGTCGACGCCGCGCATGCGGTCGCCGCCCACCGCGTACACCCAGGTGACCGGTGCCAGGCCGATCACCGTCGTGATGACCACGGCCTGGAACAAGATCCGCTGCCCGCGTCGACCGCGCGGCCGACCGCTTGTCCGAGTTGCCACGCACCCGGGGACGCCTCCGCCCATCCGCACGGTTCCCCCGCGCCCGCGACGGCCGCGCGAGACCGTCTCAACCGGCGCGTTCGCGACGGCGGCGGGCGAGTTCGTCGCCGTGGTGGCGGTAGACGATCTCGCCGGTCGCGGGGCGTTCGCCCTGGAGCGTGCCGAGCGATGCCTCCACCTCGCGCCAGACCGCACCGACCGCGATCCCGAAGACGCCCTGGCCGCCCTGCACGAGATCGACCACCTCGTCGTACGACGTGCACTCGTACACGCTCGCGCCGTCGCTCATCAGCGTCATGCCGGCGAGGTCGCCGACCCCGCGGCCACGCAGGTGGGCCACCGCGACGCGGATGTTCTGGAGGCCGACGCCCGTGTCGAGCAGGCGCTTGACGATCTTGAGGACGAGGATGTCGCGGAAGCTGTAGAGGCGCTGCGTACCGGAACCGTGGGCGGGGCGGATGCTCGGCTCGACAAGTTCCGTACGGGCCCAGTAGTCCAGCTGGCGGTAGGTGATGCCGGCGGCGGCGCAGGCGGTGGGCCCCCGGTATCCGACTTCGTCGGCGGCGGAGGGCGCCCGGCCGTTGGGCCCTTCGGCGTAAGGGCCCGCGGGCGCGGCCGACGTCAACGGGCGGCCCGCGCGGGCGCGGCCCGCAGTATCGCCGGTGCTGCTCACGCCGACCTCCGTTTCGCCTCTCCGCACCTGCCTGCGGGGAGAGGAATACCGTGACTTCCGGACCGCAAGCGGCAGTTTGCAGCGCGCACGGATCATCCCCGGAACTGTCGATTTCGACGGTAGGCAGTCACCCAGAGCGCGTCAACGACCACCGCATTCGGCACGCCGAGTGACGCACGTCTCAATTTGCGTTTGAAATCGCGATGATCCGGGTACGCATGGCGACCGCCCACCTGTCGCTCCCGGGCGGACCGATCGAATCGGCCCGATCGGGTGGCGTGCCGGCTCACTCGATCGAGTGACCATACAACACCCCGGCGCACGCGCCGCACGCACGGTCCGCGACGCGGCCGAAAGGGCCCCGCCCCGGAACGCCGCCGAGGCATCACGGGGTTCGTTCCTTGCGGGGGCGGTAGTGGAGACGCTGCGCTTCCGAACCGGCGCGCACGCGGGCGCGCATGGATACCCGGAGTGCCCGAAGGCGGCGACTGACGCTGTCCCGGGGCGGGATACGCGGACTACTGGCTCGTGGTGCCGAAGTCCTCGGGCGAGATCTGGTCCAGGAACTCCCGGAACTTCTCGACCTCGTCCTCCTGCTCGTCCGGGATCACGATCCCGGCCTCGTCGAGAACGGCCTCGGCGCCGAAGATCGGCGTACCGGTGCGCAGTGCGAGCGCGATCGCGTCGGACGGCCGGGCGCTGACCTCGGTGCCGTTGGCGAACACCAGCTCGGCGTAGAACACGCCTTCGCGGAGGTCGACGATCCGGATACGGGTCAGCTCGTGGCCCAGTGCCTCAAGCACGTCGCGGAACAGGTCATGCGTCAGAGGCCGCGCCGGGACCACGCCTTGTTGCGCGAAGGCGATCGCTGTCGCCTCCACGGGGCCGATCCAAATCGGGAGGTACCGATCGCCTCCTGTTTCCTTCAGGAGGACGATCGGCTGGTTGGAAGGCATCTCCACCCGGACGCCCACGACCTCAAGCTCGTTCACATCGCCACACTAGCGCGCCCGGGTGAGGAGCACAGATCCCCCGGGGCCCTTTCGCGCCTGTATTCGTCGCATTTTCTTCTCTGGCGGTAAACCCGAAGATGTGTGAATTTCGTGTTCACCGCTCGAGAAGCGGGCGCAGCGCAGCTCCGACCAGCACCGTGTGCAGACGGGACGTGAGCGACACGAGGTCGCGCACGACCTCCTCCGCTCCGGTCCGCGCGCCCGCGCCCCGGCGGTGGGTCAGCGGTGCGACGATCTGCTCCACGAGTGCCGCCTCGCGGTCGGCGGCGGCCTTGACCTGGCGCAGGTGGCGCGGCTCCAGGCCGTATTCGCCGAGTGCGGTGACCAGCCGCGCGATCACCAGGGCGTCGCCGTCGTACAGGCGTGCGGCCGGGGTCGGGGTCGGGGCCGGAACCGGGGCGGTCTCCTCCGCTTCGGCCTCCCCCGGCTCCCCGGGGCGCTCGGCCGGCCCGTCATCCGCAACGCCGACGTCGGTGGAGGCGGGGACGGAGGCGACGGGGGCAGGGGCGGAGACGGGGGCTGGGACGGTGCGGCGCGGCTCGATCAGGCCGAACTCCTCGAGCCGGGCCAGCGCGGCTTCGTCTATCCCGGCCGCCGCCAGGAGTTCGGCGCGGTCGAGCAGCACCGGCGGACGGGCCGGCCCCTCGGCCCCGGCATCGGGGTGGGGGCCGGAGCCGTCCGGTTCGGCGCCGACCGCGCCTCGGCCGTCGTCGACGGGTTCGAGGCCGCGGTCGATCGCGTCCAGCTGGTCCTTGATCACTTTGAGCGGCAGGTACTGGTCGCGTTGCGCGCGCAGCACGTACCGCAGGCGATCGACGTCCGACGGACCGAACTTGCGGTAGCCGGAAGGGGTGCGCTGCGGCTCGACGAGGCCCTCGGCCTCCAGGAACCGGATCTTGGAGATGCTGACGTCCGGGAACTCCGGCCGCAGCATCTCCATGACCTCGCCGATGCCGACCAGCGCGCGACCGCCGCCCTCCCTGGGCAGCACGGGCCTGGGCGGCACCGACGTCACGTGTGCTCCCCGCTGCCGATCTGCGTGTGGCGGCTCGGGAAGAAGACGAGCCGGTACTTGCCGATCTGCACCTCGTCACCGCCGGTGAGCGGAACCTCGTCGATGCGCTGGCGCCCGACGTACGTGCCGTTCAGGCTGCCGACGTCGGCGACCGAGAAACCGGCACCGGTGCGCCGGAATTCGGCGTGCCGGCGGGACACCGTGACGTCGTCCAGGAAGATGTCGCTCTCCGGGTGACGGCCGGCGGTGGTGCGGTCGGAGTCGAGCAGGAAGCGGCTGCCGGAGTTGGGGCCGCGGCGCACCACGAGCAGCGCGGTGCCCGGCGGCAGCGCCTCGACGGCCGCCTGCGCCTCCGGGCTGAGGGCCTCGCGCGGAGCGGCCTGATCGGCGTCGAGGGCCTCGATGCCGGTGATCGAGATCGTGGACGTCTGCTCCGACGGGCGCTCGACGTCCGGGCGCAGCGGATTGCCGCAGTTCGAACAGAAGCGGCTGCCGGACGGGTTGCCGTGCCCGCAGTTCCGACAGGTGACCGTCCCGTCCTCCGCGCCCGCGGCACCCGGCGGCACGACGACCGCGGGCTGCCCGCCCGGCGGTGTCGGCTGCGGTGCCTCATATGCGCCGCCCGCGGGAGCCCCGGAGCTTATACGCGGGTCGGACTGCGCCGGCCCGGGCCCGGGGTACGGCACCGAGGCAGGCGCCTGCGGTGCCTCCTGCTCGGCGCGACGCGAACGACCGAACAGCCTCGCGAACAACTTCACGCGAGAACCTCCCCGAGAGAGCCTGGCCCGCCCATGGGGCAGGAATGTGTCGTCGTAGGTGTGGCCGCGCGGCCGGGCACCGAAGTGCCGCCCGCGGGGCCGGTGGTGTCACGGCCGCTTCGCCGCCGTGGTCGCTGGAGTCCTCGCATGGTGCTCAGGCGTCCAGACTTCTGACGTACGCCGCGACGTCCCACAGCGCGCCGGCTGCGGCAGGGTCGTCGGGGCGTACCTCGAACATCCAACCGTCCCCGTAGGGATCGGAGTTCACCAGTTCGGGCGCGCTCTCCAGGGCGTCGTTGACGGCCACGACCGCACCGCTGACCGGTGCGTAGACGTCGCTGACACTCTTGGTGGACTCCAGCTCGCCGCAAGGCCGTCCGGCGGTGACCGTCACGCCGTTCTGCGGCAGTGTCACATACACGATGTCGCCGAGGGCGTCCTGCGCGTACTCGGTGATGCCGACCCGCACCGTCCCGTCCTCGTCGCCGAGGGAGCGCACCCACTCGTGCTCCGCCGTGTACGTGAGGTCCTCCGGGTACATGCCGGATCCGCCCTGCCTTCCTTGCGTCGTTGCTCCGTGTGTGCGCTCGCGAAGCCGCCGCCGGAACAGGAGAACCGTTGCCGAGGGCGCCGCGTGGCGGTGCCGTCGCTGATTCTGTCAGGTCTCGATCATTCGGGAGTCAGCCGTCGTTGCCCGCATCCGGTGCCGAGCGAGCGTAGTCAGGCGTCGTCGGCACCCGCAAGGCGTCCACGACGACCTGCTGGGAGGGTACGACGACGGCTTGGGCCTCTTTCCGCTCCAACGTACGAATCACCCCGCCCGGGATGTTCAGCGCGGGTTCCAGGTCCTGCGGATTGCCGATGACCTTGAACACGTAGGGCTGCGTGACGGGTTGCTCGTCGACGAAGATCGGCGCCCCGGGCGCCGACTGGATGAAGTGCGTCTCGGCGGCGACGCGGACCTGGTTGACCTGGACGGCCTCGGCGCCCGCCGCGCGGAGTTCCTGCAGGGTGTCGAGCAGCATGTCCGCGGTGACGGCGCCCTTCGGGTCGGTGATGGTCAGCGTGATGCCGGGGCCGGTCGCCTTGACCGTTCCGGCGAGAATGCCGAGGACTTGCGCGCGTTGGTCGGTCTGCACGCGGGCTTCCTCGGCCGCGTTGTTGCTGCTCTCGAGTTCGGCGCGGTCTATTTCGAGGCGGCTCTTCTCGGAGTCGAGCCTCGCGGTGCGCTGTTCGAGTTCGTCCAGAACGCGCACGAGATCGGACTCGCGCGCACCGCGCAGCGGATCGGACTCGGTGTTGCTGCGCACTTGGATCGCCAGCGCCGCGCCGAGGGCGAACAGCAGGATGCCGACGACCAGTTGGGCGCGGCTGACGCGGGGCGGCCACAGCGCGGCGGCGAGTCGGCGCCGGCCGCTGGGTTCGGGGGTGCCGGGTTCCTCGGGGGGCTCGCCGCCGTCGGCGGCGTCGAACTCGCCGGGGCCGCCGGGCGTGTCGGAGCCGTCCCCGCCGTCCGGGCCGCTCGCGCCGCCGGTCGGGGCGGCGGGGGAACTCGCGGCGGGGTCGGGGGTGTCCGCGGGCTCCGGCCCGGGTGCGTCGGCGGGGTCGCGGGGGCCGACCGTGTCCTCGGGGCGGGCACGGTCGCTCGGCGGGGCCTCGGGGTCGCGGCGGCGTCCGGCGCGTTTCGCGGTGGTCCGGGTCTGGCGGTGCTTGCGGGCGCGGCCTCGGCGGGGCGTACGCGGCGGGTCGCCCGTGTCGCGGGATTCGGACGCGTCGGCGGTGGTCTGCGGGGGCTCGGCGTCGCCGGGGTCGCCGGGGTCGCCCGGGGCGACGGGACCTCGGGATTTCCGAGGGTCCGGGGCACCGTGCGCGCCGTCGGAGGCTTGCGGCGCCGACGGGGAGGGTGTGCGGAGATCGCGCGGGGTGTCGTCGCTGCGGCGTGCGGGTGCTTTGCCCGGAGTGAAGCGCAACCGCGCGGTGCCGTCGTGGCCGTCGCTTCGCTCGGGCGCCCGCGAGGCGGGCGGCACGGCGTCGCGCGCGTCGGCGCGCGGGTCCCGCGTACGGCCGCCACCGGTACGGGCGTTGCCGGAGTGCGGCAGGTCAAGGCGAGGCTCTTCGGGCCGGACGGCGCCCGCACGCGGATCGCCGGGACGACCTTCGCCGCGGCCGACACCGTCCCCGCGCGCGTCACCGGAACGAGCGCCGCCCGCACGGGGATCGCCGCCGCGAGTCTCGGCGGGGCCGGAGCCGCCGGAACCCGCCTCTGCGGGACGGAGGCCGCCGCCCCGGGGGTTGCCGGGGCGGTCTCGGCCGCCGCCTGCCCGGTCGAGACGAACCCCGCCCGGGGGAAACGGACCGGCTTCGGCGCGGCCGGAGCCGCTGCCCGCCCCGTCGGGGCGGAGACCGCCCGGACGAGCGTCACCCGGCCGAGCCCGGCCACGGCCCGGGCCGGGTGACGCGTCGGGGCGCGTGCCGGCCGCGGGGCTGCCTGCGGGGTTGCCTTCGCCGCGCCCGGCGTCCCGGTGTGCGGCGTCGGGGCGCGTGCCGCCGGTCCCGGTGTCGCCGCGGCGGGCCTCGTCCGTGCGGGCGCCGGCGGCGTCCTCCGTCTCGTCTCGGCCCGGCTGTCGGCGCGGGGTCGCCGGGCCGCGTCGCGCGGGGACGTTGAAGTAGGGCGACGGCCGGTCGTCCGGCTCCGGGCGCGGCGGGGCCGCCGGGGTGGGCCGGGGTTCCGGCTCCGGTTCTGATGGGGAGTCAGGAGTGGTGGCGGGGACGGGCGGTGTGCCCTTCTTGGGCGCCTGGGGTCGCCGCGCGCCCTCCCCGGGCCGGGACCCGGGACCGGGCCGACCTCCCCGTCGCGCGGGCACGTTGAAATACGGTGACGGCCGGTCGTCGGCGGACGCGTCGGGGGCGGGAGCGTCCCCGGCGGAACCGCCGGTCGCGGGCGGCTCTGCCGCCGGGCGGCGCCGGACCGGACCGGCCGCGGCCTCCGTACGGCCGGTCTCGTCGCCGTACCAGTCCTCGTCGCGCGACGAACGCGCCGGGGCCCGCGGAACCCCGCCGCGCCGGCCGGGCGTGCGGCGGAACCAGGCGTCGTCACGCGGTGCCTCGCCGTCGCCGCGCGGGTGATCGGCCGTGCGCTCGCGGGCCGGCCCGTCGGCGGGAGGCTCGGCCTGGGACCCCGCGCCCGGCCGCTCCGCGACGTCGTCGGGCCCGGAGGGTTCGTTCCCGGCGAAGTAGCTGCGGAACGGCCGTGGTTCGGGCGGCGGGCCATCGGTCCCGGGCGTGCCGCCGCCGTCGCGCGGCGGGGATTCGTCGGCCATCGCTGCCCCCTCTCAGGCCCGGAAGACGTGCCGGCGGATGGCCGCCGCGTTCGAGAAGATCCGGATACCGAGAACAACGACGACGCCGGTCGACAGCTGCGCGCCGACGCCGAGTTTGTCGCCCAGGAAGACGATGAGCGCCGCGACGACCACGTTGGACAGGAACGAGACCACGAAGACCTTGTCGTCGAAGATCCCGTCGAGCAGAGCGCGGACACCGCCGAAGACGGCGTCGAGGGCGGCCACGACCGCGATGGGGAGGTACGGCTCCAGATCGGCCGGGATCACCGGGCGGGCGAAGAAGCCGACCACGACTCCCATCGCCAAGCCGAGTACCGCGATCACGCTTGTCCTTCCTCGTGCGACGGCACGGCGCCGGTGTTCCGCGCGGTCGCTTTGCTCGACGAGGGCTTGGTCGTGGCCCCCGTGGTGGTCGTCCCGGTGCCGCCCGTTGTCGTCGTGGGCGGCGTCGTCTTGCCGGTGGTCTTGGGCGGTGTCGGGTGCGAGGAATCCGAGGAGGATGAGGGGGATGGTGTCCGGGTCCCCGCCGCACCCCCGGTCGATCCCGCCGAGGGAGACACCGTACCGGTACCGGGAGTCGTGGAGGGACCGGGCGCCGGAGCCGGTGCCGGTGCGGGCGTGGGCTCCGCGCCCTCGGGCCCCGCGACGCGCAACGTCATCCCGATCGCGGCGGGCAGCTTGATCTTCTTCTGCGTGCCGATGGTCGCGCGGATCCCGAACTTCTGTGTCAGATCGTGCAGATAGACGCCGTCGAGGCTCTTCGGGAAGTCGTCGCGCATCTTCTTGGCGTCGCCGATGGCGAGCACGGTGTACGGCGGGGACAGCGGCCGGTTGTCGACCAGGATCGACGCCCCGGCCGCGCGGATGGCGGAAAGCGCGGTCAGGCGTTGGCCGTTGATGCCGATGGCCTCCGCGCCGACCGCCCACAGGCCGTTGACGACGCGCTGGAGGTCGCGGTCCAGGACCCGGCCGTTGGCGAGCGCCTGGGCCTGCCTCGGGTCCTGGTTGGCGCCGTCCTTGTCGCCGGACTGCTGGGCGTCGTCGACGACGACCTTGACCCCGGGGCCCTCGACCGGGTCGGCGCCGGTGAGCGCGGCGAGCATCTGGACGCGCCGGGCCTCGTCGGGGGTGAGGTTTTCGTCCTGCATCGCGTCGACCTGGTCGCGCAGCGCCTCGACTTCGTCCTGGAGCCTGTCCGCCTCGGCCTCGCGGGCGTGGATGCGGTTGACGAGGTCTTCGCGCTCCTTGGCCGCCTGGGGCGCCGCGACGCGCACCTGGTGGACCGCGGCCAGCGTGACGACCGCGGTGATGAGGGCGACGCCGACCGCGGCGAGCAGCCGGGTGCCGGGGGCGCGGTTGGTACCGCGTGCCCCGCCGCGGGCCGCCCGTCGTGCGGTGGCCTCGGCGTACCCCTCGTCGAGGCTGTGGTCCATGATGTTGATCAGCAGCGACATCGACGCGTCGGGGCGTTTGTACCGGGCCTCCCCGGGCGGCGGTGTCCGCGTCATGGGGGTTATCGTTCCATGCCCGCGAGGGTGCCCGTCGCGGTGTCCGGATGCCGGGTGCGGGAGCGGCACGATGCCCGGTGCGGTGCCGTGCCGACGGGTCGGTGCCCGGGTGCCGGGGGCGGCCACGGCCCCGAGCGCACGTGCCGCCCCGCATGACCGCGGCGGGGTCAGTCCCCGGCGTGCTCCACGACCTCGGACCACTCGTCGAGCAGTTCCTCGGCGGCGGTGTCGTCGGGGCCCTCGGCCCATACGTGGGTGACGGCTTCGGCGATGTCCGGCAGGACGAGCACCCAGCGGCCGTCGGACTCCACGACGCGGACGCCGTCGGTGGTGTCGATGTCGCGCTCCCCGGCCGCCTCGACGACCGAGCGCATGACCATGCCCTTGGCCGCCCACGGGGTGGGGACGTCGCGGCGCCGGACGTGGGCGCGGGGAATCCGGGCATCGATCTGACTGAGCGTCAGTTGGGTGCGGGCGACCAGGCCGATCAGCCGGACGAACGCCGCGGTGCCGTCGAAGATGGTGCTGAACTCGGGGACGACGAAGCCGCCTCGGCCGTCGCCGCCGAAGACCGTGCCGTCCTGGGCCGCGACCCGGGCGAGGTCGTCGGGCGAGGTCGTCGTCCAACGCACCTGGACGCCGTGGTACGCCGCGACCTGCTCCGCGATGCGTGTGGTGGTGACGGGCAACGCGATGCGCCCGCTGCGGCGTTCGGCCGCGACGAGGTCGAGGAACACGAGCAGCGCGCGGTGGTCGTCGATGATGCGCCCGCGTTCGTCGACGAGCGACATCCGCTCGCCGACCGGGTCGAACCGGACGCCGAACGCCGCGCGCGAGGACGAGACCATCTCGCCGAGCCGCACGAGGCCGGCCGCGCGGTCTTCGGTGGTCTCGGTCGGACGCCCGTCGTCGAGGCCGGTGTTGACCGTGAGCGCGTCGATGCCGAGGCGGCCGAGCACGCTCGGCAGCACCAGCGCCGCGTTGCCGTGCGCCGCGTCGACGACCACCTTGAGGCCGGCGTCGGGGACGCCCGTGACGTCGACGGCCTTCAGGAGCGAGCCCGCGTAGCTGTCGAACGGGCGTGAGGGGAAGGTGAGTTCGCCGATCTCGCCGGGGAACGCGCGGCGGTACTCCTGGCGTCCGAAGACGCGGTCGAGCTTGCGCTGCGCGGCCTGCGAGAGGTCGGCGCCGCGCTCGTCGAAGAACATGATGTCGACGGAGTCGGGCACGCCCGGCGTCGTCCGGATCATGATGCCGCCGGCCGAACCGCGCGCGGTCTCCTGACGGGCCACGGGCATCGGCACGTTCTCCAGGTCGCGCACGTTGATGGCGCTGGCCTGGAGTGCGGAGATGACCGCGCGCTTGAGGGCGCGCGCGCCGCGCGAGTGGTCGCGGGCCGTGGTGACGGTCGCGCCCTTCTTGAGGGTGGTGGCGTAGGCGCCGGCCAGCCGCACCGCGAGTTCGGGGGTGATCTCGACGTTGAGGATGCCCGAGACGCCGCGGGGCCCGAAAAGGTTCTTCTGCCCGCGGGACTCCCAGATGACCGACGTGTTGACCACGGCGCCGGCCTCGATGGTCTTGAACGGGTAGACCCGCACGCCCGCGGCGACCAGGGACTCCTCTTCGATGAGGCATTCGTCGCCGATGACGGCGCCCTCGTCGATACGGGCAGCACGCATGACGTCGGTGTTCTTGCCGATGACGCAGCCCCGCAGGTTGGTCTGCGGGCCGATATAGACGTTGTCGTGGATCACCGCCTTGTGCAGGAAGCCGCCGCGTTTGACGACGACGTTGCTGCCCAGCACGGTGTGCTCGCGGATCTCGACGCCGCCCTCGACCTTGGCGTAGTCGCCGATGTAGACGGGCCCCTTGAGGATCGCGTCGCGGTCGACCTCGGCGCCCTCCGCCACCCAGACGCCCGGCGCGAGCTCGAAGCCGTCGATGTCGACGTCCACCTTGCCGTCGAGGACGTCGGCCTGCGCCTTGACGTAGCTCTCGTGGGTGCCGACGTCCTCCCAGTAGCCCTCGGCGACGTAGCCGTAGATCGGCTTGCCCTCCTCAAGCAGCTTGGGGAAGACCTCGCCGGACCAGTCGACCGAGACTCCGGCGGCGACGTAGTCGAAGACCTCGGGCTCCATGACGTAGATGCCGGTGTTGACGGTGTCCGAGAACACCTGGCCCCACGTGGGCTTTTCGAGGAAGCGGTCGACGCGGCCCTCGTCGTCGATGATCGTGATGCCGAATTCGACGGGGTCCGGGACCCGGGTGAGGCACACCGTCACCATCGCGCCCTTCTCGCGGTGGTACTCGACCAGCTTCGTCAGGTCGAAGTCGGTCAGCGCGTCGCCGGAGATGACCAGGAACGTATCGTCCCTGAGCGCTTCTTCGGCGTTCTTGACGCTTCCGGCCGTGCCGAGGGGCGTCTCCTCGTTGGCGTAGGTCAGGGTCATGCCCAGCTCCTCGCCGTCACCGAAGTAGTTCCGCACCAGTGACGCGAGGAACTGGACCGTCACCACCGTCTCGGAGAAACCGTGTCGCTTGAGCAGCCGGAGAACGTGCTCCATGATCGGGCGGTTGACCACCGGCAGGAGCGGCTTGGGCATGCTGGAGGTCATCGGGCGGAGGCGGGTTCCCTCACCACCGGCCATGACGACGGCCTTCATCGAGTCACGTCCTCCCATCGCTTCGCTTGACCCGCGCGAATGGCGCCGCACATCGCGGGTGCCCCGCGGGCCTGACAGACCGGCGGGGCCGCGCTACGCGTACCCGGCCTCGGCCTGTTTCACCGCGGCGACCAGGCGTCTGGCCTGGACCGCGTACAGAACTCCTGCCCACCAGTACAGCGCGATACCCCACCAGGCGAACGCCCAGCCGAAGATGGCAGAGAGGGTTCCGATAACACCGCTGTGGTCGCTCCACAGCAGGAACGGAAACGCGTACATCAGATTGAACGTGGCGGCCTTCCCGATGAAATTCACCGGCAGCAGGCCGTACCCGTGGGCACGCAGGTACGGGAAGAGCGCCGCGATGAACAACTCGCGGGCGACCAGCAGGGCCGTGACCCACAGCGGCAGGATGCCGCGCCACGTGAGGCCGATCAGGGTGGACAGGATGTAGAGCCGGTCCGCCGCCGGGTCGAGGACCTGGCCGACCCTGCTGATCTGGTTCCAGCGCCGCGCCAGCTTGCCGTCGAGCCAGTCGGTGAAGCCGCTGACCATGAGGATGACCAGCGCGATCCCGTCGTGGTTCGGCCCGCCGAACTCCGGCCACAGGATCAGCCACAGGAAGACGGGCACCCCGAGCAGGCGCGCGAAGCTGAGCAGGTTGGGCACGGTCAGGACGCGGTCGGTGGTGACCGTGTCGCCGTCCCCTCCGGGCTCGGCCACGGGGGGCGGGGGCGCCTCGGCCACTCGTGACTCCCTGGAATCTGCCGTCATCTGCCGCTCACGGTGTGGGGTCGACGCTGGGTACGGACGCCCCGAGCGTATCGGTGGGTGGTTTCGCCGCTGTTTCCCCCTGCCGCGGAGCGGCGCGCCACGCGGTGACGGCCGCGATCGCGATGAGGACCACGCCCGCGATCAGGTAGGAGTTCCCGGCGAGGAACTGGAACACGTTCCAATGGTGTTCGCGCTTCTCCGCGTACGGCAGCAGCCACAGCAGGCCTTGCGGCGTCAGCGCCGGCCGCCGGTCCATCGACATCGGCCACGCGAACGTCAGCAGCACGAAGACCACCGGGAGCGCGGCCCACCCGGCCCGGACCAGCGCCGACGCGGAGGCCCGGAAACGGGTCAGCGAAACGTGCGCGATCAGGACGAAAATCGGCGCGATCCACACCCAGTGGTGCGTCCAGGAGATCGGCGAGACCAGCAGTCCGGTCATGCCGCACGTCACGAGGGCCGCCAGCTCGCGCCCGCGCAGCGACAGCAGCGTCGCCGCGGCGAGCCCGACGACGCCGGTGACGGCCACCGCGAGCAGCCACAGCGGCTTCTCCGCGGGCCCTCCGTCGAACACGCGGCGCAGCATGCCGTTGAACGACTGGTTGGAGATGAAGTCCTGGCCGACGCTGTCGCCCACGCCTATCGCGTCGGTCCAGTAGGTCTTGGAGGCGCGCGGGATCAGCACCCACGCACCCACGACGGTGAGCAGGAAGGTGCCCGTCGCCACCGCGGCGGCCCGGAACCGGCGTGTGAGGACCAGATACGCGACGAAGATCCCCGGAGTGAGCTTGAACCCGGTCGCCAGGCCGATGCCGATGCCCTTCCACCAGCGGCAGTCGGGCAGCGCCAGGTCGAGGACCACCGCGGCCATGAGGATCACGTTGACCTGGCCGAACAGCAGCGTCTGTTGGATCGGCTCCAGCCACAGCACGACGCCGCCGACCGCGAGCGTCGCCCCGAGGCGCCCCCAGTCGCGGCGGTAGCCGAGCATGCCCCACGAGGCCCAGACGACCGCGAGCAGGCATGCCAGGGTGAGCCCGGTGGCCACGAGCTTGAGCGTCGCGAAGGTGAACGGCAGCTTGTAGAAGACCAGCGCGGCGAACGGCGGATAGATGAAGGGCAGATTGCCGTCGCCGAAGCGGTCGCGGTATATGCGGTGCTGCGCGCGGTTGAGCGAGTCGGCCGCGTCGTCGTACACGCTCAGGTCGATCAGGCGCCACAGCCACTCGGGGTGGTGCCGTACGGTCCACACCCAGGTCGCGGCGGCGACGGCGACGGCGACCAGGCCGATCGGGAGCCACACCCGGGCGGCCAGCGAGCGGTCCCCGGACGGCTTGTACGACACGCGGGGGACGAAGGTGACGACCTCGCGGCGCAGGGCCGCGAGGCTGTTTCCGCCGCTGTCGCGGCTGTTTTGTGCGTGCTCGTTGCGCATGGCTGCGGTCGTCGTCCCCGGAGTCGGCATGGGCTGCATCATGGCGTTCGGGCGGCGGCGAACGCCATTCGAGGGGTCCTCGTACGTGTGACGCCGCACCCTGTTTTCGTACGCGTGTGCGAGATCGTACGCCTCGGCAAAACGCGTCGGCCGCCCGGCTTCGCACCGGACGGCCGCTGGATCGGACCTGTCAATTCCCTATGCCGACGCCACGCCGGTCGGGGTCGTCCCCGGGCCCGCCGGGCGTGCCGTCCTTGGCGGCGGAGGCCTTCCTGCCCGCCTTGCCGCTGTTGGAGGCGGCCGTCTCGACGGCGGCGGCCGGGTCGCCGGCCTCGCCCGATCCGGCGGGAACGGTCGCCGGCACGTCGACCGGGACCACCGCGAGCGGATGCGGCACGAGTCTGGTGTTCGTGAGCACCAGCCACGACACGAGCACCGTCAGGACGATGCCGCCGAGCAGGTAGCTGTTGCCGACGAAGAACTGCCAGATGTTCCAGTCCTTCTCACGCCCGTTGTCGCGGGGCACCAGCCACATGAGCCCGAAGGGCTGGAACGGCACCTTGTCATCCCACGTGCCGAGCGCACTGATCTTCATCGGCCACGACGCGTAGAAGACGAAGAACGCCCCGACCGCCGCCCACCACAACCGGGTCGCGCGGCGGTACGCGGTATGGATCAGCAGGATGAACGCCGGGACGACCCACACCCAGTGGTGCGACCACGAGATCGGCGAAACGAGCAGGCTCAGCGCGCCGACGATCACCACGCCCAGAAGCTCGCGGCCGGCGAGCGAGGCCTTGGCGGCGGCGAGAAGGCCGAGAACGACAACAACGGCGCAGATAACGAGCCAAATGCCGGTCACCACGGTCTCGTTGTCGATCAGGCGCGTGAGCATGCCTTTGACGGACTGGTTGTTGAGGGTGCCGACGCTGAGTTCGCCGTTGACCTTGTTGCTGATCTCGCCGAGGTTGGTCCAGTACTCCTTGGACGCCCGGGGGATCATGAGGAACCCGAACGCGACGGTCGCCAGGAAAGCACCTATCGCGACACCGGCGGCCCGGAAGCGGCGTGTGATGATCAGATACACGACGAAGATCGCCGGCGTGAGCTTGAGCCCCGCGGCGATGCCGATGCCGATGCCCTTCCACCACCGCGCGTCGGGGAACGACAGGTCGACCAGCACCAGGGCCATCAGGACGATGTTGACCTGACCCCAGATCAGCGTCCACGAGACCGGCTCCAGCCACACCACCGCGGCGAAGGTGAGCAGCGTCACGCCGACGCGCCCCCACGTACGGCGGTGGCCCAGCATGCCCCACGCCGCCCACACGACGGCCACGAGCGCGACGAAGCTGGTCACGGTCATGGCCCACTGGAGACCGGCGAAGTCGAACGGGAGCTTGTAGAAGATGTAGGCGGAGAAGGGGGGGTAGATGAACGGGAGCGACCAGTCGCCGTGGTTGCTGCTATAGAGCTCGAACTGGCCACGCTCCAGCGAATTGCCCGCGCCGTAGTAGACGTTCAAGTCCAGCATTTGCCAGAAAATGACGTCCTCGGTGACGGACCACCACACCCACAGCCCGATCGTGATCAGGGCCGCCGGAATGCCGACCATGAGCAACAGTCGGCCTCTGCGGAACGTCTTGTCCTTCTTGCCGGTGAACGGGGCCCGCGGTGCGAGGGTCAGCAGCTCGCGAAAGGACGAGACGAGCACGCGGTGGAAGGACATGTCGTTTGCGGACTCCACGTAAGGCACGGACGGCCGGTGGACACGGCCGCGGTCAGGATATCGGCCGGTCGCGGCCCCGGTCGGGTTGTGCTCGCGCTGCCGGAGCTTGTGCGGCCTGCCCCGTGGGCGACGGGCGTCGGACCTGCCCGGGGCTGCCTCACCCGCGCACAATCGCCAAGGTGTACGTGCCGAACCAGCACCGTATCACCGTGCAGTCGCCCCCGTTCAGCCGGTCGCGTCGGCTTCGGCGGAGGCTCTTTCGGCGGCCAGGCCGGTGTAGAAGCGCAGCAGGTCGGGGTTGTCGACGGAGCCCGGATTGACGGCTTCGGCGACGGCGCGGCCCTGGAGCAGACGCTTCACGGGGATTTCGAGGCGTTTGCCGGTCAGTGTGTGCGGGACGCCGGGCGCCTCGATGATGTCGTCGGGGATGTGCCGGGGGGAGACACGGGTGCGGATCGTCTCCTTGACACGGGCGCGCAGCGCGTCGTCGAGTGCGGCGCCGGGGGCCAGGACCACGAAGAGCGGCATCCAGTAGTCGCCGTCCGGCTGTTCGATGCCGACGACGAGGGCTTCGGCGATCTCGGGGATGCTTTCGACGGCTTCGTAGATGTCGGCGGACCCCATGCGGATGCCCTGCCGGTTCAGCGTCGAGTCGGAGCGGCCGTGGACGACGGCGGTCCCTCGTGACGTGATCGTGATCCAGTCGCCGTGCCGCCACACGCCCGGGTAGGTATCGAAATAGCTCGCGGTGTAGCGGGAGTTGTCCGGGTCGTTCCAGAACATGGTGGGCATCGAGGGCATCGGGGCGGTGAGGACGAGTTCGCCGACCCGGTCGGTCACGGGTCGGCCCCGCTCGTCCCAGGCGTACACGGCGCAGCCGAGCAGGCGCGCCTGGAGTTCGCCGGAATACACGGGCAGCGTCGGCACGCCGCCCAGGAAGCCGCTGCACACGTCGGTCCCGCCGCTCACGGAGGCGAGCCACACGTCGGGGAGGGCGTCCTCGTACACCCAGCGGAATCCGTCGGGCGGGAGCGGGGATCCCGTCGTGCCGACGCAGCGCAGGCGCGACAGGTCGTGCGTCTCGCGCGGGCGCAGGCCGTGTTTGCGGCAGCCCATCAGGTACGCGGCGGAGGTGCCGAAGACGGTGGTGCCGGTGCGTTCGGCGACGGTCCACTGCGTGTCGGGGTCGGGGAAGGCGGGGCTGCCGTCGTACAAGACGATCGCGGAGCCGACGAGAAGGCCGCCGATCAGCAGGTTCCACATCATCCAGCCGGTGGAGGTGTACCAGAAGAACCGGTCGCCGGGGCCGAGGTCGAGGTGGAGCCCGTTGTGCTTGAGGTGTTCGAGCAGGATGCCGCCGTGGCCGTGCACGATCGCCTTGGGCAGGCCGGTGGTGCCGGAGGAGTAGAGGATCCACAGCGGGTGGTCGAACTCGACCGGCTCGTACGCGTCTTCGTGGTCGCCGCGGACGGTGTCGGCCCAGGCGACGGCTCCCGCGGGGGCCGCGTGGCCCAGGAGCGGGACGTGCACGGTCTGCCGCAGGGTGGGCAACTCGCGTGTGATTTCGGCGACTTCGGTGCGGCGGTCGATCTCCTTGCCGGCGTGCCGGTAGCCGTCCACGGCGATGAGGACCACGGGGTCGATCTGGCGCAGGCGGTCGAGGGCGCCGCGCGCGCCGAAGTCCGGGGCGCAGGACGACCACACCGCACCGACCGACGCGCACCCGAGCATCGCCACGACCGCCTCGGGGATATTGGGCAGGTACGCCGCGACGCGGTCGCCCGGCCCGACACCGATGTCGCGCAGGTGGTGGGCGAACGCGGCCACCGCGCGGCGCAGTTCGCCCCAGGTGATCTCGCGCGGGTCGAGCGTTTCGTCCAGGTGGACGACGGCGGTCTCGTCCGGGTGTGTCTCGGCGCGGCGCAGGGCGTGCCGGGCGTAGTTGAGGCGCGCGTGGGGGAACCAGGCGGCGCCGGGCATGCGGGCGTCGGCGAGGACGCGCGTGGGCGGGGCGCTGAACGCGACGTCGAAGTAGGCGCAGACGGACGCCCAGAAGGCCTCGGGTTCGTCGATCGACCAGGACCACAGGTCGGCGTAGTCGGCGAACGGGTCGATACCCCGGTTTTCGGCGGTACGCGCGGCGAAGTCCGTGATGCGCGCGGCGCGCACGCGTGCCTCGGAGGGCCGCCACAGGATCTCGGGAGCGGCGGGCGGCTCGGGCACGGTGGACATCGCGGAACCTCCGGACGGTCGTTTCTGCACCTGCCCGAGGATGCCACCCGCTCCGGCTGGGGCCGCCGTCCAACGCGCGCACGGACGGCTGACGGGCCGATCGGCGCATCGGTCGCGCCGGTGTCTTGCCCCGAATAACTGACGTACCGTCAGAATAGACCGGTGGGGTTGTTCCTGTGCCCTACCCGAGCCGCCGCGCGCCCTTTTCCGGGACCGGCGGGGCCGTACCGACACGAGGAGGCCCGCGCGATGAAGGACCGCAAGCCCGTGGTTCCCGGCTGGTTCACCACCGACGGGGAGTTCCGGCTCCTCGGCACCAAGTGCACCGCCTGCGGGACCGTGTTCTTTCCCCGGCAGGAGACGTTCTGCCGCAATCCCGCGTGTGCGGGGGGCGACTTCGCGGAGGTGCGGCTTTCGGCGCGCGGGACCGTGTGGTCGTACACCAACGCCGGCTACCGGCCGCCCGCTCCGTATGTCTCGGATCCCGACGCGGAGTGGGAGCCTTTCACGATCGTCGCGGTGCGGCTCGCGGAGGAGGGCATGATCGTCCTCGGTCAGGCCGAGCCCGGGGTGACGGTCGACGACCTGACCGTGGGCGCCGAGATGGAGGTCGTCCCCGGCGTGCTCTACGAGACCGACGAACAGGTGTTCACCACCTGGCGGTTCAAGCCGACGGGGGCCGCCGCGTGAACGACGTCGTCGTGCTCGGCGCGGGCATGCACCCGTGGGGCAAATGGGGCCGCGGCTTCGTGGAGTACGGCGTCAAGGCCGCGCGGGACGCGCTCGCGGACGCCGGGCTCGACTGGCGGGACATCCAGTTCCTGGCGGGCGCGGACACCATCCGCAACGGCTATCCCGGCTTCGTCGCGGGGGCCACCTTCGCGCAGGCGCTGGGCTGGACGGGTGCCCGGGTGTCCAGTTCGTACGCGGCGTGCGCGTCCGGGTCGCAGGCGCTCGCCAACGCGCGGGCGCACATCCTCGCCGGCCTGGCGGACGTCGCCCTCGTGGTGGGGGCGGACGCCGCCCCCAAAGGGTTCTTCGCACCCGTCGGCGGGGACCGCCCCGACGATCCGGACTGGGTGCGCTTCCACGTGCTGGGGGCCACCAACCCCACGTACTTCGGCCTGTACGCGCGCCGGCGCATCGACCTCTACGGCGCGACCGTGGAGGATTTCGCGCGGGTGAAGGTCAAGAACGCGCGGAACGGCCTGCACAACCCGAACGCGCGGTACCGCAAGGCGTTCACCGTCGAGCAGGTCGCCGCATCGCCGGTGGTGGCGGACCCCCTGCGGCTGATGGACATCTGCGCCACATCGGACGGCGCCGCCGCGATCGTGCTGTGCAGCGCGGAGTTCGCCGCCCGGCACACGACCCGCCCGGTGCGGGTCGCGGCGGTCTCCACGGTGACTCCGACCTTCCCGAGCGCGACCGTCGAGTTGCCCGACATCGCGACCGATTCGTCGGTCGCGGTGGCGCCCCCGGACCTGTCGTTCCGCGCGTCTTTGGCGCACGCCGCGTACGAGGAGGCCGGGATCGGCCCGGAGGACCTGAGCCTGGCCGAGGTGTACGACCTGTCCACCGCGCTGGAGTCGGACTGGATCGAGGACCTGGCGATCTGCGGCCGGGGCGAGGCGGAGAAGCTGCTGCGCGACGGCGCGACCGAGATCACCGGCCGCATCCCGGTCAACGCGTCGGGCGGCCTGGCGTCGTTCGGCGAGGCGGTACCGGCCCAGGCGATCGCGCAAGTGTGCGAGCTGGCCTGGCAGTTGCGCGGACAGGCGGGCGCGCGCCAGGTGCCGGACGCAAAGGTCGGCATCACCGCCAACCAGGGGCTCTTCGGGCACGGGTCGTCGGTGATCGTGACGCGGTAGCGAGCGCGCGGAAGCGAGCGCGCGGCTTGGGCAGGTGGTGTCGGCTGCCGGGCGGCCCGGGTGCCGCTCGCTCGGCACCGCGGGTTGTCCGCGCAGGTTCTCCGGCGCGGGTGCGGGCGGCGGAGGGGCGGGCGACGGTGGTCGCGTGTGTTCCCGTCGCCGCGTGCGCTCCCCCGCTCCCCCGCGACCGCGGCCTCACGCGCGCAACGGTCGTCCGGAACCGCTCCCCCGCACCCGCACACTGTCCCCATGTGGATTCGCCCCGCCGCCGAGGCCGACCTCCCCCTGCTGCGCGACATCGAGCGGGCCGCCGGCCGGTGTTTCCGTGCCGTCGGGATGGCGGAGATCGCCGACGACGAGCCGCTGTCGGTCGGCGATCTCGACGCGTTCCGGCGCGCGGGCCTCGCGTGGGTGGCGGTGGAGCGCGCGGAGCGGGGGCTCGGACGCGTTGTCGCGTACCTGGTGGCCGCGCGGGTCGACGGAAACCTCCATGTGGAGCAGGTGTCCGTACACCCCGATGCGGCGCGGCGCGGGATCGGCCGGGCGCTGATCGACCACGCGGCCCGGCACGCGGCGGAACTCGGCGTGCCGGCGCTCACGTTGACGACGTTCTCCGGCGTCCCGTGGAACGCGCCCTACTACCGCCGGATCGGGTTCCGGACGCTGCGCGACCACGAAATCACCCCGGAACTCGGGGAGTTGTGCCGTCGCGAGGCCGAACACGGGCTCGACCGGTGGCCACGGGAGTGCATGACCAGGCCCGTGTGACGTCCGCCGCCGCGGCACGAGAACGCCCTCGTGGGACGCGGCGGCCCGCGGCCGACGTGCCGGGAAGCGCCGGACGCGGCGGTGCCGCGGGTGCCTCCGTCAGCCGCGCGGGGCGAGCGCCCGCGCGGCCTCCATCGGGTCGGCGTCCGGGCCGGTGCCGAGGATGCCGAGGACGGGCACGGTGACGCCCGCGTCGACGTACTCGCGGATCCGCGCGCGGCAGTGCTCCGGTGTTCCGTGCACGATGAGTTCGTCCACGAGTGCGTCGGGGACCAGGTCGAGGGCCTTCCTGCGCTCGCCGGCCGCCCACGCGTCCCACATCGGCGCGAGCACGTCGCCGCGGCCGAGCCAGCGGTGGAACTCCGCGTAGACGGGCACGTTGAGGTACGACGTGATCATCCGGCGGCCGACCGCCCGCGCCGCCTCCGGGTCGTCCGGGCAGACGAAGATCCGCGCGACGACCTCCTTGCCGGGCCCGCCCGCGTGCACGTGCGGGACGACCGTGCGCACGTCGTCCGGCGACAGCCAGTTGACGATCGCGCCGTCCGCCTCCCGGCCCGCGAGGCGCAGCATGCCTTCGCGCAGGGCCGCCACGAACAGCTTCGGCGGGGTCTTCGGGGGCCGGGCGAGGCGGAAGCCGCGCACCGAGAACGTCTCGTACTCCTCCGTCACCTTCTCGCCGGTGAACGCCGCGCGCAGGAAGCGCACGGTGTCGCGCACGCGCTGGTACGGCCGGTCGAACGCGGCGGAGTTCCACGACTCGACGATGGCCGGCGACGCGGCGCCGATCCCGAGGTGGAAGCGTCCGGGAGCGAGGTCGGCGAGCGCGGCGGCGGTCATCGCGAGCGTCGCCGGGCCGCGCGTGTAGGGCGAGACGATCGCCGTGCCGAGCCGTACCGACGCGTCGGCGGTCGCCACCACGGTGAGCGGCGTGAAGCCGTCGTAGCCGTCGACCTCGGCGGACCAGGCGTCGGTGTAGCCGAGGGAGGTCAGCTCGCGGATCAGCCGGGGGTGGTCCGCGAGCGGCGCGCCGAGTGGGACGGTGATGCCGTAGCGGTACGCGGGTGTGCGGGTCACGTGGCCTCCACGAAGTCGACCTCACAACTACCACACGCCCGGAAAACCGCGGTCGGCATGTCACGGCCGCGGGCTCCGATTCATCGCCATATGGTCGCTTTTCAGGCGCTCGGGGCGAACGATCATATGGAGGCCCACAGTGGTTCTGCGGCATCCCGACGGGCCCAAGGCCCCGCACCGCGACCTCGTCGCCAACCCGCTCTTCTCGCGGGAACCCCTGCAGATCCCGCGCCACAAGCTGTCGGACGACGAACTCAACCCCGACACCGCGTACCAGATCATCCACGACGAACTGATGCTCGACGGCAACGCGCGGCTGAACCTCGCGACGTTCGTCGGCACGTGGATGGAGACGCAGGCCGCGCGGCTGATGACCGAGTGCGCCGACAAGAACATGATCGACAAGGACGAATACCCGCAGACGGCGGTGCTGGAGAACCGCTGCGTCGCGGTGCTCTCCGATCTGTGGAACGCGCCGGATCCGGAGGGCGCGGTCGGGTGCTCGACGACCGGTTCGAGCGAGGCGTGCATGCTGGCCGGCCTGGCACTGAAGCGGCGCTGGCGGCAGCGGCGCAAGGCGGCCGGGCTGGCGTACGACCGGCCCAACCTGGTGATGGGCGTCAACGTGCAGGTGTGCTGGGAGAAGTTCGCCAACTATTTCGACGTCGAGCCGCGCTATGTGCCCATGGAGGGCGACCGCTTCCACCTGGGCGCGGAGGAGGCGGCGGCGCTCTGCGACGAGAACACGATCGGCGTGGTGGCGATCCTCGGCTCGACGTTCGACGGCTCCTACGAGCCGGTCGCGGACATCTGCGCGGCCCTCGACGCGCTGCGGGCGCGCGGCGGCCCGGATGTCCCCGTGCACGTCGACGGCGCGTCCGGCGCCATGGTCGCGCCGTTCCTCGACCCGGACCTGGTCTGGGACTTCCGGCTCCCGCGCGTCGCGTCGATCAACACCTCGGGGC
Source organism: Yinghuangia sp. ASG 101 (assembly GCF_021165735.1). Classification (GTDB taxonomy): domain Bacteria; phylum Actinomycetota; class Actinomycetes; order Streptomycetales; family Streptomycetaceae; genus Yinghuangia. The sequence continues at coordinate 6,681,744 of NZ_CP088911.1, read as the reverse complement.
ACAAGTACGGCCTGGTCTACCCGGGCGTCGGCTGGGTGGTGTGGCGCGATTCCGCGTCGCTGCCGCAGGAGCTGATCTTCAAGGTCAACTACCTCGGCGGCGAGATGCCGACGTTCGCCCTCAACTTCTCCCGGCCGGGCGCGCAGGTCGTCGCGCAGTACTACATGTTCCTGCGGCTGGGGTTCGAGGGTTTCCGGCGTGTGCAGCAGGAATGCCGCGACGTGGCGACGTACCTCTCGTCCCGGATCTCCGACCTGGGCCCGTTCGACCTCCTGACCCGCGGCGACGAACTCCCCGTCTTCGCCTTCCGCATGCGCGACGACGAGAAGCGCTTCACGGTGTTCGACGTGTCGCACGGCCTGCGCGAGCGCGGCTGGCTGGTCCCGGCGTACACGTTCCCCGAGAACCGCACCGACCTCGCGGTGCTCCGCGTCGTCGTCCGCAACGGCTTCAGCCACGACCTGGCCGACCTCTTCCTCGGCGACCTGCGCCGGCTCTGCGACCGCCTCCGCCGCGGCCCGGGAGCCACGGCCGACGAAACGGCGAGCGGCTTCCACCACTGAACGGCCCCGGGGCGGGGCACCGCGGTGTTTCCCCGCCCCGGGACTCGTGGTCGGATGGGCGCACGGACACCGTTCCGGTCGTCGGACCGGCGAAAGGAGATCATGGTGAACCTCTCGGGTGTGGGTGTGTGGAGCATGCAGCTCCGGTACGGGGACCCCGGTGAATCCGCGGAAGCGGCGGCCGAGTTGGAGGAGTTGGGCTATTCCGCGCTGTGGGTCCCGGACGTCGGCGGGCCGGTGTTCGACAGCGTCGGCCACCTGCTGGACGCCACGCGGACCGTGACCGTCGCGACGGGGATCCTGAACCTGTGGATGCACACGCCCGAGGACACCGCGAAGGGGTTCGCGTCCCTGACCGCCGCGCACGGCGACCGGTTCCTCATGGGCATCGGCGTCAGCCACGCACCGCTGGTCGACCAGGCGGGGCCGGGCACGTACCGACGGCCGCTGACCGCGATGGAGACCTTCCTCGACGGCCTGGACGCCGCCGATCCGCCGGTACCGGCCGACCGGCGCGTCCTGGCCGCGCTCGGCCCGAAGATGCTCGGCCTGGCGGCCCGGCGGTCGGCCGGCGTCCACCCGTACCTCGTCACACCGGACCACACCCGGGCCGCACGCGCGGCACTCGGCGACGACGCGCTCGTCCTCCCCGAGCAGACCGTGATCCTCTGCGCGGACCGGGAGGAGGCCCACGCCATCGGCCGGCCGTGGCTCCAGGGCTACCTCGGCATGGCCAACTACGCCAACAACCTCGTGCGCCTCGGCTTCTCCCCCGAGGAGGTCGCCTCCGCGAGCGACCGCGTCCTCGACGCGATGATCGCGTGGGGGGACGAGGCCGCCGTGCTGCGCCGGATCGACGAGCACCGCGCGGCGGGCGCCGACCACGTCGCCGTGCAGGTCCTCACCGCGGACGGCAAGGCGTTCCCCCGCGAGGAGTGGCGCAGGCTCGCGGCGGCCCTGCGGTAGAGCGCACCGGACCGGCGGTGGTCAGACCTCGTTCTCCAAGGGCGCGGAATGCCACCGCCAGTCGGGTTCGCGGGCCGGATGGCCCGGCAGCGCCGTGCGGCCGGTCGCCCAGAGGAGCGCGGGCCACGCGTCGGCGTCGGTCGGGGCCTCGGGGAACAGCCGGCCCAGGGCGCGGGCGCACAGGTCGGCGGGCGGGGTGAAATCCGCGCCGAGGCCCGTCGCGATGTCGTGGCCGTGCACCAGCGTCTCCACGACACCCATCGCGGCGAAGCCCTCCGGGTCGGCGACGCCGTAGCCGTGGAAGGCGCGCACGTGGGGCGGGCGCAGCGTCACCAGCGCGGCGAGCATCCCCGCGGTCGCCTCCAGGGCCGCGAAGAGCCCTTCGGCGCCGTTCGCGCGGTCGACGAAGACCGCGTTCGCGGGCCCGCCGGGACGCAGGGCCGCGTACCGGTACGGCGTGTCCTTGGCCGTCGGGGGCGTCGCCGGGCCGAGTTGGGACGCGTACTGCAGGAGGTCGTCGACGAGGTGTTCGGCGGTCTCCCAGCAGTCCCATTCCAGGGGCCCGGCGGGGGCGTGCCAGTCGGCGCCGTCGTGCGCGCGACGGAAGGCCGCGATCGCGAGGGCCACGGCGTACTCGACGTCGGCGGCGTTGACGGGGGTGCGGAGCGAACGGGCGGATCCGGACGAGTCGACCATGCGGGAACGCTACCCGGGGGCGGTCGGATCCGGGAGGACGCGGCGCGTTCGGCGGCGGCCCGAGCCGTCGCGGTCAGGCCCGGCCCGGCACCGCCGCCTGGTAGGCGGCGAACAGCGGCACGGTCCCGGACGCGTCCATCACGGCGCAGCCGAACGGGCGGTCGAAGGTGAGGCGGAGCACGGGCGACGGCGGGGTGAAGCTCATCAGCGCCATGCTGACCTCGGTGACCGCGGTGGCCTCGACGCCTTCCTCGTCCACGCGCAGGAGCGCTTCCTGGTCGACGCGGTCGATGTAGAGGGGGTCGGCGGACAGCGCGCCGAATTCCGCGGCGCGCCGGTCGAGGGCGAGGGCGACACCGAGGTCGGGGAGGTGGTCGTGGACGGCCAGCGAGGTGCGCAGGCCGAAGCGCGGCAGCCGCAGGACGACCTCGCTCTCGGGGATCGGGTTGCCGATGCTGCGCGGCGCCCACGCCGCGGACATCACCGGTGCCGGGGCCATGTCGGGCGGCCCGATCGCGAACCGGATGAGCGCGGGATGGTCGCCCGCGCACGGCAGTTCGACGACGTGGACGGGGCCGCCGTGCGCGCCGATGGTCCACACGTCCGCGGTCGGCACCTCGCGGAGCATCATCGGGACGCTCGCGGCGTCGCCGGTGCGGGGGTGGAAGACGGCGTCGACGGTCAGGCCGGGGTCGAACGGCTGGGCCCAACGGGCTTTCAGGGCCAAGGCGTTGACGAGGACGAGCAGCGCGTCGTCATTCGGGACACCCGGCGCCCGGTCGATCATCCCCTCGGTCGCGCGCGTGACCCACGAGTCGATCGCGGCGCGGTCGCCGAGCGGGCCGAACGCGATGTCGGGGAGGCCGTCGCGGAATTCCGCGCGCACCGGGCTCGCGCTCCAGATCCCCGTCGCGACCGCCAGGGCCTCGGTCGCGGCGAGGTCCCGGGCGACCGCGGTGACCAGCGGCTCCGCCTCGGGCCCCGCCACCCCGAGGAGGTCGGCCAGCTCTTCGGCGGTGTCGCCGAGGGCCCCGCACGAGATCGCCGCGAGGGCCAGCCACAACCCGGTCGGCGAGCAGACGACGTTGCCGCCCGCCCGCTCCACCGCCGCGTCGGACAGCAGCCGATCAAGCCACCGGGACCCCAACTCCCTGATCTCTCCGGCGTATTCGCGAACCGTCAGATCGCACTCGCCGAACGCCATCACATCGCCTCACTGTGTCGAAGATCGCCGCCTCCACACTAACGCGACGCCCCGCACGGACTGCCGGATCGTGCGGGCGCGGCGTGGGACGGGAGACAAGCCGACGGAGCACGGGGCGACGCGGCCTACCGGATCACGGGACGCTCACACCGGGTGCGTCCTTCGGCCGCGGTTGCGGCGCGAGCGTCGCGGCGGGCTCCGGGGCGTCGGGGGGCTTGCGGAAGACGCGGGTGGCGTGGATCCGGCCCAGGCCGTCGGGGATCTCGGGGTCGGGCTGCGGGAGGCCGGGGCGCAGGTGCTCCTCGACGGAGATGTACTTCAGCCCCGCGCGGAGGTCGGCGTCGTTGCGCAGGCGCACCACCAGCGGGAACTCGGCGAGTGCGGTCGTGTCGAACAAGCCGGTGGTGTAGATGAGTTGGACGCCCAGCGCGTCGGCGACGGCGCGTTGCAGCTCCAGCAGGTACGACGCGTTGGCGCGCCCGATGGGGTTGTCGAGGAACAGCGTCCCCGCGTGCCGGTGCTTCGCCCTCCCCCGGTCGTTGCTGCGCAGCGCGGCCATCGTGCAGTAGAGGCCGATCGCGGCGGTGAGCAGCTGCCCGCCCGAGAAGACGTCGCCCATCTGGCCGACCGGGACCCGTTCGGCGCGCAGCACCGAGTCGGGTTTGAGGATTTCGACCTGCACGCCGCGCGGTTCGAGCCCGGCGTGGACGGCGCGCAGGAGCAACGTCGTGCCGTCGCGGCGTACCGGAGCCGGGCCGCCTCCCGCGCGCCGGGCGTTGCGGGTGGCCTCGTCGACGACCGCGCCCAGGCGCTCGGACAGGTGCGCGGCGTCCGGGTCGTCGAAGCGGATGCGCAGGAACTCCTGCCCCGACCACTCCCCGAGTTCGTCCGGGAGCCGGGACAGGCGCTGGGCCGCGCGCAAGGTGGTGAGGGACGCGTCGACCATGCCGCGCAGGCGGTCGACGATGCTGTCGCGGTTGCGTTCGATCTGGGCCAGTTCGTCGGTGAGCACGCGCAGGCGCGGCTCGAACGCCGAGGCCCAGGCGAGCGCGTGCTCCGGGAGCGCGGAGAGCGGCAGTTCGCGGATCTGCTGGCGCGCGGGCATGCGGACCTGTTCGAAGCGGGCCGCGCCGGCGTGCCGGACGACGGCCTCGGCGTGTTCGCGGACGCGCGCCTCGGCGGTGGACAGCTCGGCCGCGGCGGCCCGGAGGGCGCGGCGGCGGGTGGTGGCCGCGTCGCGGGCCTCGGCGGGCGTGCCGTCGAACGGTTCGGGGGTCTCCTCGGCGGCGGACGGCTCGACGGACGGCAGCGTGTCGGTGAGCGACGCCGAGATCTCCGCGAAGGCCGCGGCGCCCGATTCGGCGTCGGACAGCGACCGGACCAGCCGCGCGTGCGTGTCGCGCGCGGCCTGGCGGCGTTCGGCCAACGAGGCGTGCTCGGCGGCGGCCCGGCGCAGCAGTTCCCGGGCGTGGGCGGGGTCGCGGGGCACGCGGTCTTCCGGCAGGTCGGTGTGCGCGTCGCGGCCGTCGCCGGGGGCATGGCGCTCGACCTCGCCGCGCAGGCGCCCGAGCAGTTCGTTGGCGGCGTCGGTGCGGCCTTCGAGGGTGCGTACGTGCTCCTCCGCGCGGCCCGCGGCGGCCAGCCGGGCGGGGCCGTCGGCACCGTCGGGGCCGGTCAGCAGCTCGGCGGCGTGCTTGCGCACGCGTGCCGACAGACGGTCCAACGCCGCCTGCGCCGCGGCCTGTTCGCTCTCCGCGCGGGCCTGCTCGGCCCGCAGGTCGGCTCCGACGCCGACCTTGTCGTAGAGGACCGACGCGGTGCGGTACGCCTCGCGCAGCGCGGGCAGCGCGCCGGGGGCCTCACGCGGCTCCCGGTCGTCGGGGCGGTCCTCCGCGGGGTCGGCGGCCGGCATCCGCACGGTCCCGCTGATCTCGGCGCGCTCCTCCAGCAGGGCACGCGCGGTACGCCGGGCGTCGTCGGCGGCGCGCTGCGCCTGGCGGCGGTCCTGGTCGGCGGCCCGGGCGAGGGTGAGGTTGGCCTCGGCGGCGGCGTCGTGCTCGCCGGTCTCCTGGTCGAGTTCGCGGATCCGCCGCGTCCACCCCGCGCGTTCGCGCAGTCGGAACGCGAGCCCCGCGAGCGTGTCGGCGCGGCGCCGGGCGAGTTGTGCGGCGTCCATGCGGCGGTCGCGCTGCTCGACCGCGCGGGCCCGGGCGATTTCGGCGGTCGTGGCCGCGGCCTCCGCGTCGGTGCCGGCCGCGCGGGCCTCGACCAGGGCGTCGGTGGCGGCGGAGAGGGCCGCCGTGAGTTCGTCCACGCGGCCGGCCGGGCAGATCGCGCGCCACGCGGCGAGGCGGCCCGCGAGCGCGCGGTCGCCGTCGAGCCGGGCGGCGCGGACCCGGATCGCGTCGTCGCGGTCGGTCGCGCGGCGGCGCAACGCCTGGCGTTCGGTGTCGGCGGCGCGCTCGTCGTGCATGGCGGGGTTCGGCGGCACCAGGAACACCGCGTCGGCGGACGGCTCTTCGGCGCGGTCGGCGAGCAGGGCCTCGGGGGTGCCGACGGTGACGGCCGAGCGCGGCAGGAGTGCGGCTTCGGCCAACACCTCGCGGGCGCGCGGCATTTCGTTCGCGGCGGTGACGACGACGCCGTCCACGAGGTCGGCGTGGGCGTGGAGGACGGCGGTGTGGCGTTCGGCGGGCACCGACTGCGCGAGGTAGCGCCAGCCGGGCAGGGCGGGGATGCCGTGTTCGCCGAGGAGTTCGACGGCGGCCAGGACGTCGGGGCCGGCCGGCAGCAGGCCGCCGTCGCCGAGGGCGGCCAGGATGCGGCTGTCGTCGGCGGCTTCGGTGCGCAGGTGGAACAGCGCGCGCTCGTTGTCGGCGATGGCGTCGTCGAGCAGCCCGGCGAGGATGTCGGCGGCCCGGTCGAGCACCGCGGCGGAGTCGGCCGGTTCGGCGGCGTGCGGCGGTCCGTCGTCGGCCGCGGACCTGGCGCCCTGCGCACCGCGAGCCTGGGAATCGCGCGCTCCGGGGCCGTGCGCGCCCCCGCGCGGACTCCGGGAGGCGTCGAACTCCCCGTCCAAGCTCAGCAGTTCGCCCGCCCTGGGTTCGTCGAGGAGGGCGCGGGCGGACGTGCGTACGCCCTGGAGTTCCTGCTCGGCGGAGGCCAGTCTGTCGGCGGCGCGGGCCGCGGCCAGCTCGGCGCGCCCGCGTTCGGACTCGGCGTCGCGGACGGCGGCGGTCGCGTGCTCGACGGCCGCGCGGGCCTCGTTCCAGGCCGCGGCGGCGGCCTTCTCCTCGGTCGCGGCGCGGTGTGCGGCCTCGGCCGGGTCGTCGTCCTCGGCGATCCAGCCCGCTTCGACGGCTTGGCCGAGTTCGCTGCCGACCTCGCCGAGCCGGGCGCGCAGGTGGACCGCCTCGCTGCGGGTGCGCTGCGACTCGGTCGCGGCGACCGTGGCGGCGCGCTGCGCGGCTTCGCCTCGGGCCTGCAGGTCGGCGGCGCGCTGCTCCTCCTCGTCGGCGCGTTCCGCGGCGACCGCGGCGGCGGCGTTCAGGGCGCGGACGAGGGCGCTCGCGGCGGACTGACGGGCGGCGAGCGCGGGGGCGGCGTCGCGCTCGGCGGCCTGGATCGCGGCGGCCACGCGCTCGGCGCGGTCGACGGCGGAGCGGTGGCGCAGCACGGCTTCGGTGGCGAGCCAGGCCGCGTGGGTGCCGCGTGCCTCGGTCAGTTCGCGTTTCAGCGCGGTGCCGTCGGCCTCGGCGGCGGCGAGGCGCATGCCCGCGTTCCGGTGGGTGATCTCGGCGGTGACCAGGGCCGCGTGGGCGAGGGCGCGTTCCGCGGTGTCGACTTCGTCGGCGGCGGTGGCGACCTGTTCGGAGAGTTCTCCCGCGCGGTCGCGTTCGCGCCCCGCGCGGGCCGCCAGGTCGCGTCCGAGGGCGCGGGCCTCGTCTTCGGCCGCGCGGTGTGCGGCACGCACGCGGGTGCGTTGGTCGGACGCGTCGGCGAGGGCGTGCAGCAGGCCGGTGGCGCCGTCGACGAAGTCGCGTTCGGCGGTGAGTTCGGCGCGCTGGGAGAGCTTGGCGGCGAATCCGTCGACGAGGTCCGCGAGGCCGTCCGTGTCGGCGGTGTCGGTGACCGCGCGGAGCAGCAGGTCGACGAAGTCGGCGTCGTTCTTGACCGCGAAGAGCCCGGCGGCCTCGCCCTCGTCGGCGTTCATCTCCCGCTGGTAGCGGAAGAGTTCGGGGTCGAGGCCGAGGTGGCCGAGGTGGTCGTTCCAGCGTTCGTGGATCTCCTCCCAGACGACGTCGACGTCCGGATGGAGCTTGGCGGTCTCGGCGAGCGCGTCGCGGAACCCGCGCATCGTGCGGCGGCGCCCGGACGACACGACCGGAAGGTCGTCGAGTGTGAGCCCGGGACCGGGCCGGAAGGAGTACCAGCCTTCCGCGAACTTGCGCGGGTCGGACGAGACCTGGCGTCCGCGCCACTCGCTGACCTTGCCCACCACGACGAGTTCGCCGGTCTGGGTGTGCTGCCACTCCAGGGCGACGTGCCCGCAGTCGTCGGCGAGGAGGAACTTGCGCAGGACGCCGGAGCTCGCGCCGCCGAGGGTGTTGCGGTGGCCCGGCAGCATGACCGAGAAGATCAGCTTGAGCAGCACCGATTTGCCGCCGCCGTTCTCCAGGAACAGCACTCCCGCGGGCGCGGGCCGGCGCGGCGGCCCGACCGGCTCCCCCTCGAAGAGCTGGGCCTGCCGGGGCGCCGGGTCGGGCACCGGCTCGCCGACACCGCGCAGGTCCAGCACGGTGTCGGCATAGCGCGCACCCGCGGGCCCGATGGAGAACAGGCGGACGCGGGACAGCTCGTACATCGGCGGCGGTCTTCTTTCTCGGCGGATACGGGTCTGGGGCGAGAGGGGGTTCAGACGCCGTGGAACGGCAGACCGGCTCCCGGCACCAGGTCGTCGGTGTCGTCGGACGGGGGCACCAGTGTCGCGCTGCCGTCCGACACGGGCACGATGCCGAGGTCGAGCAGCTCGGTCATCGCGGCGCTGCCGGCCATGTCGCGGACCTGGAGCCGGTAGCGCGCGGTGGTGCGGTACGTACCGCCGGCGTCGTCGGAAACGCGTTGCAGGAACCCGGAGTCGACGAGGAACGCGACGGCCTTGCCGATGATCCCGGTGGTGGACCCGGCGAGCCGGCGGGCGTCCTTGGTCGCGCCGGTCGCGCTGCGGCGGGCGTAGACGCGCCACGCGGCCTCAAGACCGGGGGCGTCGGTCTCGGGATCGCTGTTCTCGCCGGTCTCCTCGGCGCGTTCCTCGAGGCGGCGGCAGGCCTGGCGGACGAACGCGTCGACGCCGTGCACGCTGACGCGGCCGATGTAGGAGTCCTCCGCGAGGTCGTCGGCGCGCGGGAACGCCAGGGCCGCGATGGCCAGGTGCGCGAGGCCGTGCAGGAAGCGGTCGGTCGACTCGGTGGAGGCCCGCCGCGCGTAGTCGCTCATGCGGACGGCGAACACCGAGTCGTCGGCGGCGGTCACGGCCATGCCGGCGCGCGGCGACACTTCGAGGACGACCAGGCCGAGGCCGGCCGCCACCGCGTCACACAGGGCCGCGAAGCGGGGGTCCTCGCGGTGGCGGCGCACGAGTTCGGCGTATTCGGCGTCGCGGGCGGGCAGCAGCTTGGGCTGGAGGCCGAAGGCGACGAGGCGGGCGGCGTCGCTGACATCGGCCGACGTCAGCGCGGCGGGCTGCGGGCCCGCCCCCGGGTGGACGCCGGGGCGGTCCTGGGTGCCGATCGGGTCGTTCATGGGTGCGGGTGTCCGTCCGACGGGTCCATGGGGTCTCCCGGTCCTCTCGGGTCTCGCGGCGGTATCGGGGGCATCGGGTCGGGCTCGCCGACGGCCGCGTCCGCCCGGCGGTCCTCGGCGGTCAGCAGGGCGGTGCCGACGATCAGGTCCGCGCCGCCGACCTCGGGGTCGTCGAGCACGGCCCCGTCGTCCACCGCGACCAGCAGCGAACGGTCGCCCTGCCGCAGTGCGGTGCCCACCGGCGGCGAGGCGGCGTGGAACGCCAACAGCGCGACAAGGTACGGCAGATCGGGGTCGTTCGCGCGGGCCTCGGCGAGCAGCCCGGACAGGCGGCGCGGCGTGTCGGGCGGGATGTCGAGCAGCGCGGCGGCGGCGTCGTGCTGGGCCTCGCTGAACCGGCTGTCGTCGGGGGTGGCGACCAGGTCGGGTTCGGGCACCTCCGTGCCCAGGTGCTCGCGCTCCGGCGGCGGGGTGAGCAGCAGCTCGGTGAGGTCGTGCAGGCGCACCGACACCGGGGTGCGCAGCCCGGTGCCGCGCGCGAAGAAGCGGTCGGTGACGACGCGGGCGTCCGCCACCGGCAGTGCGAGGACCGGCCGCAGCAACTGGCCGTACACGTCGAGGCCGGGGCGCTGCGGACGGGCGGCGAACGCCTGCCGGTCCTGCTCGGCCCGGAACAGCGGCCCGGCCTCCAGCAGGCGGGTCTGCAACTGCGTGTGGCGGCGGATGCAGTCCTGCACGATGTCGACCAACTCGGCGGCGCCGCGCTTGTGGTCGGGGTCCTCGGCTTCGTCGCGGGCGCGGCGGATGTTGGTGAGGATGGCGTTCTCGTGCCGGTAGCGGTCCGCGACGTGGTCGAGCGCCTCGTCGATGAGGTCCGGTACGGAGCGGAGCCAGTCGACGGCGCGGACGTTGCGGCGGGTGGCCTCCAGCGCGCGGCGCAGCATCTCGGCGTATTGGACCGTGCGGTAGCGGGCCTGCTCGGCGGCGAGCCGGGCCTCGGCGAGGCGACCGCGCCGGATGAGGTGTTCGAGCTTGACCTCGGCGGCGATCTGCGCGCTGGTGACGTCGGTGTCGAGCGCGCCGACGAGGACGTTGACCGCCTCGTCGGTGGCGCGCAGGAAGATGTCGCCCTCGGGGCCGGGGACTTCCTCCAGGAGCTTGAAGTCGTAGTCGCGGCGCACATATCCGCCGCCGTGCGTCCACGTCCCGTAGACCGCGCGGAAGCCCCGGTCGACGTTGCCGACGTTGATGAGGTTCTCCACCACCCAGCGTGCGACGCGCTCGTGCTCGGCGGGGCTGCGCTCGGGCGCCTGCGCGGCGACGCGCGGGCGCAGGCGCGCGACGACGTCCTCGTGGTCGGCGCCGGTGTCGAAGTCCATGGTCACGGTGACCAAGTCGATGGCGGTCAGGCCGATTTCCGCCATCGCGTATATCGAGTACTCGCCGGCGAGGTTGACCTTGCGCGCCTCCAGGTCGTGCAGGGGTGCGGTGCACGCGAGGGCCTTGAGGCGGCGTGCGAGGCCTTCCTCGGTGAATCCGGTGCGGTAGGGGCCGGCTCCCGGTGGGGGCGGCGGTGCGGGCATGGCGACCGTGCCCCGGGGTGCGGCGGGTTCGCGGAAAGAAGGGGCAGCCTGGGCGGAAACGGTCACGGTCGACAGCGTAGAGCGTCGGAGCGACACCTCCGACCGCGGTCGCGGGGGACGGACCACCTCATCGCCGTGCCCGGGCGGGGGCGACCGACCGGCGAGTTTACCCGATCGCCGCACCCTCGCCCGGCCGCCGACGCACCGTCACGCGGCGGCCAGTCTGCGCCGGGCCGCCTGCCGCACGTCGTCCTCCTCGGCGGGGTCGCGGGCGAGGACGCGCAGGCGTTCCACCACGCCGTCGGCGGCGACGTCGGCCCAGTCGACGGCGCGCAGGCGCGTCCCGGCCTCGCAGTCCCACAGGCAGTCGACCGCGGTCGTCGCGGTGAAGCCGGGCTCTATGCGGGCGAGTGCGCCCGCGGCGCGGGAGCGCAGGCTCGCGCAGGGGCTTGCGTCGTAGACGTCGCGCACCGGTTCGAGGGCGCCGGTGAGGCCGAGTCTGCCGACCCCTTCGACGAGGTCGATCAGCGTGAAGCGGTCCTGGTGCGCGGTGGGACGACATCGCCGCAGCGCCGCGATCAGCGCGGGGCCGTCCGTGCGCGCGCCCGCTCCGGCCAGTATCCGTACGGCGACATCGGCCAGCCCCCCGCTCGCCGTCGCCGCCGTCCCGGTGGCCGCGCGATCGTCTCCGCCGCGGCCGAACACCTCGCGCACGGTGTGCCCGTCGGCCGCGAGCCAGGTCCGGGCTCTGGCCACCGCCTCCACCGACCGCAGCGCGCCGACGGCCTGGACCGCCGCCTGGCGCACCTGGACCGGGGTGTCGCCGCCGGTCAGCGTGGCCTCCGCGAGGTCGAGCAGGGCCGGGTCGGCGACCTCGCCGAGGTAGCGCAGCGCGGCGACGCGGGCGCCCTCGGCACCGGCCCAGGCGGTCGCGAGGATGAGCCCGCGGTGCTCGGCCGTGGCCACCGACGCGAGGCGCCGACCGCAGACGAAACTTCTGCGCGGGCTGGCCGCGGCCTCGGACAGCACCTGGTCGACGGTCACCGGTGTCCGCGGAGCGGCCTCCTTGCCGCGCGACAACTCCCAGCGCCACCAGTCGAGATCGACTTTCTCGACGACGGCGCGCAGGCGTGCGTCCGCGAACCCCCACTCGCGCCACGGGCGCATGGCCGCGGCACGGCGCACGCAGTCGTACAACTCGTCGTCATCGGCGCGTTCGAGGGCGAGCGCGAGCATCCCGGACAGCGCCTCGGGGTCGGCGGCACGGGCCAGGTGGTCGAGCGCGAGGGTCCAGTCGCGGCCCTCCTCGGCGTAGCGCCGCAGCAGCGCGACCGCCTCGGGGCGGTCGGCGCGGGCGAGGTCGCCGAGGACGGCGAGGGGAAGCGCGGTGCGGTCGGCGCTCTCGTCGGTCCAGTCCTCGTCGCACAGCAGGTGCTCGGCGAGCGCGTCGAGGGACGCGTCCAGCTCGGCGTACAGGCGTGCGTAATACAAGGAGCGCGACTCGGACGCGGGGACGGCACGCGGGTCGCGCAGCACGCAGTCGTCGAGAGCGGCGACGACTTCGGCGCGCGCGGCACCGTGCTCGGTGACCGCCCGGCGGGCGCCCGCGCCATGGCCGCTGCGCAGCCGGGCGCGCAGATCGCTCCGCGTCGCGTGGCCGGCCGGGGTGCGCGCGGAATCGGCCGGGTCGGCCGAGTCGTACGCGGCACGTGCCCGACTGGTCATGACTTGTTCTTTCCTGGATCGAACATGCCGCCAGCATCCGCTGCCCCGGATCAGGGGGCAACAGGATTTCAGCCACACGAACAGCGGATGACATCCGGCGAACGGTCCGCGGGTGCGCGCGGGGCTTCGCGGGGCGGGGTGCGCGGGCGCGGACGGGCGCGGCGGGCCGGTCGGCGGCGTCCGGTGCGGCGCGGCTCAGTTGTGGGTGCCGGGGGCGGTCAGGGTTGTCGCGGGGCGGTGATGCGGGGGCGGTGTCGGCGCACCGCGCGGTAGTCCTCGCCGGGGAGCGGGCTGAGGACGCGGGCGGGGACGTAGGCCTGTTGCGCGCAGCTGCGGGTCTGGATCTCGCCCGCGTGGACGACCGCGCCCCACTGCGTCCAGCTGACGCGGGCGCGCCAGGTTCCGTCCGCGTACTGGTGCCAGCTCACCAGCGTGACGTCGAGGTGCTGGCCGTCGGGGAGGCGCAGGCGCACGCGGGGCCTCGTCCGGCGCGGGCGGGTCGGGTCCGCGGCGCCGTGCGCCTCGGGGGCGCCGCCCGGGCCGACGGGGAATCCGTCGGCGCATTCGGGGCCGGGGCCGGGAACCCGGGGAGCGGGCGGGGTGCGTCCGTCGTCGCGCCCCGGGGGCGGGATGGGTGGGATGCGGGGGTGCGCGGGAGCGTGCCCGGGACGACGTGTCGTCCCGGTGCCGGCCGCGGTCTTGGCGCCGATCACGCGTCACATTGTCGGGTCGCGACCGCCGTACCCCGGAGAACTCGGCGCCAACGGAGGAACCAACCACCCATGTGGCGCAAACCTCCCGGTTTAGGCCACTCATCCCTCAAGTCGGGCAATTCGCCTCGTTCGGACCAAGGCACGGAACACAAACGCCGGGATACGGCCTCGGGCAAGGATCAAACCGGTCGGAGCGGATCTCAACCAATCCGGACCAGTCCGAAGCGTTCAGCGTCGGTCGGGGTTGATCGCACGCGGACGGCAGCGCTTCGTGCCCGGCATCCGGGCACGAAGCGCTCGGCATGGACGACCCTTGCGACGGCGCGGCGAGCAACCGGGGCGGCGCGGCCCGGCGGGTGCCGCCACGCGGTTCGCGCCGGGCGCGCGGGCCGACCCTCCGCTACGGTGCACACGCCTCGCGCACGCACCGCCGCTCTCCGCACACGGCGGGCGTCAGGAGACGACGCGCAGCTCCGGGGGGCCGCCGACGGGGAGGCCGAGCATCGAGGACAAGTCCTCGACGAGGCTCGCCGCCTGGGCGAGGGTCAGGCGCTCGACGGTCCATTCCTCGGTGGGACGGCCCTCGGCGTCGGTGTGCGGGCCGAACCGCAGTTCGACAGGGCGTTCCGCGTCGGTCGAGCGCAGCACCGGCACACGCGGAACCAAGGTCACGTTGTTCGACATTCGGCTTCCGATCCGTCGGGGGCGATGACGCCCCGGTGGCTGTGGACACTTATCGACACCTATCGGCCCATCGCGTCCGGTCCTTGAGCCGCGGGCCGCGGTGTTCCGCTTGGAATCCTTGCCAGTTGGGAGCACCGGAACGCGTCCCGCCGCCTCTCGGTGTCCGGGGATCCGGCCGAGGGCCGTTCGTCCGGCCCGCCCGCGCCTCCCCGACCGCGCCGCCGGGAAACCCGGGCCCGTCGGCGTGCCGGGTATGGCCCCCGAGGGGTGCCGGGTACCACCATGGGGAGCGACGAATCGGCCCGGGACGGGCCGTGAGCCGGACGCCGGTGGTGCCGGGAGGTTGTCAGCGTGATCGACGCGTGCGAATCACTCGCACCCGAAACTGCCGAACGCCTGCTTGACCTGGCCGTCGGCCACCCGGCCCCGGGGACGCGCGCCGACCTCCTCGCGCTGCTGGTGTGCGTCGGCGTCCCCGAGCCGCTGCGCCCGCGGCTGGCGGTGACGCTCATGGACGCGCTGTCGGTCGCCGACGCGGACCTCTTCTCCGACCTGGTGAGGACGGCCGCGAGCAGCGACAACCCGGCGGTCGTGATGTGGGTGCGCGCGTTCGCGGCGACGCCGGGGCCCCGGCGGCCGGTGGCCTTGGAGGCGCTGGTCGACGCGGGCGACCCGGACGTGGCGATCGAGCTCCAGCACCTGATGCGCTCCCCCGACGCCGCGGACCGGGCGGTCGCGCTGCGGCTGATCGCGCGCTGCCGGCGCGGCGGCGACCCGGTCCCGGATACCGGGGCGGAGGCCGGCGCGGACCTCGGGCCGGCCGACGGTGCGGAAGTCGGCCCGGACGCCGGGGGTGCCGCGCTCGTCGGGAACACCCGTACCGGGGCCTCCCGTTCGGACCGGCCGACGGGCGGTTCGCACGCGGTCGCCGTGGAGGCCGTACCGGCCCTGCGGGACGTTCCGGCCCCGCATGCCCCCGACGCCGTGCCGCCGGACGGGGCCGCGGAGGAAGCCCCGCGCCCGACCTACCACGGGATCCTCCGCGTCGTGGGGTCCCGCTGGTTCGAGCTGATGCAGCGTCACCCGCCCATTCACGCGACGTCCTTGCCGCCGGAAAGACTCGGACCGCTGCTGGTCGACCGGCTGTTGGACAGCGCCGTCGCGGTCGCGGACGACAACGGCGGCCCCGCCGCACGGGAACTGAACCTGCGGGAGTGGCCCGCGGAGATGCCGTCCGAGACCGCGGTACGCCTGGCCCGCGAGCTCAACGGAGCGTATCTCCCCGACCGCGCGGGGTTGTTCCGCCGCTACCGGCTGGCCCGGCGCGGCGAGGGGCCGGATCTCGCGGTGTCCGCGCACACGCTCGCGGAGCTTGCCGGGGTCGGTTCGCCGGCCGGCGCCGTCGTCGACCTGCTCGACGCGCTGCTGTCGCCCGACGCGCGGGAGAGCGCCGACGCCGCCGCGTTCCTGCGTACCGCCCTGGAACAGGCGTCGGCCGCACGGCGCCGGGGGCACCCCGGGCGCTGAGGCACCACGCGGCGAAGCGGGCACACACGCGGGCGGCCCCGACGCCGCTGCGTCGGGGCCGCCCGGGATGCCTCGTCGGCTGCCGCGAGGGTCAGACCGCGCTCAGGAAGGCCTGCACGATCGGGCCCGCCGCGCTGCCGCCGGACTTGCCCTTCTCGACGAAGACGGCGACGGCGACGTCGTTCTTGAAGGCGATCATCCAGCCGTTGGTGAGGACCTCGCCGTTCTCGGCGAACTCGGCGGTGCCGGTCTTGGCGCCGACGTCGCCGCCGACACCCTTGAGCATGCTCGCGGTGCCGTTCTGCACGACGTTCTGCATGAGGGCCTTGAGCTGGGCCGCGATGTTCGGGTCCAGGGGCTTGGACGCGAGCTTGCCCGGCGGGGCGGGCTCGGTGACCAGCGTGGGCTGGTTGAACGTGCCCGACTCGATCGTCGCCGCGACCGACGCCATCACGAGCGGGCTCGCCGCGACCCGGCCCTGGCCGATCATGGACGCGGCCAGCTCGTTGGCGCTCTCCGCCGGCGGCACGGAGCCGTCGAAGGTGCTCGTGCCGACGTCCCAGGGCTGGCCAATGCCGAACAGGTCGTTGGCCGTCTTGGTGAGGCTGTCGTTCTGGAGCCGGTCGCGCTGGGAGATGAAGCCCGTGTTGCACGACTCGGCGAAGTCCGTCCGGAAATCGGCGTTCGGGATCGGCTCCAGGCCGTCGTAGTTCTTGAAGGTCTGGCCGTTGACGACGAGCGTGTTGTCGCACGGCGCCTTGTCGGTCGTCTTGAGGCCGGCCTGGAGCAGCGCCGCGGAGGTGACCGTCTTGAACGTCGAACCGGGGGCGTACTGGCCGGTGAACGCGGTGTTCGCGCCGTTCGCCGGGTTGTTGGCCGCGCCCAGGATCTGACCGGTCTTGGTGTCGATCGCGACGATGGCCGCGTTCTTGCCGCCGTTGTTCTCCGCCATGACCTTCTCCGCGAGCGCCTGGACGCGCTGGTCGAGGGAGGTCTTGACCGGGGTGCCCGGCTTGCCCTGGATCTCCGCGAGGACGGCGATCTGCGCGTCACCCGCCCCCTGGATGGTCACCTTGCTGGTCGCGATCCCGGCGAGTTCGGCCTGGTAGCGGGCCTGGAGGCCGCTGACGCCGACCTGGTCGCCGGCGCCGGCGTTCTCGTAGCCCTTCTTCTGCAGGATCTCCGACGTGGCCTCGCCGACCGTGCCGACGAGCTGCTTCGCCTTGTCGGACGTCTGCAGGACGATGTCCTTGATGATGATCGCGGCGCCGAAGGGGGCGAGCTTGGCCCGCGCCTTGGCCTCGAACACGTCCTGGCGGAGGGTGACCACCGGCACGGCGTTGTCCGGGTTCGCCTTCGCGACCGCGTCGCGCAGCTTGGGGATGTCCTTGTCGAAGACCGGGTCGGCCAGCGCGGCGTAGATCGCCTCGGCGTCACCGCCCATCTTCGCCGGCCACACCGAGATCGCCACCGCGGGCGTCGGACCCGCGAGCTTCTGGCCGTTGCGGTCCAGGATCGGCGCGCGGTCGGGCACGTCGCGGGAGTTCTTGAACTTCGCGCCGTCCGTGTACTGCGGGTGCACGATCGTGGACTGCCAGTGGACGACCGACTTGCCGTTCACCTTGACCACCGGAACCGACGACTTGAACTCGATCGGGTTCGGGATGCCCTGCACGGTGAGCTTGGCGTTGTACTCCAGCGTCGCGGGCTTGTCGCCGTCCGCCTTGGTGTACGCCCCCGGCGCGTACTCGCCCTGGCGCAGGTCGAGTTGGGTCTGTGCCGCGGTGAGCACGGTCTTCGCCTGATCGGGTGAGTCCGTCAACCCGGCGGCCTTGGCGATGTCCTTCGCCTGCCATGCGGCCAGGAAGTCCTGTGCGGCCTGCTGCCCCGTGTCCTTGGCCTTGCCGTCGTCACTGCACCCGGTGAGCGCGACCGCGACCACGACGGACAGAGCCACCGGCAGTGCCGTGGGAATCCGTCGTCTTGTCCTGCCCACTTAACGCCTCCTGTTTCCGCCCCACCGCCGGGTTTCCGGCCGAACTGTGCCCGCCACGCTATCCAACCGGCCGCCGCGCAGCGCACCCGCGGGCGCGATGGGGCCCGGTTGTGACCGAGCTGTCGATGTTGAAGTGCGGGTGGGCGCAAGGGAGTCGACGAAGTAGGTCGACACGGCGCGTAACGGGCGTGGGACACACGCGGGACGCACACGCGGCTCGTCGGTTCGGACGACACGACGAACGGCTCCTCATCCTCTCGCACGAAAACTCCTGCCGCACGGAAACCATTACGGCGGGACACGCGTCGGATAGAGACATGGGGCCGTACGGCACAGGCCCAACGGACATCCGGTCGGGGAGTGCCGGTCGAGCAGCAGGAGGAGAACCGGGCGATGGGGACCACGAGGATCGCCATTCCGACACCGCCGCGGTACGGATGGCAGGAAGACGCGTCCTGCCGGGGGATGGACGCCGCATTGTTCTTCGGTGACGACCAGGAGCGTCCCGGTGAACGCCGGGCGCGCGAGCGCGTCGCCAAGAAGGTGTGCATCAGCTGCCCGGTCCGGCGGCTGTGCCTGGACCACGCACTGACCGTGCCGGAACGGCGCGGCGTGTGGGCGGGCATGGGCGAGACCGAGCGGGCCGCGCTGTTGCGCGAACGCGAACACGCCGCGTAGCGAAGGAGACATCAGGTTCGGATACGGGGCCGGGCGTCGCGGGGGCGGCCGGCCGGCGGTCGGGCGCGCGGGCGCGGAGGCCGCGTCGGGGGAACGGCACCGCGCTGAAGGCGGTGTTCGTCGCGGACGCCGTGCCGCGTGCCCGCCCACGGCACATCGGCCGGTACTCAGCCCGGCAGTTGATCATCCGTCACCAGCGCCTTGACACCGAGGCGTTCGCCGACCTCGGGCGGACACGCGGCGACGATGACGGCGACGCCGGCCCAGTCGGCTCCCGCCTCGTCGACCATGCGCCGCACCGCGCTCGCCTGGGCGCCGGTCTCGATCCACTCGTCGACGAGGAGCACCCGGTCTCCCGGCCGGAAGAGGCGCCTCGGGGCGATCAGGGTGAGACCGCCGTCCTGGTAGCCGGGCGGCGTGCCGGCGCGCAGCATCGGGTCGGCGCCGTCGCGCTGCCCTTCGCCCGCGACGCGGTACTCCTTGCGCACCTCGACGAAACCCACGCCGAGCGGCAGGGCGGCGAGCGGGCCCAGCACCAGGCCGCGCGTCTCGATGCCCGCCACCACCGTCGGCGACGCGTCCGCGTGCAGCCCCGCGAGCGACGGGCCGAGCATGCGCAGCAGTTCGGGATCGCGCCACCAGCCGGACAGGTCGGCGAAGACACCGACCGGCGTGTCCCGCCACGCGAAACCCTCCCGGAGCCGCCGCACGACGTCGCGAGAGTCCGTCACGCCCATATCCGCTCGGTCCGTCCTCTCTCCCGGCCGCCGCGACGGCCGCGCCCACCGCGACGACCGGGCAAGGCTACCGGTCCGGTGATCACGGCGGCCCCTCGGACGAACCTCAAGCCGGGCCGCGCACGGGTATTCGCACCGGACGAGCCCGCGGTCGCGCGTCTTCGGGACGAACCGCCGTACGGGGAATGCCGGTTCGTCGCGGTTCGTGGGGGTCGGCCGGGGACGGACCCGCGCGGACCGCGCCCCCGGCCGCTGTTCCGGCCGTACGATGTCACCCGGTTTCGGGCGGCTCAAGGGCGTTGTTACCGCTGGAAGCACGGACATTCCTCTACCGTGTGTGCCAGACGGCCGATCGTCCTCGTTCGGCTGCCCGATCGACGGTCCGCGCAGGCGGGAACGACCACGTGCGAGGAGAACTCCCCCGATGACGATGGTGCGGCTGCGGCGGCAGGATCCGCGCGTCGTCGGGTCGTACCGCCTGCTGCGCCGGCTGGGCGCGGGCGGCATGGGCGTGGTGTACCTCGGCACCGACCGGCACGGCAACAAGGTCGCGCTCAAGCTGATCCGGCCCGAGTTGGCGAACAACCCCGAGTTCCGGTCCCGGTTCGCGCGCGAAGTCGCCGCGGCGGCACGGGTGCGCGGCAACCGCACCGCACCGCTGGTGGACGCCGACCCGGAGGCCGCGCGGCCGTGGCTGGCCACCGCATACGTCCCCGGCCCGTCGCTGCAGCGGCGCGTCGGCGACCGCGGGCCCCTGAGCTGCGTCGACCTCGCGCGCGTCGGGTCGGCGGTCGCGGACGGCCTGGTGTCGGTGCACGCGGCGGGTGTGGTGCACCGGGACGTCAAGCCGTCGAACATCCTGCTCTCGCCCGACGGCCCGCAGATCATCGACTTCGGCATCGCGTACGCCGACGGCGCGGGCACCCTCACCCACACCGGAACGGCCGTCGGCTCGCCGGGGTTCCTCGCCCCGGAGCAGGTGCGCGGTCAACCCGTGACGCCGGCCACGGACGTCTTCGCGCTCGGGGTCACGCTGGGCTATGCCGGGCGCGGGAGTTCGCCGTTCGGGTCCGGCCCGGTCGATGTGCTCCTGTACCGGGTCGTGCACGAGGAACCCGACCTCGAAGGGGTGCCCGGTCCCGCGCTGCCGCTGATCTCGGCGTGCCTCGCGAAGGACCCGCTGATGCGGCCGAGCGCGGAGGAAGTCCGGGACCGGCTCGCGGTGTTGGCGCGGCGTCAGGCCGAGGCGGCGGGTGACCCCGGGCCGCGGTCCGGCGCGGTGCGCACGAGCGGTGGGAAGTCCGGTGGCGCGGGCGCCGGTTCGGGTGGTGAGCAGGCCGGGGCGCACCGGTCCGGGGCGCACGGCAACGGGCACGACTCCTCGGCGCGTTCGGCCGCCAAGCCGCCCAACGTCGCCGGACTGGCCGCCGCGGCGGAGCTGTTGAGCGCGCCACCCGGCGCATCCGACGCCGCGGCCGGGACGGACACCGGACGCAACCGTGCGGGCGCCAGACCTCCCGCGAAGCCGCGGACGCCCTCCGGGGGCAACGGACCGCGGTCGCGGGGCGGATCCACCACCGGCGGCGGCAACCGCCCCTCGGCGCAGCAGCGCCGCCGTGTGCTGCTCCACCAGGCCATCGTGTTCGTGATCGTGACGGCCGTGGTCGCCCTCGCCATCGCGGCGTTCCAGGGCGGCGGCAGCTCGCACAAAGCGGCCGACCCGACACCGGGAGTGGTCGACGACGGGCCGGGCGAGTTGGCCGCGGCGGCGTCCGCTCCGGCGGCGGACTGGGCGAACCGCACGTACGCGGACCCGACGGCCGGCGGCGCGTCCGTGACCCTGATCGGGGGTACGGCCACGGTCGGCGCGGACCGCGTCGACCTCGCCGCGACGCTGCCCGCGACGTTCTACGGCGAGCCGGCCACCGTGGTCATCCTGACCCGCACGCCGCTGGACGGCGGCCCCGCGACGCACTTCGTCGAGTTGTTCCGCTTCGACGCGGAGCGACCGACGGCGCTGGGTGTCAAGGCCGTGCCCGCGGACCCGCGGGCGGCGGCGACGCGCTGGGCCGTCGAACCGGGCGCGATCCTGCGTACCGTCACGGTCCCCGGCGAACCGGACGTGGTGACCCGCTATGAGGTCCGTACGGACGGCAGCCTGCGGTAGGGGTCGGCGACACCCGCGGCGCACGGGCCTTCTCGGCCCGGAGATCATGCGGTTCCGGTGAGTTCGCCCGGGTTCGCCGCAACACACGGTGGTGCCCGGTGTCTTGGCCACGGTGTACCCGCGAAGAGTCCTGCGGGCGGCCCGAGTTGCCGAGCGAGTGTCGGCCCTCCCGTCGGGGCGCACCGCCGCCTGCTCGTGCGAAGGGCGCCCCTCGCGGTGTGCGAGGGGCGCCCTTCGGGGGAAGTCGCCTGGTGGTCGGGAGCGTTCGCCGTGCGGCGCCGACCCGGCTGTCGGCGGATCAGCCGAACTGGCGTTCCAGGTCCTTCAGTTTGCGCTCGAGCGAGTCGAGGCGCGGCAGGGTCATCGTGTCGTCCTCGGCCGTCAGGTCGATGACGTCTTGTCCGCCTCCGGAAGCTCCCTCGGCCGGCGAGGGAAGGGCAGGACGGCTCGAAGTGTCCCCACTGTCGAGGGAGTTGCTGGTGAGGCTGGATGCGCTTTCATTTATGGCCGGCTCCGAAACAGCTTCGGAGCCCCCACCTCCCGGCAGAGCCGCGATCTCCTGGCGCGGGCCGGAACGGCCCCAATGACGGCTCTCACCACGGCTGATGGCCTTCAACTGGGCGCGCTCGCGCCTGCTCTGCAGGCGCCGGAGTTCGCGGTTCTCCTTCTTCGTGCGGCGGTCCTCGCGAACCTCCTCGACCGCCTCGTCGAGGGTGCGTACGCCTTCGAGCAGCATGAGCGACCACGCCGCGTACGTCTCACGCGGCGCGCGCAGCCACCGCACGATCCGGATCTGCGGCAACGGCCGCGGCACGAGGCCCTGTTCGCGCAGCGCCGCGACACGGGTCTGCTTCAGCGCGCGGTCGAACAGCACGGCCGCCGCCAGCGACATGCCCGCGAAGAACTGCGGGGCGCCGTCGTGTCCGACGCCGCGCGGCGCGTGCAGCCAGTTGAACCACGCGGAGGCGCCCGCGAACGTCCAGACCAGCATGCGGGAGCCGAGCGCCGCGTCACCGTGGCTGGCCTCGCGGACCGCGAGGACGGAGCAGAACATCGCGGCACCGTCGAGGCCCAGCGGCACGAGGTATTCCCACCCGCCGCTCAGCCCGAGGTTCTCCCGCCCGAAGCCCATGAGGCCGCGGAACGAGAGGGCCGCGGCGACGGCGGCACAGCAGAAGAGCAGCGTGTACGACGCGATGCCGTACCACAACTCCTTGCGGCGCCTTCGTTCTTGCTCCCGTTCCCAACTGTCGTCGAGACCGGTGGCGGCCGTCGCGGCGGCTTCGCGCTTCGCGCGGAGGAGATACGCCACCAGCGCGACCAACAGCACGAATTGGACCAGGCCGACGACGGCCCAGGCCAGGGGTACACCCATGATCTTCATGAAGCCGTTGTGCCTCACTTCCCATACCTGGTCCGGAAACCGCGGACGCCGTTGCCCCTTGGCCGTGAGCGAATCGGCGCGCACCGGACCGGAGTTCGGAGCGTTCCCTGCGCGCCGGATGTCCCCTCGTACGGCGCCCTATCTTGGCGGAAAAACCGCTTCGCGTATCCCGAATGCCGGAACAACCCCTCCGCGGGTGAACACAGGCCCACCCCCAGGGACTTGCCGCGACGGCCGGGAGCATGCCGATGGGACGCTCCGAAACCGGTGCGGTCGAAAACTCGACCGCCCGACGATACAGCCGTTCGGGTGACGCGTGCGCGGACGCACCGCACCGTGGACGTGTTGCCGGTCGAAATTCCGTGCGACACACGCGCGTTGGTGGCGGAGACTCCGCCGCACAAAGGACATGACGAACCTTCGGTCGAACGGCGGAGGCCAACCATCAACCACGACGCACTCAAGCTACACCGCCGCGCGATGACACTCGGCGGCCACCCGTTCACGGTAGTACGCGGCCGACCCGCTCACGCCCCCGGGCGGCCGTGACCGACGGCATAGAACGCGACAGCCGCCGCGGCACCGACGTTGAGGGAGTCGACGCCGTGCGACATCGGGATGCGCACGAGTTCGTCCGCGGCGTCGAGCGCCTTGCGGCTCAGGCCGGGGCCTTCCGCGCCGAGCATCAGCGCGCAGCGTTCCACGGCGGCGTACGGGAGTTCGTACAGCGGCACCGCCCGGTCGGCGGGCGTCAGGGCCAGCAGCGTCAGGCCCGCGTCGCGCACCGCGCCGAGCGCGTGCGGCCAGGGCGCGAGGCGCGCGTACGGCACCGAGAAGACCGCGCCCATCGACACCTTCACCGAGCGGCGGTACAGCGGATCGGCGCAGTCCGGCGACAACAGGACCGCGTCCATGCCGAGGGCGGCGGCGCCGCGGAAGATCGCGCCGATGTTGGTGTGGTCGTTGACCGCCTCAAGGATCGCCACGCGCCGTGCGCGGCCGAGGAGTTCGCCGACCGGGGGCAGTGGCTTGCGGTGCATCGAGGCGAGCGCGCCGCGGTGCACGTGGTAGCCGGTGACGTGTTCGACGGTGTCCGGGGCCGCGACGTACACCGGGCCCTCGGCGTTCTCGATGACGTCGGCCATCGCGTCCAGCCAGCGTTCGGTCAGCAGCATCGAGCGCAGCGGGTAACCGGCTTGCAGGGAACGGCGGATGACCTTCTCGCCCTCGGCCATGAAGAGCCCTTCGGCGGGCTCCCGGCGGCGGCGCAGGTCGACGTCGGTGAGGTCGGTGTAGTCGGCCAGACGCGGATCGCGCGGGTCGTCGACGCGGATGACGCGCGTCATCGGGCGATCTGGTCGGCGACCGCCACGACCTCGCCGACGACGACGATCGCGGGAGGCCGCAGGCCCTCCTCCCGCACGTCCGCCGCGGCCCGCGCGAGCGTGGTGCGAAGCGTCCGCTGGGTCGCCATCGTGCCCTCCTGGACGACCGCCACCGGCGTCGCGGCGTCGCGGCCGTGCGCGATCAGCGTCTCGGCGATCGCCCCGAGGCGCTCCATCGCCATCAGCAGCACGAGGGTACCCCGCAGGCGGCCGAGCGCGGCCCAGTCGACGAGCGACTCCGGGCTGTCGGGGGCGACATGGCCGGAGACGACGGTGAACTCGTGCGCCACGCCGCGGTGGGTGACCGGGATCCCGGCGATCGCGGGCACCGAGATGGCGCTGGTGATACCGGGGACGACCTCGACCGGGATGCCCGCCGCGGCACACGCGATGGCCTCCTCGAAACCGCGCCCGAAGACGTAGTTGTCGCCGCCCTTGAGGCGCACCACGAACTTTCCGGCCGACGCGTGCTTGACGATCTCGTTGTTGATCGCGTCCTGCGCCATCGCCCGG
The DNA here is from genome assembly GCF_021165735.1 of Yinghuangia sp. ASG 101. GTDB lineage: Bacteria > Actinomycetota > Actinomycetes > Streptomycetales > Streptomycetaceae > Yinghuangia. Next base: position 6,657,421 of record NZ_CP088911.1, on the reverse strand, counting down.
CCGTACGGGATCTTCGCGGCGTCGATGACCTCGACGTCGGAGGCCAGTTCGTCGAGGAGCGCGCGCGGGCCGAGCCGGTCGGTGACGACGACGTCCGCCTCGGCGAGCAGGCGACGGCCGCGCACCGTGATGAGGTCCGGGTCGCCGGGGCCGCCGCCGACGAGCGCCACGCCGGCCTTCTTGCCCCGGAAGTGCGCCGCACCGAGCGCCCCTTCGCGCATCCCCTCGAGGATCCGGTCGCGCACCGCGGCGGCGCGGCGCGGGTCGCCGCCCGCGAGGACCGCGATCTGGAGGCCGTCGTGCCGTCCGCTCGCCGGCGTCCAGGCGCTGGCGTGCGAGGCGTCGTCGGAGCGTACGCAGAAGATCCGCCGCGCCTCGGCATCGGCCTCGACGGCCGCGTTGACCGCGGTGTCGTCGGTCGCGGCGACGACGTACCAGGCACCCTCCAGGTCGTCGGCCCGGTAGCCGCGGCGCTCCCAGCGCAGCTCGCCGTCGTCGGCCATCGCCTCGACGGACGGGGTCGCGGCCGGTGCGACCACCAGCACGTCGGCCTGCGCGTCGACGAGTCCGGCGAGGCGGCGGCGGGCGACCGCGCCGGCCCCCACCATGACGACCTTGCGGCCGGCGAGACGGAGGCCCGCGGGGTAGGCGGGGACGTCGTCGTACTTCGGGGACATGGCGTTCTTTCTCACTTTTCGTCGGGGCCCGGGGGTGCGGGCCCGTGGGCCGTGCCGGTGCGCGCACGGCGGTGCCCTGGGCCCGTGCGCGGCGGGTTCACGCGATGCCGCCCGGACCCCGGCGGGGATGACCTCCCCCGCCGCGGTCCGGGCGGCTGCCGCGTGCTCCCGCCCGGTTCAGCCGGTCTTGCCGCTGACTCCGGCGGAGTCGAACGTGGCCACATCGTGCATCACGCGGGCCGCGCTCTGCACCAGGGGCAGGGCCAACACGGCACCCGTCCCCTCGCCGAGGCGCAGTTCCAGCTCGACCAGCGGACGCAGCCCCAGTTTCGCCAGGGCGGCGGCGTGGCCCGGTTCCGCCGATCGGTGGCCCGCGACACACGCCGCGAGGGCGTCGGGCGCGATGCGGTGCGCGACCAGGGCCGCGGCCCCCGCGATGACCCCGTCCAGGATCACCGGCGTCCGCATCGCCGCGGCACCGAGGATGAACCCCGCGAGCGCGGCGTGCTCCAGACCGCCGACCGCGGCGAGGACCCCGACCGGGTCGTCCGGGTCCGGGGTGTGCCGGGCGAGTGCGGCCCGGATGACCTGCACCTTGTGGTCGTGCGTGTGGTCGTCGATCCCGGTGCCGCGGCCGGTGACCTCGGCGACGTCGGAGCCGGTGAACACCGCGATCAGCGCCGCCGACGCGGTGGTGTTCGCGATGCCCATGTCGCCGGTCAGCAGGCAGCGGTTGCCCGCGGTCACCAGGTCGCGGGCGGTCTCGACACCGACCTCTATGGCGCGCATGACCTCCTCGCGCGTCATCGCCGGGCCCTCGGTCATGTCGCCGGTCCCGGGGCGGACCTTTCGCGGCAACAGGCCCGAGGCGACGGGCAGTTCGGCGGCGACACCGACGTCGACGACGCACACCTCGACACCCACCTGGCGGGCGAACGCGTTGACGACCGCGCCGCCGCCGAGGAAGTTGTGCACCATCTGCGCGGTGACTTCCTGCGGCCACGGCGATACGCCTTGGGCGTGCACGCCGTGATCGGCGGCGAACACCGCGACGGCGGCGGGCTCGGGCACCGGCGGCGGACACACGCGCGCCAGCCCGGCCAGCTGGGCCGAGATCATCTCCAGCACGCCCAGCGAACCGGCCGGCTTGGTCATGACCTTGTGCCGGTCCCACGCCGCGCTCAGCGCCTTGGCGTCGAGCGGGCGCACCGAGCGGATCGTCTCGTCGAGCAGGCGCACCGGGTCCTCGCCCGGAAGCCCGCGCCGCCCGTACTCCTCCTCGTGCACGACCCACGACAGCGGCCGTTGCTTGGCCCACCCGGCCTGCTCCAGCTCGGGTTCGCCCGGGAACGCGTCGACGAAGCCCACGCACAGGTACGCCACGATCTCCAGGTGCTCGGGCAGGCCCAGCTCCGAGCGCAGCTCGCGCTCGTCGAAGAAGCTGACCCACCCGACGCCCAGGCCCTCGGCGCGGGCCGCGAGCCACAGGTTCTCGACCGCGAGGGCGCTGGAGTACGGGCCCATCTGCGGCTGCGTCTGGCGTCCCAGCGTGTGGCGCCCGCCGCGCGTCGAGTCGACGGTCACGACGATGTTGACCGGCGTCTCCAGGATCGCCTCGGTCTTGATCCCGAGGAACTGCTTGGCCCGGGCCTTGGGCAGGGACGCCGCGTACGCCTCGCGCTGCCGGGCCGCCAACGCGTGGACGTTGGCGCGGGTCTCCTCCGAGCGGATCACCACGAAATCCCACGGCTGCGAGTAACCGACGCTGGGTGCGTGGTGCGCGGCCTGGAGGACGCGGATCAGGACCTCGTCGGGCACCGGGTCCGAACGGAAACCGGTGCGCACGTCGCGGCGTTCGCGCATGACGCGGTGGACCGCCTCGCGGGCGGCGTCGTCGTAGCCGGGCGCGGGGTCGGCGGGGTCCTCACCGGGCTCGGGCTCGGCCTCGGCGGCGCGAGCCGGGTCGCCCGTGGCCTCGTCGGCGTTGTCCTCGCCCGCGGCTTCGGCGGCGGCCTGCGCCTCGTCGGCGCTCCGGGCGTCAGCGGGGCCTTCCTGCGCGTCCGCAGTGCCGGGGCTCGGGCCGTCGCCGCCGCGGCCGTCGCGGACGCCTTGGGCGCCTCCCGCGGCGGCTTGGCTGTCCTGCCCGTTCTGAGCCCCCTGCCCGTCCCGGCCGCCCTCCGGAAGCTCCCCGGCCTCGGCCTCGGGGGAACCGGCGGGCGATTCGGCAGCGGCCGGGGCGGCGTCGTCGGCGGAGCCCGCGGCCTCGGGTGCGGCCTGCGGGGCGGCGCCTCCGGCCGGCTCCTCCCGCGCGTCGGACGGCTCGGCGGTCGCGTCGCCCCGCGCGGGTGCGGCTGCCGCCGGGTCGGTGGCCGCGGGTGCCGCGTTCGCGGGCGCCGGCTGCGGGGCGGCGGTCCCGGTGTCCGGGGTCGTGCCGTCAGCGGTCTGTTCCGGCTGCTCCGGGTGTTCCGGTCGGCCCGCCTGGTCCGCGCCGGTCTCCCCGGCGGAGTCGTCCCCGTCCGGCGTGCCCGGGGCGTGCTCGGCCGAATCGGCCGCCGCCGGTTGTGTGTTCGCGGCGGATTCGTCGGCGGTCCGGGCCTGCTCCGCGGGTTGGCCCGCCGCGCCCGGCTGCGGAGCCGCGCTCGGTCCGGCCGCGTCGGACGGTGCCGACCGCGGTGTGTCGGGCTGGTCCGCCGCCGCATCGTGTGCCGCGGCCGGAGCCGCCGCCGCGGCGTCCGCCGTGGGTCCCGCGGCCGGCGCCGACGACGGTACGTCAGGGCCGTCCACACCGCTCGACTCCGCGGCCGGGCCCGCCGACGCGGAGTCCGCCCGCGGTTGCGCGGCCGGCGGCACCGGGAGCGGCTGCGTGGGCGCCTCGGACGCGTCGACGGCCTGCTCGGGCGCCGACTGCCCCGGGGCGGCGGCGTCCGCCGGCGCCCCCTGGGCGGGGACCGTGGCCGTACGCGGCCCGCGGCGGCGACCGGACGGTCCCGCCGACGCGTCCGCCGAGGCCGCGGCCTGAGCCGACTGCTCATCCTGGGCCGACCGCGGCGCGGGTTCGGCCGGTGCGGGCTGCTCGGCCTGCGCCTGTGCGGGCTGGGCCTGGGCGGCCACGCCGACGGGGGCGGGACGCGGTCCGCGGCGACGCGCGGCCGGCACCTGCCGACCGGCGGCCTGGGCCGGTTCCCCCTCGGGCGCCGCCTGAGCGGCCTGCGCGGGCACCGTCTGCGCGTCGGCGACGGCAGCGTCTGCGTCTGCGTCTGCGGGAACGGCCTGCGCAGGCTGCACGGCCTGCACGGCTTGGCCCTCGTGCGGGACTTGTTCGGTCGGGGTCGCCCGGTCGCCCGGTGCGGCGGGCGGCGCAGCCGCCGGGGCCTGTGGCGACCGCTCGGCCGGGACGGGCTGTGCCGCCGGGGCCGCCTCGTCCGTCGGCGCGGGGGTCTCCGGGCTCGCGGGCGCGTCGGTGGACGCACTCGGCTGCGGGCCGGATTCCGGGGTGCCGTGCGAGGCTGCGGGGTTCGCGGGGGGTTCCGTTGCGTTCTCCTTGCCGGGCGTGCCTGGCGCGCTGTCGTCGCCCGGGGTGGGGGCTGCGGCAGCGGCGTTCGCGGCGCCGGATCCCGGCGCCGGGGCGATCGGGGGTACCGGGATCGGTCCCTGATGCGCGGGAGTGACCTGGGCACCGGCGGCGGGCGTCCCGGCGACCGGAACGGCTGGCGGCTGGGCCTCGCGGGGCTCGGGCGCCGGTTGCCGCGGTGTCGGCGCCGATTCGGCCGCGGGTGCGGGAGCCGGTGCCGGGGCGGGGGCAGGGGCGACGCGGGCCTGCCGCGCTCGCCGGGCGGCGACGCGTCCCGGCCCCGAGGCGGACCGTGCGGGACCCTGCCGCGGGGCAGCCGCGGTGTCCCCCGACACGGGCCGGGTCTCCCCGGCCGGGGCGGGAGCGGTCGGCGCGTTGTCCGGAACGGCAGTCGAACTCACGTTCTCCGCAGAGGAGTTCGGCGAGGCGGGTGCGGGGGCGGAGGGTGCCGGGGACGGTGCCCCGGGTTCCTGTCCCCCGGTCGGTGCGGGTGTTTCCCCGCCCGGTTGCGGGACCGCCGGGGACTCCGCTCCGGACACGGGCTCACCGGTCGGCGCGGCGGGCGCCGAGGCCGCCGCGTTCGGCGTCTCCGCGGCCTGGGTGGCCGCATCCGCCGCCGAATCGGGGACGGGTGCGGTGGCGGGCGGGGCAGCCGGTGCCTCCGCGGGCACCGGCACCGGGTCGCCCGCCACGGCGCGCACCCGCGTGCGCGGGCGCGCGCCGGGCGTACGCGGCCGGGCTCCCGCGTCCGCCGCTCCTGACGAGCCGGGCTCGGCGGCGGGCTGTGCGGCCGGCGGAACCTCGGACGGCGCCGCGCCGGCCGGGGCTTCCGGCGGCGTCTCCGGGTTCGCCGCGCGCGCCCGCAGGTTGCGCGTGCGCACACTCCGGCGCGGCGCGGTCTCCGGGTCGGCGAACGCGGCCGTACGCATACGGCGCGGCTGCGCGGGTGCCGGGGCCGGAGCCGGTTCGGGAGCCGCCTCGTGGACGGCGCCCTGTGCGGCCTCCCCGGTCGCGACCGGGCCGTTCGGGGGCGGCGGGATGCGCGGCATGTCGGCGGGTGCGGGACCGGTCTCGGGCGCGGGGGCCTGAGTGTCGGCGGGGGCCTGGACGCCGGGCGCCGCCGGATTCGGCGGCTGCGGTGCCTGGGGTGCCTGCGGTGCCTGCGGCCCGCTCGCCGCTTGGGGGTTCCGCAGTGTCCCCGCCGGTGCGGGAGCGGATGCCGAACCCTGCGGCTGTTGTCCCTGCGGCTGCCGCGTCGACGCGGCGGCCTCCGACGACGCGGTCGCCTGCTCGGTGCCGGACTGCGCGGTGTTCACCGCGCCGGATTGCTCGGGCGCGGCCTGCGCCTCCGCACCGGGTCGCGTGTCACTCCGCGGCGGCACCGGAGCCGACGAGGCCTCGACCGCCTGGGCGTTCGCGTGGGCGGCAGACACCGGGCCCGCCTGACCCGGCACCTCGACCACCGGCTGCGCGGCGGCCTGCGGCGCCGCCGGAGCCGACGCGGCGTCAACCGACGGCTCGTTCACGGGCGCGGCGGGCGGCTGCCCCGTCGCGACGGGAGCGTCCGCGACCGGTCGCGCGGTGTCGTGCGGCGGAACGGGAGCGGGTGCGGCATCGGCCGACGGCTCGGCGTGGGGCTGCGCTGCGGGTGCCTGCCCCGGTGCCTCGGCCACCGGCGGTGCCGCCGACGCGGCTGCGGCCGTCGGTGTGTTCGCGTGCGCGGCGTTCACGTCGCCGGTCTGCCCCGCCGAGGCGGGCGTCTCGGCCCCCGGCTGCGTGGCGGCCTGCGGCGTCGCCGGGGACGGTGCGGTGTCGGCCGACGCCGCGTTCGCCCGCGCGGCGTTCGCCTCGCCGGGCTGCCCGGGCACGACCGGCGGTGCCGGGTTCGCATTCGGGGCCGGCCGGACGGCCTGGTGTTGGGCCGATGCGGGCCCGCGCCCGACGCGGCGCTGCCGTCGCGGCGGCAGCGTCGTGCGCGGCGGCGGGGTCGTCCCGGGAGCGCCCGTCATCGCCTGGATCTGCTGCGACTGCGGGGAGCCGTTGGGCTGGTGCGGGAACTGCACGGGCGTGGCCGGGGCTTCGGACCCGGGCGCGGGCTGCTGCCCGCCGGGCGCGGTCTCGGCGACGGGCTGTCGCGGTGCCGTGGCGATGCTCCCGGACCGCTCGGTGGACGGCTCCGCCATCCCGCCGGGCTGCGCGGGGTGGTGCGGCTGCTGCGTTTCCGCGCTGGGGCGTACGCCGGACTCGGGCATCGGCCCGCCGTCGACGGCCGGAGGGGCGAAAGCGGGTGCCGCCCCGGAGTCGGGCGCCTGCTGCCCGTGGACCGCGAAACCGGCCGCCGGCGAAGGCTGCCCGACCGGCGACGCGGCGTCCGGCCCGGTCTCCGGTCCCCGGTGCGCGCCGGAGGACTGCGGGTGCGGCGGGACATGCTGCGGCACCTGCTGACCCGGTGCGAACTCCGGTGCGGGCATGCCGAGTTGGGGTCCGGACGCGGCGGGTCCGAGCCCGGCGGGCGGGACCGGGGCGGCGGCTGCGGCCGACATCCGGTCGGCGAGCGACCGCACCGGACCCGACGTCGGCTGGGTGGTGTCCTGGAGCGGAGCCGCGGGCGCGGCAACCCCCGGGTGCGGCGCATACGCCTGCGGCGGCTGCCCGGCGGCCTCGGGTGCGCCGCCGGGGAAGGTCTGCGGCGGGTGCACGCCGTGCTGCGCCGAGTCTCCGGCGTTGTGCGGTACGGCGAAGCCCGGGGGCGCCTGCGTCGGCGGCACCGGGGTCGGGCCCATCTGGGGGGCACCCGGCGACGCGGGGTCCACGGGGGCACCGAAACCGGGCACGCCCGCCTGGTCGGGATAGTCGGCCGGCGACGCGGGCCGCTGTGCGTCGGCCGGGACCACCGCCTCGGGGTGGCCGCCCTGGGGCGGCACTCCGTAGGCGCTCTCCGGCGGAACAGGCGGTGCGGCGTGGCCGGGCGCGCCCTGGTGATGCGGCTGCGGCATGCCGTCGTGAGCGTGCGGCATCTCCTGCACCAGGTGCGTTGGTTGCTGCGGGTGCGCCTGGTGGTGAAGCTGCTGGTCCTGCGGGTACTGCGGCAGGTGTCCGGGGTGGGCCCGCGGCGTCTGCGCGTCGGGGTGCGGGTGTTGACCGTGCTGCTGCCCCACCTGCCCCACCTGCCCCACCTGCCCGACCTGCCCCGCCTGCCCGACCGGCCCGGTCTGGCCCACCGGGGGCACGTACCCGAGCCCGTCGGCCGGGGTGCCGACCGCGTAGCCGGGGGCGGGCACCTCACCGGCCACCGGGCCCGCGGGCATCTGCACGGCCCGGAAGTGGCCCGATTCCGTGGGGACTTCCGCCCAGCCGCCCTGCGGGCCCGGCATGAGCAGGGCGTCGTCGTCGTCCAGGTCGTCCAGGTCGTCGAGTCGGCCGCTGCCGTCGACGTCGGGGTAGCCGTACGCGGGGGCGGTGGCGCCGGGGTGCCCCGGTGCCACGCCCGCGTTGTGCGGCGGACGCAGTTCGTCGTGCTCGTTCATGCCCGCACCTCACCGAGCTCGACGCCGCATCCGCGAAGCGCGCCCGTCGTCCGGGTCCGCTCACTGCGCTCGCTCATGCACGGCCCTTCGCGTCGCTCGGTGCCGCAATCGCGAAACGCACCCCTGTCACGGGTTCGCTCGCTCATGCCACGCCCCCTCGCCCCGCTCGGTGCCGCAATCGCGAAACGCACCCCTTTATGGGTTCGCTCGCTGCGCTCGCTCACGTGGTCAACACCCCTTCTAGTGCAGCCGCGAAGGCCTGTGTCGTGGCACGGTCCCGTACCGCTATCCGAAGCCAGTCCGGGCCGAGGCCCGGAAAGGTGTCGGCCCGCCGGACCGCGAAACCCCGCTCGCGCAGGAGTTCGCGGACCTTGAGGCCTTCCTCGACGTGCGCGAGCACGAACGAGGCGCGGGGCTCGACGGGGAGCCGAACCCCGGGAATCGCCCGCAGTCTTGCCACGAGGTACGCCCGGTCCGTCGCGAGCGTAACGGCCGAAGCGGCAGCGTGTGCCACCGCTTCCGCACCGCTGCACGCCTCCGCGGCGACCAGGGCGGGAGTGGAGACCGACCACAGCGGCTGCGCCTGCTCGCAGCGTCGTACCAGGTCGGCGGAGGCGAGGAGGTAGCCGATGCGGAGCCCGGCCAGCGCCCACGTCTTGGTGAGACTGCGGACGACGACGAGCCCTTCGACATCACGCCGTTCGGCGAGGCTTTCGGGTTCACCGGGGAGAGTGTCGGCGAAGGCCTCGTCGACCACGAGCACGCGCCCCGGGCGGGCGAGCGCGGCGATGGTCGCGGCGGGGTGCAGGACGGACGTGGGGTTGGTGGGATTGCCGATCACCACGAGATCGGCCTCTTCCGGGATGCGGGCCGGATCGAGGCCGAAGCCGTCCCGCTCGGCGAGGACGACCCTGTGCACAGTATGCCCGGCGGCCCGCAACGCGGCCTCGGGTTCGGTGAACTGCGGGTGGACGACCACGGCATGACGCGGCGTCAGGGTGCGGGCGAGGAGGACGAACGCCTCGGCGGCGCCCGCGGTGAGGAGCACGTCGTCGACCGGGCGGCGGTGGCGCGCGGCCACCGCGCGGCGCGCCGCGGTGGCGTCCGGGTACGCGGCGAGGCCGGCCAGGCTGGCGACGAGGTGCTCGGTGAGCCAGTCGGGGGGTGCGCCGCCCCGGACGTTCACGGCCAGGTCGACGAGCCCCGGGGCGACTTCGCGGTCTCCGTGGTGGCGCAGGTCGACGTCCGCGTCCTCGACCGCCTCCGAGGTGCCTTCGGCCGCCTTTCCGGCGGCCGGGTCCGGCGGCGCGCCGGAGACCGCGGGGGTGGGCGCGAGGCGGTCGGCGGCGAAGGCGTACGCGGGGTCGGGCGAAGTCCTGGTGGTGGTGCGCATGTCCGGTCTGTCCGTGCCCCTGCCGTGCGTCGTGCGGTCCGCCGTCGTACCGTCGGCGACCATCATCCTGGTCTCCGCGCGGTTCCGAGTCGGCGGGGTCGTCGGTTCGATCGCCATCCCTGCCCCCTCCGTTCCCTTCACCCCGCGTCGCCCCCGGTTTTCCCGTTGTTCATGCCGTCGTCCCACCAACCTGATGGCGTGCCAGGGCAATCGTGCACAGACAAGGACGGCGCGCGCTGCGGGTTTTCCCCAACACGAGGACACCGCCTTCGGTCGCGACCAGCGCCGCGGCCTCGGCGACGCTCGGCGTTCCCGTGACCGCGCGGACCCTCGCGGAAGGGTTCGGCACGTGCGTCGCGGCGAGACGTTCCGGCGGCAGCCACACCATGGCCGCGCCGAGGTCGTCCGCGAGCGCGTGGATGGCGGGTTCGCCGCGTTTGGTGGTGACGCTGGCCACCGCGACCACGCGGACGTGTGCGAGGCCGAGGGTGTCGAGAGCCGCGCGCAACGTCTCGTGGATTTCGTCGTACGCCACGCCCTTCGACGCGCCGACCCCCACGACGAGGCCCACCGGCGGGTCGGGTGCGTCGCGGACCGCCCCCGCGCTCACAGCCGTTCGCCCCACAGCACGAAGACCGGTGCGTCGGACGTGAGCCGGTGGGCGCCGGTGCCGGGAGTCAGGCGCGACGACTGCAACAGCGTCCCGTCGACGGCGTATCCGGCACCGGTGAGCGCCGCGTGCACGGCGCCCACGGATTCGAGCGCGGGCAGCGCGGCCACCACGCGCTCCGGGCGGCGCGCGGCGCACGCCGCGACGACGTCGACTCCCCCGCCGCCGACGAAGACCGCGTCGGGGTCGGGGAGGCGCGACAGGGTGTCCGGGGCGCTCGCGGGCACCACCTGGATCTCGACGCCGTAGCGGGCGGCGTTGGAGTGGATGTGCTCGCAGCCGAGCGGGTCGCGCTCGACGGCGATGACGGCGGCGCCGTGGCGGGCCACGTCGACGCTGAGCGCGCCGCTGCCCGCGCCGATGTCCCACACCAGGTCGCCGGGCGCGGGGCCGAGCCGGGCGACCGCGACGGCACGTACCTCGGGGCCCGGGATCGCCGCGCCCTCGGTGTCGTACGCGTCCTTGCCGAGCGCCCAGCCGCGCACCGGGCCGGGGAAGGTGGACCGCTGCCCGGCGATCCAGCCGGCCGGTGCGGAGGTGACCGGGTTGGGGCCGACGACGATGACCACGTTGGGGTCGGACCACGTGCGGTCGGTCGCCTTGTCGGCGGAGAGCATGGTGACTTCCTCGTGCTCCGTGCCGAGGTTTTCGCACACGACGAAGGTGCGGGGCACGTCCCGCAGCATCAGGCCGAGTTCGGCGGGGCCGGAGCCGGGGCCGGTCAGCACGGCGACTTTGCCGTAGGCGCGGCAGACGTTGACCGCGCGGCGCAGTTCGCGGCCGTGCGCGCTGACCACCTTGGCGTCGTCCCAGGGCATCGAGGCGCGGGCGAAGGCGTGGGCGACGGACGAGACGGCGGGCACGATCTCCAGTTCGAGCCCGTACTCGGGGCGGCGCAGTATGCGGACGATGCCGAAGAACCCCGGGTCGCCGGAGGCGACGACGACCGCGGTCCCGCGGTGTTCGCTGATCCGCCGGGCGGCGACGTGCACGTTGCCCATGACGACGCGCTCGGCGGCGTCGGGGACGTCGACGGCGTCAAGGTGCCGGGCGCCGCCCGCGACGAGCGTCGCCGCCCGGAGCGCGGTACGCGCGGCGGCGGACAACGGTGCGCCGTCGTATCCGATCACGGTCACCCTGTCGGCCATGTGCTCCCGTCCGTCCTTGTCGTGTCCGGCCCTGTGTCGTACGACGCGTCTCCACCAGCGGCGACGTCCGGAAGGCGTCGCGGGGTTCCGCGGCGCCGGACGGTGTCCGCCGAGCGCCGATCATCCCGCGCGCGGGGGGTTCGGCGCACATCGGTCCACGGTGTCACGGCGACGTTTCCGCCCGTTTTCACCGGCTTCGCCGGCCGCCTCGGGCCGGGTACCACTGATGGGGGCGATCACCGGGGTTCCGGGCCCGGGTCGCGTACCCGGTCCGCGACGGGTCACCGGCTCACGCCGGGACACGCGGGCGCCACCGGCGCGGCGGGTGCGGCCCGCGGCGTCCCCCGTGCGGATGGCCCGCCGAGGCCGGCGCGGCGCGGACCGGCGCTCCCGACCGCGGCACTACGCGACCCGGCCGGCCGCCGTGACGAACCGCCGCGCGGTGTCGGGATGGCCGGCCCAGTGCGTGTGCAGGTACGACGCGTGGACATTGCCGCCGACGAAACCCTCCAGGCGGGTCGCGGCCGGGACGCCCGGGCCGGTCGCGGCAGCCTTCCCGGCGGCGCCCGCCGGCGCGGCCCACCGCCATGCCGCCCGCTCGCCGGCCTCGGGCGTCACGGCCGTCCGGTGGAACTCGTGGCCGCGCCGCGCGGCGCCCGCGGGGGCCAGGACGGAGTCGGCCGTCGCGACGGCGTCCCGGTAGCCGAGGGTGAGGCGTTCGGTCATGCGCGCCTCGGCGGGCAGCACGCCGCACATGGGCGCCCCGTCGAGCGAACGCGCCAGGTAGAGCAGCCCGGCGCACTCGGCGGCGATCGCCCCGCCGCGCGCCGCGAGCGCCGCCACGGCCGCGCGGAGGGCCGCGTTGGCGGACAGCTCGGCCGCGTACACCTCCGGGAATCCGCCGCCGATCACGAGCCCGGAGACGCCGTCGGGCAGCCGCTCGTCGCGCAGCGGGTCGAACGTGCACACGTCGGCGCCCGCCGCGCGCAGCAGCTCGGGTGTCTCGGCGTAGCCGAAGGTGAACGCCGCGCCGCCCGCGACCGCGATCCGGGGCCGTCCGGCGGCGGGGCCGCCGGTCTCGGCGGCGTCCTCCCCGGGCCGCCAGGGCTCGGCGGGCAGCGGCGCGGCGGCGCGCGCGATCCGCACGACCGCGTCCAGGTCGACGGACTCCCGCACCAGTGCGCCGAGTTCCGCGACCGTGGCGACGGCCTCGGCGCGGCGCTCGGCGACGGGGACGAGCCCGAGATGCCGCGACGGCTTGGCGATCGCGTCGTGGCGCCCGAGCACGCCGAGCACCGGGATGCCGAGGGGGTCGAGGGCTTCGCGCAGGATCGCCTCGTGGCGTTCGGTACCGACCCGGTTGAGGACGACGCCGGCCAGGTCCACGTGCGGGTCGTAGGACGCGAACCCGTGGACGAGCGCCGCGATCGAGCGGCCCTGCGACCGTGCGTCGGCGACGAGGACGACCGGGGCGCGCAGCAGGCGGGCGACGTGGGCGGTGGACGCGAAGTCGCCGCGTCCGGCGGCTCCGTCGTACAGCCCCATGACGCCTTCGACGACCGCGATGTCGGTGTCGCGGGCGCCGTGGGCGAACAGCGGGGCGATGCGCTCTTCGCCGACGAGGAACGGGTCGAGGTTGCGGCCGGGGCGCCCGCACGCGAGGGCGTGGTAGCCGGGGTCGATGTAGTCGGGCCCCACTTTGTGCGGCGAGACGCGCAGGCCGCGCGCCGTGAGGGCGGCCATGAGCCCGGTGGCGACGGTGGTCTTGCCCTGCCCGGAGGCCGGCGCGGCGATCACGACGCGCGGGCGGCGGCCGGCCGGACCGGTCACCATGCGCTCACCATTCGATGCCTCTCTGGCCCTTCTGCCCGGCGTCCATCGGGTGCTTGACCTTGGTCATCTCGGTCACCAGGTCGGCGTGCGCGAGGAGATCGGGGTGCGCGTCACGGCCGGTGATCACGACGTGCTGGCGGCCGGGCCGCGCGGCCAGGGTCTCGACCACGTCGGCGACGTCGACCCAACCCCACTTGATCGGGTAGGTGAACTCGTCGAGCACGTACAGTCCGTAGGCCTCGGCGGCGAGGTCCCGCTTGATCTGCGCCCAGCCCTCCGCGGCGTCGGCCGCGTGGTCGGCCTCCGAGCCGGGGCGCTGGATCCACGACCAGCCCTCGCCCATCTTGTGCCACGCGACGCGCCCGCCCTCGCCGGTCTCGTCGTGCAGCCGCCCGAGGACGCGCAGCACGTTCTCCTCGCCGACCTTCCACTTCGCGGACTTGACGAACTGGAACACCCCCACCGGCCAGCCCTGGTTCCACGCGCGCAGCGCGAGGCCGAAGGCGGCGGTGGACTTCCCCTTGCCCGGGCCGGTGTGCACCATCACGAGCGGACGGTTGCGGCGCTGCCGCGTGGTCAGGCCGTCGGCCGGCACGTGTTCGGGCTTGCCCTGCGGCATGTCGTCTCCTCGTGGACTCGGTGGGAGGGCGGGCACACGGCGCGCCCGGCCGGCCGGGCGCCTCCGATGGGGCGTCAGCCGAGGGCGCGCTTATGACGTCACGTCAGCTCGCGGCACGCAGGTCGCGGACGAGCCCGGCGAGCCCGTCGGTCGCCAGGTCGGCCAGGCCGAGGACCGGGCCGGCCAGGTCGGCGGCCAGCCGCGCGGCCAATCCGAGCCGGACCGGGCCGTTTTCGCAGTCCACCACGACGGCTGCGACGCCGGACGTCGCGAGCAGGCCCGCCGCGCGCCGGGCCTCGCCGAGCGGGTCGCGTCCGTGCGTCGCGCGGCCGTCGGTGACCACGACCAGCAGTGGTCGCCGCCGCGGATCACGCAGCCGCTCGACGCGCAGCGCCTCGTACGCGCGCAGCAGGCCCGCCGCGAGCGGAGTGCGCCCGCCCGTGGGCAGCGCCGCGAGCCGCGCCGCTCCGGCTTCGACCGACGACGTGGGCGGCAGGGCCAGTTCGGCGCCCGCTCCCCGGAACGTGACCAGGCCGACTTTGTCGCGGCGCTGGTAGGCGTCCAGCAGGAGGGACAGCACGGCGCCCTTGACCGTGCGCATGCGGGCCCGCGCGGCCATCGACCCGGACGCGTCGACGACGAACAGCACGAGGTTGCCCTCACGGCCCTCGCGCACCGCCTCGCGGATGTCGTCGCGCCGGACGACCAGGCCGGGCCCCGACCGGCCGCGGGCCCGCTGGTGCGGTGCCGCCGCGCGGACCGTGCCGACGAGGTGCGGTCGGGTGGTCCGGCCGCCGACCGGGCGACGCTCCCCGGTCGTGCGGCCGATACCGGTCTCGGCGCGCGAGCGGCGGCCGGCGGCGCCCTGGCCGAGGCCGGGGACGGCGATCAGGCGGGTCCGGAACGGCTCGGCGGCGGCCACGGCCGGTTGGTCGGCGGCAGCGGCTGCGGCCGGGGCGGGCTCGGCGGCGGCCGACGGGTGTTCGGCGGCCGGTCCGGTCCGGCCGTCGGACCGGTCGGTCCCCGGCTCCCGCTCGGTCTCGGCGGGTGTGCGGGGTCGCGGGGCGCGGTCGTCCCGTCCGCCGCGCGGCCCGGGGGTGCCCGGGCCGTCGGGGTCCGGATCGGGTTCGTCGTCGCCCGGTCCGGCCGACGGGCCGGGCGCGCCGGGTCCGGGCTCCTCGGGCTCGGGCTCCTCGGGCTCGGGCTCGTCCTCGAGCGCCTCGTCGAGCTTGTCGTGGTCGAGCCCGGGAGCGTCGAAGGGGTTGCGGCGGCGGCGGTGCGGCAGCGCGAGCTGCGCGGCCCGGCGCACGTCGGACGCGTCGACCTCGGTGCGGCCGTGCCACGCCGCGAGGGCGATCGCGGTCCGCGCGGTGACCAGGTCGGCACGCAGGCCGTCCACCTCGAACGCCGCGCAGACCCGGGCGACCCGTTCCAACTCGGCGTCGGGCAGCGTGACCTCGGGCAGCACACCGCGGGCGCGCACGATGCGCGCGGCGAGTCCGGCGTCCTCGGCCGCCCAGCGCCGTGCGAACCCCTCGGGGTCGGCCTCGTAGGCGAGCCTCCGGCGCACGACCTCGGCGCGTTCGCGCGGCTCGCGGCTCGCGGCCACCTCGACGGTGAGGCCGAATCGGTCGAGCAACTGCGGGCGCAGCTCGCCCTCTTCGGGGTTCATCGTGCCGACGAGCAGGAAGCGCGCGGCGTGCCGTACCGAGACGCCCTCGCGTTCGACGTGCGCGGTGCCCATCGCGGCGGCGTCCAGAAGCAGGTCGACCAGGTGGTCGTGCAGCAGGTTGACCTCGTCGACGTACAGCACGCCGCGGTGCGCCGCCGCGAGCAGACCGGGCTCGTACGCCTTGACGCCCTCGGCCAGCGCCCGCTCCAGGTCGAGCGCGCCGACGAGGCGGTCCTCGGTCGCGCCGACCGGGAGTTCGACCAGCCGCGCGCGCCGGGTCTCGCCGGAGGCGGACGGGTCGTGCGGGCCGTCGGGGCACGCGGGGTCGGGGGCGGCCGGGTCGCACGCGAAGCGGCAGCCGCAGACCGTGTCGGTATCGGGGAGCAGCGCGGCGAGCGCCCGGACCATCGTCGACTTCGCGGTGCCCTTCTCGCCGCGGACCAGCACGCCGCCGACGCCGGGCGAGACCGCGTTGAGCAGCAGCGCGAGCCGCAGGTCGGCCAGGCCGACGATCGCGGAGAAGGGGTAGCCGGCGCTCATCGGGCACCCGCCGGGCTGCGGAAACGGCGGGCCGGATTCGGCCTCGTGCGCGGCGACATCGGCTGTCGGCCTCCCTCGGGTGTCCACGCCCTGGTCGGTGGCAGGGCCGCGGCACGGCCCCGGACAGCCGGAAGTGTCTGGCTCCCGGGCGACGCACCCGGCGAACGCTCCCGTGGGGACGGGGTGTTCGCGGGATCGGTCGCCCGGTCACAGTGGCGGGACCGCTCCGGCTTCGACCGGATTCCTTCCCCGCTGTCGGGCGACAGCCTCTCACACGGCCCACGAGCCACCCCCACACGGCCCGGGCCTGCGCTTCCGCGCGGGCGGGCGCTGGCAGACTGACCGCCCATGGGAGACCCGGTGTACGCCCCCGACATCCTCGGCGGCGGCTTCGAAGCCACGACTCTGACGCTGCGCGACGACGCGGAGGGGCCTGCCGTCGCCACCCTCGTGCGGCGCCGCGCGGACGCCCCGACCCGGCGCGCGGTGCTGTATGTGCACGGGTTCAACGACTACTTCTTCCAGACCCACCTGGCCGACTTCCACACCGGCCTCGGCTTCGACTTCTACGCGCTCGACCTGCGCTCGTATGGCCGTTCGCTGCGGCCCCACCGGCTCACCAACTACATCGACGACCTGGGGCGCTACGCCGAGGAACTGGACGAGGCGGCCCGGGTGGTCAAGGAGGTCGAGGGCCACGACGTGCTGCTGGTCAACGGGCACTCGACGGGCGGGCTGGTCACCGCGCTGTGGGCGCACCACCGCGCCGGGCGCGGCGTGGTCGACGGGCTGTTCCTGAACAGCCCGTTCCTGGACCTGAACGCGCCGCTGGTGACGCGGACGGTCGGGGTGCGGGCGGTGCACGCGGCCCGGCACTACGTGGCGCAGCGGCCGGTCCCGGGCGCGCTGGGCGGCGGCTACGGGCAGAGCCTGCACCGGGACCACCATGGGGAGTGGGCGTTCGACACGGAGTGGAAGTCGCTCGCGGGGCTGCCGGCGTACGCGGGTTGGGTGGCCGCCGTGCACCGGGGCCACCGCGCGGTGGCGCGCGGGCTGGCGATCGACGTCCCGGTGCTGGTGATGGCGTCGGCGGCGAGTGTCGACGGCCGCGTGTGGAGCGAGGCGCTGCACCACGCGGACGCGGTCCTGGACGCGAACCGCATCGCGCTGCTGGCGCCGAGGCTGGGCCGCCACGTCACGATCGTGCGGATCGAGGGCGGGATGCACGACCTGGTGCTGTCGGGCGCTCCGGTGCGCGACCGGGTGTTCGGCGAATTGCGGCGTTGGATCGGCGCGTATCTGGCGACGTCCGCCAAGTCGGCCACCCCCTCGGGTTAACACCCGGGGACGAGGTCGAAAAATCCGTCCCACCGGGGACTACGGCCGTGTCCGGGCTGCTAGCGTCGCCGCGTGGGGGCTCACGAGGTCGCGGACACCGGCAGCCGGCGCTCTGACGGGGCGCGGGAACGCGCCTGCCCCTCCTATCCGTTGACCGCCCTGGCCGAGCTGGCCGACGCGCTGGCGCTCGGCGCGGGGCGGACCGTGGTCGATCTCGGCGCCGGGACGGGGCTGTTCACGCGCCTGCTGGCGCTCACGGGCGCGCGGGTGGTCGCGGTGGAGCCGGTCGCGGCGAGCCGCGGGCGGCTGGCCGATCTCCTGCCGTCGGTGACGGTCGCGGACGGCACGGCCGAGCACACCGGTCTGGCGGGTGGTTCGGCGGACGCCGTGGTGGCGGCGCAGGCGTGGCACTGGTTCGACACCGGAGCGGCGCTCGCCGAGGTCGAACACGTGCTCGCCCCGGGCGGCGGGCTCGGGCTGGTGTGGAACACGTGCGACGAGGCCGTGCCGTGGGTCCGCGCGTACCGGGACGTGCTCGCCCGGCACACGCCCCCGGCGTCCCCCGACCGGCACGCGGGCGCCTGGCGTGAGACGTTGGAGGCGCGGCCGGGCTGGGGCCCGGTCCGCGAGCGGCACTTCGCCAATCCGCACGGCGTGTCCCGGGCCGCGGTGATCGACCGGGTGCTGTCGAGCCGCGGCGTCTCCGGCCTGGAGGAGCCGGACCGGGCGCGCGTCCGGCGGGAGGTCGAGGACGTGCTCGACGGGCACCCGGAGACGCGCGGCCGGGACCGGCTCGAACTGCCGTACGTGACGGACGTGTACTGGACCGTGCGCATCAACTGACGTGCGCGCGGGGGCCGTTCGTGCCACGGTCAGAACGCGGGGAGTACCGAGCCCTGGAACTCGTCCTCGATGTACTTCTTCACCTCGGGCGAGTTGAGCAGTTTCTTCAGCTTCAGCACGTCCTCGTCGTTCTCGTGGCCCTTCTTGACCACGAGGAGGTTCGCGTACGGGTTGCCCTCGGCCTTCTCCAGGGCCAGGGCGTCCTTGGCGCTCAGGTTGGCCTGGAGGGCGTAGTTGCCGTTGATCACCGCGGCGTCGACGTCGTCGAGGGTGCGCGGCAGTTGCTCGGCGTCCAGCGCCTTGAACGTGAGCTTCTTGGGGTTGCCGACGACGTCCCGCTCGGTGGCGTTGACACCGACGCCGTCCTTGAGCGTGATGAGGCCGTTGTCGGCGAGGAGTCTGAGGGCGCGCCCGGCGTTGGTGGCGTCGTTCGGGAAGGATATGGTCGCGCCGTCCTTGAGGTCGGTGAGCGCCTTGTTCTTCTTCGAGTACACGCCGAGCGGTTCGAGGTGCACGGGGGTGACGGGGACGAGGTCCTTCTTGTTCTCGGTGTTGTACTGGTCGAGATACGGCTTGTGCTGGAAGTAGTTGGCGTCCACGCTGCCGTCGTCGAGGGCCGGGTTCTGCAGGGCGTAGTCGTCGAACACCTTGATGTCGAGCTTGAGCCCCTCGGCGGCGGCGAGGTTGTCCTTGATGTACTCGAGGATCTGCGCGTGCGGCACCGCCGAGGCGGCCACCTTGAGGCTGTCGGAGTCGCCGGAGTCGTCCGAGCAGGCGGCGAGGCCGAGAGCGAGGGTTCCGACGGCCGCGAGAGCGATGATCTTGCGCACGAACGTGCCTTTCTTGTGGGGGACTTCGGGGGCTGGGTGGGGAGTTCAGCGGTGGCTCAGGCGGCGTGCCACGAAGTCGCCGATGAGCTGGACCGCTTGGACGATGACGATCAGGACGACGACGGTCACGAGCATCGTCCGGTCGTCGAAGTTCTTGTAGCCGTAGCGAATGGCCAGGTCGCCGAGGCCGCCCGCGCCGATCACGCCGGCCATCGCGGAGTAGCCGATGACCGCGATGACGGTCACGGTGAATCCGGACACCAGCGACGGCAGGGCCTCGCGGACCAGGACCTTGCGCACGATCACGGGGACGGACGCGCCCATCGCCTGCGCGGCCTCGACCAGGCCGCGGTCGACCTCGCGTACGGACGTCTCGACCAGGCGCGCGAAGAACGGGATCGCCCCGACGGTGAGCGGCACGACCATGGCGTCGGTGCCGATCGCGGTGGCCTGGCCGAACAGGCCCATGACCCAGCGGGTGAACGGGATCAGGGCGACCAGCAGGATGAGGAAGGGGAACGACCGGCCGACGTTGACGACGAACCCGAGGACCTTGTTGACCGGCGCGAAGGCCAGCAGTCCGCCCTTGTCGGTCAGCACCAGCAGGACCCCGAGCGGCAGGCCGACCGCGACGGTGAACAGCATCGTCCAGCCGACCATCGAGAACGTCTCCTGGGAGGCGGTCCACAGGAGCGGGCGCAGTTCGTCCCAGGGCATGTCAGACCTCCTCGGCGAGGGGTTCGGTGGGCGTCCCGGCGGCGCCGGGTCCGGCCGGGGAGACGGCGGGGACGCCCGGTGCGGTGGCCGGGCCGCCGGTCTCGCGGACGTCGACGCCGAGGCCTTGCGCGCGCAGGAAGCCGAGCGGGGCCTTGTTGTGCTCGGCCGTACCGTCGAGCGCGATCCGCATGCGGCCGACCTGGCGTCCGCCGACGGTTTCGACGGACGCGCTGAGGATGCGGGCGTCGACGCCGTGGGTGCGGGCGAGCGTCGACAGGAAGGGCCCGGCGGTCTCGGCACCGCGAAAGGTGACGTCGACCACCGTGGCCGCGCCCGCGTCCGGGGTGTGCCGGCCGAGGGGGAACATGTCGCGGGCGAGCCGCGAGTCGGGGCGGGTCAGCAGGTCGGCGACGGTCCCGGATTCGGTCACCCGGCCGTCCTCCATGAGCGCGGCCGAGTCGCAGATGCTCTTGACGACGTCCATTTCGTGGGTGATCAGCAGGATCGTCAGCCCGAGCGACGCGCGTAGCTCACGCAGCAGGTCGAGGATCGTCCGGGTCGTCTCTGGGTCGAGTGCGGAGGTGGCCTCGTCGCACAGCAGCACGCGCGGGTCGTTGGCCAGCGCCCGGGCGATGCCGACGCGCTGCTTCTGACCGCCGGACAACTGCGCGGGGTACGCGTTGGCGTGCCGGTCGAGACCCACCAGCTCCAGCAGTTCGCCGACCTTGCGCCGCCGCTCGGCCCGGCCGACCCCGGCGATCTCCAGTGGCACCGCGACGTTGCCCGCGACATCGCGGCTCGACAGCAGGTTGAAGTGCTGGAAGATCATGCCGATGCGCCGCCGTTCGGCCCGCAGGTCGCGCGCCGACAGCGCGGTGAGCTCCCGGCCGCCGACCTCGACGGTGCCCGACGTGGGGCGTTCGAGGAGGTTCACGCAGCGGACCAAGGTGCTCTTGCCGGCGCCGCTGCGTCCGAGTACGCCGAAGATCTCGCCCTCGGCCACGGTGAGGTCCACGCGCCGGAGCGCGGACACCTCGCGGCCTCGGGAGCGGAAGACCTTGGTCAGGGCGTGGGTACGGATCACCGTGGGTTCCTGGGGCGTGTGGACCGCCGGGCACGAGAGGGCGCGAGCCGGCGCCGCCGTGCGCGGCGGAAGGGGCGGAGGTCGACAGGCGTCTCCGGGGCGCCGCCTCGTACGGGGGCGCTCATCCGGGCCGGGCTCAGGGCCTCAGCAGCCGCACATTCGACGGCCGGGGCGCATGTGATCCCCGCCACACGCGCGACAGGAACGGCCCGTACGAGATCGCGCGCCCGGGCGACACAGACAGCGGCCCGTCGGGGCGGGAGCCTCGACCGTGCGCGTGTGTGCCGTGGTGACCATGCGGGCGATTAAAGCAGACGCGGGCCGCCGTGGGAACCGATATCCCCAGTGAAGAGCCCCGGCAGCCATGGCTTCGCAGGCTGTCGGGGCTGTCTCAAGTTGTTTCCAAGGTGTGAACGGCGTGTGGCACGGATGCGGCCGAGGGAAGCCGCGCCGGGCCGCCGCCCGGGGTCCGCCGCGGGGACGGACCCCGAGGAGCCGGGGATCCGGGCGGTCCGAGGGAGCCCGCCCGGGAGGAGTCGCGGCCCGTCAGGCGGCCAGCGCCGCCGACTTGGTGAGGTAGACCAGGCTCATGCGCGGACCGACGCGCTCGACGCGGTCGGCCGCGTACCCGAGCCGCGCGTAGAGCCGCAGGTTGTCGTCGCTGCGGTGGCCGGTGAACAGCTCGAACGAGTCCGCGTGCGCGAACCGCTTCTCCAGGCTGCCCAGCAGCCGCGTGCCCAGGCCGTGGCCCTGCAGGCGCGGGTGCACGACGAGCCGGCCGATACGGGCCACACCGCCGTCGACGACGCCGCGGACCGACCCGACGACCTCGGCGCCGAGGCGCGCGACCAGCACGGTGTGGGTGTCGAACTCGGCGCGCAGGCTCGCGAGCGACTGCGTCAGCGGCTCGATGCCGAAGTCGTTGTAGAGGGCGGCTTCGCCCTGGTAGCAGAGGTACTGCAACTTCAGGATTTGCTCGGCGTCGGCTACGTCCGCCGTATCGATCCGTACGTTCTGCCCCATTTGGTACTCCCTGTGTACCCGTGGGCGCGTGCGGCCGGGAGACGCCGGCCCGGCGCCCCCCGACGGCACGGGCCCTGATCGCCCTGATCGCCGTGCGCGGTGCTGAACTGTGCTCGGGCGACGTACGTCACACGCCCGCAGCCCTGTGTTCCGTCACTGTTCCACACGGCTTTTCCGGTTCTTCTACCCGGGTGCGAACGCACGGCACACCCACATTCCGCGGCCAAGCCCCGCGCGCACGGCTCGCACGCCGGAGCGCCGGTGCCGGAACGAGGCCCCGCACTCCCGGAGCGACCGCGGAAAGGGCACCACGCGTGCCGCCACCGCAACCTGACGATCCATCGCATCATCCCGGATGCCGGGGCTCAGGCGCGGCTCGGTAGCGCAGGGACGGACATCGTCCGCGACGGCCGGAACACCGGCGCCCAGCCGACCGGATCGTCCCGAACACACCACACACCAGGACACCTTGCCCCGGCCCACCCACGTGATCGACTTCCGGACGCCCCGGACCCGCTCGACGGCCGGGCCCGGCGAACACACACAGCGCGGCGGGGAGTTGGCGAGGCGATGGGCGCCCTCGCCCTCACCCGCCCGCGTCGGTGACACCGCCCGCCACCAAGGCGCGGCCGAGGACTACGCGTTCGACGTCGAGCCGGGCGAATTCACCGGCCACGGCGCGTTGGTCCACGACGCCACCGGCACCAGCCTCACACACGTCGGGTACTGGGCGCCCTCATCGCTTCGTGACCCGCCAGGCGACGGCCCGGCCCCGTTCCCCGGGTGCCGGGCCGTTACCGCGGTTGTCGTCGTCGCCGGGCAGCGCGTTCAGCCGTGCTCCGCCCACGCGCGCTGCGCCTTGAGGTTGTCGCGGAGCCCCGCAAGCTGCTCGACGACCCGGGCGGGAGCCGTACCGCCGCGCCCGTCACGGGAGCCGATCGAGCCGAGCACCGTCAGCACACCGCGCACCTCCGGACGCAACTCGGGGGAAATCTCCGCCAGTTGCGCATCGCTGAGATCCCACAGCTCCAGCCCGCGCGGCTCGCAGTACTTGACGCACGCGCCGGCGACCTCGTGCGCGACCCGGAACGGGGTGCCCTGCTTGACCAGCCACTCCGCGATGTCGGTCGCGAGCGAGAAACCGGCCGGGGCCAGTTCTTCGAGGCGTTCACGACGGAAGCGCAGCGTCGCGACCATGCCGGTGAACGCCGGCAACAGCACTTCGAGCGTGTCGATGCTGTCGAAGACAGGCTCCTTGTCCTCCTGGAGGTCGCGGTTGTACGCGAGCGGCAGGGCCTTGAGCGTGGCCATCAGCCCCGTGAGGTTGCCGAGCAGCCGACCGGACTTGCCGCGCGCCAACTCCGCGATGTCCGGGTTCTTCTTCTGCGGCATGATCGACGAGCCCGTGGAGTACGCGTCGTGCAGGTCGACGAAGGAGAACTCCTTCGTGTTCCAGATGATGATCTCTTCCGCGAGCCGCGACAGGTTGACCCCGAGCATCGCGGTGACGAACGCGAACTCGGCGGCGAAGTCCCGGCTCGCCGTGCCGTCGATCGAGTTGGCCGCCGACGCCGAGAAGCCCAGATCCCGGGCCACGGCCTCGGGGTCGAGCCCGAGCGACGACCCGGCCAGCGCCCCCGAGCCGTAGGCCGACACGTCGGCCCGCCGGTCCCAGTCCCGCAACCGCTCCGCGTCCCGCGCGAACGCCTGGACGTGCGCGAGGAGATGGTGCGCCAGCAGCACCGGCTGGGCGTGCTGGAGGTGGGTGCGCCCGGGCATCGCGACGTCCAGGTTCGCGTCGGCCTGGTCGACCAGCGCCTGCTGGAGATCGGCCAGCAGCCCGCCGATCACCCGGCCGTGGTCGCGCAGGTACATCCGGCCGAGTGTGGCGATCTGGTCGTTCCGCGAGCGCCCGGCGCGCAGCTTGCCGCCGAGGTCGGGGCCGAGGCGTTCCAGCAGACCGCGTTCGAGGGCGGTGTGGACGTCCTCGTCCTCGATCGTGGCGGTGAACGTGCCGGCGGCGACGTCGGCCTCCAACCGGTCGAGGCCCTCCAGCATCCGGGTCAGCTCGTCATCGGTCAGCAGCCCGGCTTTGTGCAGCACGCGGGCGTGCGCACGCGAGCCCGCGATGTCGTACGGCGCGAGCCGCCAGTCGAAATGAACCGACGCCGACAGCTTCGCCAGCGCCTCGCTCGGGCCGTCGGAGAACCGGCCGCCCCACAGGCGGGTGGTCTCCTGCTCGTTCGTCACGTGTGTTGCCTTCTCCCTGGTACCGATCCGGACATGGCGCGCACGACACGTCCGCTACGACTCGTCCCGCCACGCCAACGCCGCCAACCTACTGGCCGCCCGCCGAGCCGGCCGCCCGCCGTCTCCTCAGTCGCGGCCTCCCCCGGGCTCGGACTCCCCGCCCGGCGCCTCCCCCTCTGGCGTCTCGCCGGGCGCGGGGTGGGCCGGCAGGGGTCGGCCCTCGGCGAGGGAGATCAGGTGGGCGACCAGTGCGGCACCGCCCTCCGGATCGCGGCACACCATGAGGATCGTGTCGTCGCCCGCGATGGTGCCGAGCACTTCGCGGGTCTCGGCGTGGTCCATCGCCGAGGCGAGGAACTGCGCGGCCCCCGGCGGGGTCCGTACCACCACGAGGTTCCCGGAGGCCTCCGCGGACACCAGCAGCTCGGCCGCGAGGCGGGCGAGCCTGCCCTCGCTCACCGTGTCGTCGAGCGGCGGGCGCGGCGTGCGGTCGCCCCCCTCCGCGGGGACGGCGTAGATCAGCGCGCCTTCCCCGTCGCGAATCTTGACCGCCCCCAGCTCGTCCAAGTCCCGCGAGAGGGTGGCCTGGGTGACGGCGAGGCCGTCGTCGGCGAGCATGCGGGCAAGCTGGCCCTGGGATCTGATCCGGTGCCGGGTCAGAATGTCCACGATCCGCCGGTGCCGCGCGGTGCGGGTGCTGGGCACCGCGTACACGCCTTCGGGCGCCGGGCCGGGCATGATGTCCTGCTCGTTGCTGCGCATGACGTCTCGCCTACCTTCGGGCTCGTCGCGGCCCGGACCGGCCGGCTCGCCGCAGGCGTGCGGAGCCGGTGCGGACTTCCCCGAGGGTCATGGTCGGTTGCCTCCTGAAACTGGGACCGGAAGGTCCGCCGCTGTCGTCGTCCGTCGGCCGCGGGTCGCGCCCCGGACCGCCGCCGACGGCCTCTTTCCACCGTGCCGCCGACGTCGCCGTACCCGTGTACCCCGCGTGCGTACGCGGAAGGCCACCGCCCTTGGCACGAACCGGCGAACCTCCGCGTTCACGGTGTCGGAGCGGGCTCCGCGGAAACCGTGTCGAGGATCTTCGGAAGTGCCGCGACCAGCGCGTCGATGTCGTCGTCGCCGACCACGAGGGGTGGGGCGAGCCTGATGACATCGGGAGCGACCGCGTTGACGAGGAAACCCGCGTCACACGCGACGGCGGCGACCTGGCCGGCGACGGGTGCGGTCAGCACGATACCGAGCAACAGCCCTGCCCCGCGCACGTGTTCGACGAGCGGGTGCCCGAGTTGCTCGACCGCGGCGGCGAGGTTCACGCCGAGCGCGCGCGTGCGTTCCAGCAGCCCGTCCTTCTCGATCGTGTCGAGCACCGCCAGGCCCGCCGCGCAGCACACCGGGTTGCCGCCGAAGGTGGACGCGTGTTGCCCCGGCGCCAGCAACTCGGCCGCGGCCCCGAACGCGACGCACGCTCCCAGCGGCAGCCCGCCGCCGAGGCCCTTCGCGAGGGTCATGACATCGGGGAGGGCCCCCTCGAAGTACGGGTCCTGGTGGGCGAACCAATAGCCGGTGCGCCCGGTGCCGGTCTGGACCTCGTCGAGCATGAGCAGCGCGCCGCGCTCGGCGGTGATCTCCCGCGCCCGCTTGAGGTAGCCGGGCGGCAGCGGACGCACTCCGTACTCGCCCTGGATGGGCTCCAGGAGCACGGCAGCGGTCTGGTCGGTGACCGCGGCGTCGAGAGCGTCGATGTCGCCGAACGGCACGTAGGTGACCCCGCCGGGCAGCGGCTCGAAGCCGTCGCGCTTGCCGGCCTGGCCGGTGAGGGCGAGGGCGCCCATCGTGCGCCCGTGGAACGAGCCCTCGGCGGTGACGACGTGAGGACGCCCGGTCCTGCGGGCGACCTTGAAGGCCGCCTCGTTGGCCTCGGCACCCGAATTGCAGAAGAACACCCGGCCGTCGCGGCCGGTCAGGCCGAGGATGCGCTCCGCGAGGTCGACGGCCCGCGTCGAGATGAACAGGTTCGAGACGTGGCCGACGGTCGAGATCTGCGTGGTGACGGCCTCCACGATCGCGGGATGGGCATGCCCGAGCGCGTTGACCGCGACCCCCGACAGGAAGTCGGTGTACGCGCGGCCGTCGGCGTCGGTGACATGGGCGCCCCGACCGGACACCAGCGCCAGTTCGGGCTGCCCCAGCGACGGCATCAGGGCCCCGCCCCAGCGCCGCCGGTACTCGGCGTTGCCGGGCCCGGCCGGTGCCGCGGAGCCCGTCGTCCCCGTTCCCGTGCCGGGCTCGACCGTGTCCTTCCCGGTCATGCGTCCGCCTCCTTGTCCTGCGACGGGACGACCATCGTCCCGATGCCCTCGTCGGTGAACACTTCGAGCAGCAGCGAGTGCGCGACCCGGCCGTCGAGGACGTGGGCCGCCTTGACGCCGGCCTGGACGGCGCGCAGGCAGCCCTCCATCTTGGGCACCATGCCGCTCGACAGCGTCGGCAGCATCGCGGCCAGTTCGTCGGCGTCGAGCCGGCTGATGACCTCGTCGCTGTGCGGCCAGTCGGCGTACAGCCCTTCGACATCGGTGAGGACGACCAGGCGCTCGGCCTGGACGGCGGCGGCGAGCGCGGCGGCGGCGGTGTCGGCGTTGACGTTGTACACGTGCCCGTCCGTGCCGCGGGCCACGGACGAGATCACCGGGATCCGCCCGTCGTCCAGCAGTGCCGTGATCGCGCCCGGGTCGACCTCGACGACATCGCCGACCAGGCCGATGTCGACCTGCTTGCCGTCGACCACGGCGTGCCGCTTCTCGGCCGTCATGGTGTGGGCGTCCTCGCCGGTCATGCCGACCGCGAACGGGCCGTGCTCGTTGATGAGGCCGACGATCTCGCGCTGCACCTGGCCGGCGAGGACCATGCGCACGACGTCCATCGCCTCCGGCGTGGTGACCCTCAGCCCGCCCGCGAAGGTGGACTCCAGGCCGAGCCGGTTCAGGTGCGCGCTGATCTGCGGGCCGCCGCCGTGCACGACGACCGGCTTGAGACCGGCGAACCGCAGGAAGACGACGTCCTGCGCGAAAGCCCGCTTGAGCTCGTCGTCCACCATCGCGTTGCCGCCGAATTTGATGACGACGGTCTTGCCGTAGTAGTGCCCGAGCCACGGCAGTGCCTCGATGAGCGTGTGCGCCTTGCCGAGCGCCACTTTGTGCCGCGCGGCCCGGATCGCCTTGCCTACGGACTCGGTCTTCACCGTGTTCCCCCCGGAGTTGGTGCCGGCTTCGGCGGTCATGACGAGTACGCCGAGTTCTCGTGGACGTAGTCCGCGGTCAGGTCGTTCGTCCACACGGTGACCGCGTGGTCGCCGGCGTTGAGCCGTGCGGTGATGCGCACCTCGCGGCCGGTCATGTCGACCAGGTCGCGGTCGTCGCCCACCGCACCGCCCCGGCAGACCCACACGCCGTTGATCGCGACGTCGAGACGGTCGGGGTCGAATACCGCGGCGGTGGTGCCGATCGCGGACAGCACCCGGCCCCAGTTGGGGTCCTCGCCGTGGACGGCGCACTTGAGCAGGTTGTTGCGGGCGATGGAGCGGGCGACGTCGAGCGCGTCGTCCTCGGACGCCGCGGCCACGACGTCGATCGCGATGTCTTTGCTCGCTCCCTCGGCGTCGCCGATCAGCACGCGTGCCAGCTCGGCGCAGACCGTGCGCACCGCCTCGGCGAACTCCGCCGGGTCGGGCGCGACCCCGGACGCTCCGGACGCCAGCAGGAGCACGGTGTCGTTGGTCGACATGCACCCGTCGGAATCGATCCGGTCGAATGTCGTGCGGGTGGCCGCGCGCAGCGCGGCGTCCAACTCCTCGGCCGGGACGTCGGCGTCGGTGGTGAGGACGACGAGCATGGTGGCCAGGCCGGGGGCGAGCATGCCCGCGCCCTTCGCCATGCCGCCGACCGTCCACCCGAGGCCGCCCGCGGTGGCCACCTTGTGCACGGTGTCGGTGGTCATGATGGCCTTGGCGGCGGCCTCGCCGCCGTCGGCGGACAGTTCCGCCGCGGCCTTGTCGACGCCCGGCAGCAGTTTGTCCATCGGCAGTTGCAGCCCGATCAGGCCGGTCGAACACACCGCGACCTCACCGGAGTTCAGCCCGAGCTCCGCCGCCACCCGCTCGGCGGTCTTGTGCGTGTTCTGGAATCCCTCCGGCCCGGTGCACGCGTTGGCGCCCGCCGAGTTGAGGACGACCGCCTGGAGGCGCCCGCCGGTGAGCACCTGGCGCGACCACAGCACCGGCGCGGCCTGGACGCGGTTGGAGGTGAAGACCCCGGCCGCGGCCTGCGACGGCCCGTCGTTGACGACGAGCGCGACGTCGGGCGCACCCGTCGTCTTGAGCCCCGCGGCGACGCCCGCGGCACGGAATCCCTTGGCTGCGGTCACACTCACGGCGCCACCCCCGTCTTGCTCAGCCCCAGCTCCTCGGCGATCCCGAGGGCGATGTTCATGCTCTGCACGGCGCCGCCGGCCGTGCCCTTCGCGAGGTTGTCGATCGCACCGACCGCCACCAGGCGACCGGCCCGCTCGTCGACGGTGACCTGGATCAACGCGGTGTTGGCGCCGTACACCATCGCCGTCGCGGGCCACTGGCCCTCGGGCAGCAGGTGCACGAACGGTTCGGCCGCGTAGGCCTTGTCGTACGCCTCGCGCACCTGGGCGGCGGTGACTCCCGGTCTGATCCGGGCCGAACACGTCGCCAGGATGCCCCGCGGCATCGGGACCAGCGTCGGTGTGAACGACACCGTGACCGGCGCACCGGCGGCCTCGGTGAGCCCCTGGCCGATCTCGGGGGTGTGCCGGTGCACCCCGCCCACGCCGTACGCGCTCGCCGATCCCATGACCTCGCTGCCCAGCAGGTGGGTCTTCGGCGTCTTGCCCGCGCCCGAGGTGCCCGACGCCGCGACGATCACGACCTCGGGCTCGACCAGCCCGGCCGCGAACGCCGGGACGCAGCTGAGGAGCGACACCGTGGGATAGCAGCCCGGCACGGCGATCCGCTTCGTACCGTGCAGGCGGCCGCGTGCGCCGGGCAACTCGGGGAGACCGTACGGCCAGGTGCCGGCGTGTGCGGACCCGTAGAAGTGCTCCCACTCGGCCGCGCTGGTGAGCCGGAAGTCGGCACCGCAGTCGACGACGAGCACGTCGTCGCCCAATTGCTCGGCGATCGGCGCGGACTGCCCGTGGGGCAACGCCAGGAACACGACGTCGTGCCCGGCCAGCGTCTCGGCGGTCGTCTCCGCGAGCACGCGGTCGGCCAGCGGCACCAAGTGCGGCTGGAGCCCGCCGAGGCGCTGCCCGGCGTTCGACCCCGCGGTGAGCGTGCCGATCTCGATGTGTGGATGCGCGAGCAGCAGACGCAAAATCTCTCCGCCGGCATACCCGCTGGCTCCCGCCAGTGCCGCTGTGACCCGCATGGGTGCCTCCTCCCGATGGCATGAATATACGGACACCGGAAGTTCTATGCAAACCCCGAGGCCATCAACCGCCGGACACCCCGACCGGAACAACCGCACAGGAGGGCGCGCGGGAGAACCCGGCCCCAAGAGGCACGGACTGCTCCCATAAGCCCCGATTGTCGCATCACCCCGGACGCCCCCCGACCGCCACACCTCCGCGGAAACGCCGAACCGCCCCCTTCCGGCACGGGACGGAGGGGGCGGTTCGCCGACTCGATCGCGACGCGGCAGGCGCCGACGGCGTCAGCCGAGGCTGTCGATCGCCGTGTTGAAGGTCGCGGACGGGCGCATCACGGCGGCGGCCTTCGCGGCGTCCGGGCGGTAGTAGCCGCCGATGTCCGCCGGGGAGCCCTGCACCGCGAGCAGTTCGTCGTTGATCGCCTGCTCCTGCTCGGCCAGCGTCTTGGCCAGTGCCGCGAAAGCCTCCGCGAGACCCGCGTCGTCCTTCTGCGCGGCCAACTCCTGCGCCCAGTACAGCGCGAGGTAGAAGTGGCTGCCGCGGTTGTCGAGGCCGCCGACGCGGCGGGCCGGCGACTTGTTCTCGTTGAGGAACGTGCCGGTCGCGCGGTCGAGCGTGTCGGCCAGCACCTGGGCGCGCGCGTTGCCGGTGGTCTGCGCGAGGTGCTCGAAGCTCACCGCCAGCGCGAGGAACTCGCCGAGGCTGTCCCAACGCAGGTAGTTCTCCTTGACGAGCTGCTGCACGTGCTTCGGCGCCGAGCCGCCCGCACCCGTCTCGAACAGGCCGCCGCCGTTCATCAGCGGGACCACCGACAGCATCTTGGCGCTGGTGCCCAGCTCCAGGATCGGGAACAGGTCGGTGAGGTAGTCGCGCAGCACGTTGCCGGTCACCGAGATGGTGTCCTCGCCGCGGCGGATGCGCTCCAGCGAGAACGCGATCGCGTCGACCGGTGCCAGGATCTCGATCCGCAGGCCCTCGGTGTCGTGCTCGGCCAGGTACGTCTTGACCTTCTCGATGAGCCGGGCGTCGTGCGCGCGGTTCTCGTCGAGCCAGAAGACCGCCGGGCTGCCGGTGGCCCGCGCCCGCGTGACGGCCAGCTTGACCCAGTCCTGGATCGGCAGGTCCTTGGTCTGGCACATGCGGAAGATGTCGCCCTCGGCGACCGGCTGCTCCAGCACCGCGGTGCCGGACGCGTCGACCACGCGCACGGTGCCGGCCTCCGCGATCTCGAAGGTCTTGTCGTGGCTGCCGTACTCCTCGGCCTTCTGGGCCATGAGGCCGACGTTCGGCACGGAGCCCATCGTCGCCGGGTCGTACGCGCCGTTCGCCCGGCAGTCGTCGATGACGACCTGGTAGATCCCGGCGTAGCTGCTGTCCGGGAGCACCGCGAGCGTGTCGGCCTCCTCGCCGTCCGGGCCCCACATGTGGCCGGACGTGCGGATCATCGCCGGCATCGACGCGTCGACGATGACGTCGCTCGGGACGTGCAGGTTCGTGATGCCGCGGTCGGAGTCGACCATCGCCAGCTCGGGGCCTGCCGCCAGCTCGGCGTCGAACGAGGCCTTGATCTCGGCGCCGTTCGCCAGCCCGTCCAGGCCCGCGAGGATCGTTCCGAGGCCGTCATTGGGGTTCAGCCCGGCCGCCGCGAGGGCGTCGCCGTACTTGGCGAACGTCTGCGGGAAGAACACCCGCACCACGTGGCCGAAGATGATCGGGTCGGACACCTTCATCATCGTGGCCTTGAGGTGCACCGAGAACAGCACGCCCTCGGCCTTCGCCCGGGCGACCTGCGCCGCCAGGAACTCGCGCAGCGCCGCGACGCGCATGACGGACGCGTCGACGACCTCGCCCGCGAGCACCGGTACGGACTCGCGCAGCACCGTCGTCTTGCCGCCCGCGCCCACGAGTTCGATGCGCAGCGATCCGGCGTCCGCGACGACGGCGGAGGCCTCGGTCGAACAGAAGTCGTCCGCCGTCATGTGCGCGACGTTCGTCTTCGAGTCCGCCGTCCAGGCACCCATGCGGTGCGGGTGCGCCTTGGCGTAGTTCTTGACCGACGCGGGGGCGCGGCGGTCCGAGTTGCCCTCGCGGAGCACCGGGTTGACCGCGCTGCCCTTGACCTTGTCGTACCGCGCGCGGATGTCGCGCTCTTCGTCCGTCTTGGGGTCGTCCGGGTACTCGGGAAGCTCGTACCCCTGGCTCCGCAGCTCCGCGATCGCCGCCTTGAGCTGCGGGATCGACGCGGAGATGTTCGGCAGCTTGATGATGTTGGCCTCGGGCGTCCCGGCCAGCTCGCCCAGCTCGGTGAGCGCGTCCGGCTGCCGCTGCGCCTCGGTGAGGTACTCGGGGAAGACCGCGATGATCCGCCCCGCGAGCGAGATGTCACGGGTCTCCACCGCGACGCCCGCCGTCGAGGCGTACGCCTGGACCACCGGCAGGAACGAATACGTCGCCAGGGCCGGGGCCTCGTCGGTGTGCGTATAGATGATGGTCGAGTCAGTCACCGGGTGCTCCGCTCCACGTCTGCAACATTGCTCGATATCAAGATATCCCGTGCGCGGCCCCTTCTCGACAGGGCCCTGCCCGAGCCGGCCGGGTACCGGCGCCGGTGTCACGGACGGGCCACGACCGGTGCCGCGGCGCGCGTCGCGGCGGCCGACCGGAGCGCGACCTTTGCCATGATGAACAGGTATTTCATGGCATCCGAACCCTTGCGGCCGAGGCGATTCCCCGCGCCCCACCCCGCCCGGCACACAGGCCTCCTGCGTTAGAATCTGGGGCTTCCCCGTCAGCTTCGCGGCCGTTCGGCCGGCCCCTCGGCCTTGGTCGCGTTCCGGCCGCCGCGCGGCAGCATGCGCGCCAGAGACGTAACGAGATCACGTGACCACTCCCCTCGGATCGGACCACCGGATCGACGACACGGATCCGGAATCCCCGAGTCAGGCACCAGGAACCTTCGGCGGACGCCTCAAAAAGCGCCTGCGCGCGCTCCGCCCCACCGATCTCGTCGCCATGGCGATCCCCACGCTGATCCTGATGATCATGGGCTGGGAGAAGCGCTGGATGACCGACGACGGCCTCATCTTCACGCGCGCGGTCAAGCAGATCCTGCACGGCAACGGCCCCGTCTACAACATCGGCGAGCGCACCGAGACGTCGACGAGCACGCTGTGGCAGTGGGTGCTGGTCATCGCCGACCCGTTCAGCCCGTGGAGTCCCGCGGAGACGGCGGTCTACCTGGGGCTGGTCCTGTCCGTCGTCGGCTTCTGGATCGCCCTGGACGCCACCCGGCGGCTCTACCGCCACGCCGGCACCGGGCGCTACCTGCTGCCGGCCGGCGCCCTGGTGTTCGTCGCGGTCCCGGTCATGTGGGACTTCCTGACCGCGGGCATGGAGACCGGCCTCATCATCTTCTGGATCGGCACGTCGTGGGCGCTGCTGGTCAGCGCGTGGCAGCGGCCGTCCGACGAGATCCGCCTGCGCCGCGTGCTCGCCACCTCGTTCGTGTTCGGCCTGGGCCCGCTGGTGCGCCCCGACCTCGGCCTCGCGATGGCGCTGCTGCTCGTGTCGCTGGCCCTGCTCGTGCGCGCGCGGTGGACGCGCTGCCTCGCGATGCTGGCCGCCGCCGGGCTGCTCCCGGCAGCGTACGAGATCTTCCGGATGGGCTACTACGGCCTGATCTTCCCGATGCCGGCCCTCACCAAGGAGGCCGGCGAGTCGCTGTACGGCCGCGGGTGGGACTACCTGACCGACTTCGACCGGCCGTACAAGCTGTGGATCCCGCTCCTGATGATGGTCGTCATCGCCGTCGTGACGCTGCGTCAGACCAAGAAGGACCGGCGCACGCTGATCCTCATGGGCACGCCGGTCGTCATCGCGCTCGCCCAGACCTGCTATGTCATCAAGGTCGGCGGCGACTTCATGCACGGCCGCATGTGGATGCCCGTCCTGCTCATGCTGCTGCTTCCGCTGATGCTGACGCCGTTCACGAAGCTGAGCACGCCGCTCGTCGCGGGCGTCGCGATCTGGGCGGTCGTCTGCGGCACGACGCTGCGCTCCGACGAGATCACCACCGCCTCGCCGAACTGGCGTCCGGACAACCAGGTCAACCAGGTGTGGAACGAACGTGGCTTCTACACCGCCCAGACCGGCACCGACAACCCGGTCTCCGAGCAGCCGCACATCGGGACGATCAAGGGCACCTACCAGTTGCTCGTCCACGCGGACGCCGAAGGCCGCCACGTGCTGTACCTCGACCCCAACTACGCCAAGCCGTTCAACCTGCCGGTCACCTTCTCGATGCCGCTGCGCTCGGACCTCGACTACCCCGTCGGGCTGATCATCGGCCGCCTCGGCGTGGGCGGCGCGGTCGTCCCGCTCGACAGCATCGTCGCGGACCTGTGGGGCCTGTCCAGCACGATCGGCTCGCACATCGAGCAGACCAACTTCGACGCGGCGGGGCATCAGAAGCTGCTCCCGCCGGCGTGGAACATCGCGCTGTACGTCGACCCCTCCGGGTACGCCGCGATCCCGCCGCAGTTCGCGACGCTCGAACAGATCAACGCCGCGCGCCACACGCTCCAGTGCGGTGACGTCAAGGAGTTGATCGAGTCGGTCACCGAACCGATGAGTTTCGACCGCTTCTGGAAGAACCTCACGGGCGCGTTCGACCGCACGAGCCTGCGTATCCCCTCCGACCCGATCGCGGCGGAGAAGAAGTTCTGCAAAACCGGTGACTGACACCGGGTGAACCGGACACGACGGACGGGTGGCCGGGCGGAGCGAAAGCGCCCCGCCGGCTCCCCTCCCCTCACTCCGGCAGCCCGCTAAGGTGTCGGTAATCTGCGCACCGCACCGTGATCATCGAACGCGGTCACCACCGTGACCGCGACTGTGCCGGCGCAACCGCGCCCACAGCCTTCATCCGACGCCCCGGCCCGTCTGGAGTCCTCGAAACATGAGCCTCGTCAGTGTGCTTTCCCGGCGCACCGGCATCGGACCCGAGCAGGACGACTCACCGCAGGGCGCGAAACTGACCCGCCGGTGGAACGCCCTCATGGTGGCGCTGCCCACGGCGGCCATCCTCGTGCTCGGCTTCCACCGCCGCTGGATCAGCGACGACGGCCTGATCTTCACGCGCACGGTCCGCCAGATCCTCGCCGGGCACGGCCCGGTCTACAACGTCGGCGAGCGCGCCGAGGCCTCCACGAGCACGGTCTGGCAGTGGCTCCTGGTCGCCGTCGGCGGCATCACCGGCGCCGACGTCGCCCGCACCGCGGTCTACCTCGGCCTGCTGTGCACCGCGGCCGGCTACGCGGTCGCCCTCGACGCCACCCGCCGGCTCTACCGCCCGTACAGCGACGGCCGCCTGGTGCTGCCCGCCGGCGTGCTGGTCATGCTGGCCCTGCCCCCGGTATGGGACTTCGCGACCTCCGGTCTCGAAACGGGCCTCACCACGCTGTGGACGGCCGGGTGCTGGTGGCTCCTCGTGCACGCGTACAACGCGCCGGAGGCCCGCGTCGCGTACCCGCTGGCCGTGCTGATCGGGCTCGGGCCGATGGTCCGCCCGGACCTCGCCATCGCCAGCGCGGGCTTCGCCGTCACCCTGTGGCTCATCCGCCGCCCCGGGTGGCGCGGCTCCCTGGGGCTCGTCGGCGCCGCCGCCGCGATCCCGATCGCGTACGAGATCTTCCGCGCCGGCTACTACGGCGTGCTGCTGCCGCTGCCCGCCATAGCGAAGGAGGCGTCCGGCAGCGACTGGCGCCGCGGCGGCAGGTACGCGCAGGACTTCGTCGCCCCCTACTTCCTGTGGCTGCCGATCGTGGCCCTCGTCGCGCTCGTCACCATCACGGTCTGGCTCCGCCTGCGCGCCGACGGCTGGCGCGGCACCGTCACCGCCGACGCCGGGCGCACCGCGCTGTTCACGATGCCGGTGATCGTCGCGACCCTGATGGCCGCGTACGTGGTCCGCGTCGGCGGCGACTTCATGCACGCGCGCATGCTGCTCCCCGCGCTGTTCCTCGCGATGCTGCCCGTCCTGCTCGTGCCGAGCGGGCGCGTCGTGCTCCCGGTCACGGCGGCGGTCACCCTGTGGGCCGTGGTGTGCGCGGTCCTCCTGCGGCTCCCCTACACCGGGCTGAGCCCCGGCGGGATCGTCGCCGACGAACGCGGCTTCTACACCCAGGCGATGGGCATCGACCACCCCACCACCGCCGAGGCCTACCTGAAGCACTACCCGCGCTTCCCGCCCGCGGTCGCGGAGATGATGGCGAACTACGAACACGTCATGGTGTACCCGTGGTTCGAGCAGTTCATGGTGACGCCGCTCAAGCCCGACGACCCCGCGCCCTACGCCGCGTCGTGGCTCAACCTCGGTATGAGCGGAGCCGCGATGCCGCTGAACGGCCGCTCGATCGACCTGCTCGGCCTCGCGTCCCCGCTGGCCGCGCACCTCAAGCTCGAAGGGCGCGGGCGGCCGGGCCACGAGAAGTCGCTCGACATCGCGTGGCTCATCGCCATCTACGCGCCCCCGCAGGCGGTGCTCCCGGCCGGCATCGACCCCGAGCGCGTCGCCAAGGCCCGCTACGCACTCACCTGCGGCGACGAAAACCGGGGCAAGCTCAAGGAGTTGAACGACTCGGTCGGCGCGCCGATGTCGTGGTCGCGGTTCTGGAAGAACCTGACCGGCTCCTGGGAGCGCACCTCGTTCCGCGTGTCCAACAACCCCGAGACCGCGATGGAAGAGATCTGCGGGACAAAGGACTTGCCGCCGGGATACCTGGACAAGGTGTACACGCTCAACCCCGTCCCGCCGACCCCGCCCGGCCCGTGAACACCGCCACCGCCCTGGTCACGGGCGCCGCGCGCGGCATCGGTCGCCAGGTCGCGGAACGACTCGCCCGCGAAGGCGTCGCCGTGGCCCTGCTCGGCCGCAGCGCCGCGAGCCTGGAGCCGGTGCGCACCGCACTGGCCGAACGCGGCGCGAGCGCCGTCGCGCTCGTCGCGGACGTCACCGACCCCGACGCCGTACGAGACGCCGTCGAGCGCGCCGAGCACGAACTCGGGCCGCTGGACCTGGTGGTCAACAACGCGGGCCTCATCGACGCGGCCGAGGTGCCCTTCTGGGAGGCCGACGCCGCGCAGTGGTGGGACGTCGTCGCGACCAACCTGCGCGGCCCCGTGAACGTCGACCGGGCGGTGCTGCCGGGCATGGTCGCCCGGGGCCGGGGCCGGATCGTCAACCTCAGCAGCGGCTTCGCCGTCTCGGCGGACCCGCGCTACTCCGCGTACACGACCTCCAAGTCGGCACTGCTGCGGCTGACCGACACCATCGCCGGCCCGCTCGCCGAACGCGGGGTGTACGTCTTCGACATCTCCCCCGGCGCGGTCCCCACCGACATGACGGCGGGCATGGCGATGTTCGCCGACAAGACCGACTGGTACGACGTCGACCTGTTCCTGAACGCCGTCGTCGCCGTCGCCGAGGGCCGCCTGGACGCGCTGTCCGGCCGCTTCCTGCACGCGGGCAAGGACAACCTGGACGCGCTCGCCGCCCGCGCGCCGGAGCTCGCCGCGAGCGACGCGCGCAAAATGCACCTGCGGCCCTACGGCCCGGACGACCCGCAGCGCTGACCCGACGCCCCCCGGCGCGGCCCCCCGCGCACACCGCGGGCGGGCGAGACGTGCGCGGACAGCGCCGCGAGGACCCGTGGCCGGTTCCCCGCGGGCACATCGCGCTCGGCGGGGACCAGTTGAGCGTGCCGATGGCGGAGCCCGCGCCCGAGCACCGCCCGTAACGCCTGCGGGGCCGCCCCGACCGAGGCGGCCCCGCAGTGTGTCCGAACCAGGCCCGTCAGGCGCCGCGCAGCACCGCGCCGGTCCGCTCCGCGGCCAGCGCCACCGCCGCGTCGCGCGCGGCGGTCGACTCCTCGACGGTGAGCGTGCGGTCCGCCGCCCGGAAGCGCAGGGCGTACGCGAGCGACTTGCGGCCCGCGCCGACCTGTTCGCCCGTGAACACGTCGAACAGCCGCAGCGATTCGAGCAGTTCGCCCGCGCCCTCGCGCAGCGCGCCTTCGACCTCGGCGGCGGGCACCGACGCGTCGACGATCAGCGCGACATCCTGCGTGGCGACCGGGAACGACGAGATGTGTCCCGCCGACACCAGACGCTCGCCGCCCAGTTCGGCCAGACCGGCGGTCAGCCGGGCCACGTCGATCTCCATCGCGCAGGTGCGCTCGGGCAGTTGCAGCGCCTTGACGACGCGCGGGTGCAGTTCGCCGGCATGCCCGACCACCGTGCCCGCGACCAGCAGTTCGGCGCAGCGGCCGGGGTGCCACGGCGCGTACTGCCCCTGGCGGACCGTCAGTTCGACACCGACCGCACCGGCGACCGCTCGCGCGGCCTCGATCGCGTCGGCCCATCCGGCCGGGCGCCCGCCGCCCCACCAGCCGGACCGCTCGCGGTCGCCGGCCAGCACGGCCGCGACGTGGTACGGCTGGTCCGGGAGCGCCGCGGCCAGTTCGCCCAGCTCGGCCTCCGTCGGACGGCGGTCGACCGGCAGGCGCGGCGCGACCGGCCGTTCGGCCTTGGGGTGGAAGACCAACCCGCCCTCGAACAACGCGATGTCGGCGTTGCCCCGGCCCACGTTGCGGCGCAGCGCGGCGAGCAGTCCGGGCAGCAGCGTGGTGCGCAGCCCGGGCTCCTCGTCGGAGATCGGGTTGACGAGCTTGAGCGTGATGCGGCGCGGGTCGGCCGCGTCGAGCCCGAACGACGCGAAGACCGCGTCGCCGACGAACGGGTAGGTGAGCACCTCGCGGTAGCCGTCGCCGGCGAGTGCCCGGCCGATCCGGCGGCGCAGCCGTTGCGCGGCGGTGAGGCCGCGCCCGGCGGGCGCCTGCGGCAGCGTGGAGGGCACGGCGTCGTAGCCCTCCAGGCGGATGACCTCCTCGGCGAGGTCGTTGGGGTCGGTCAGGTCGGGCCGCCAGGTCGGCGGGGTGACGGTGAGCGTGTCGATGCCCTCCACCACGCAGCCGACGTCCTGGAGGCGCTGGGCGACGGTCTCGGCGGTGTAGGCGACGCCCGCGACGCTGCCGGGGTGCCCGACCGCCATGCCGATGCGCACCGGGTCGCGCGGCGCGTCGGCCTCGGTGACGCCGGCCTCCGCGACCGCTCCCTCGCCGCCCAGCAGGACCAGCAGGTCGACGGCGCGCTGGGCCGCGGCGCGGGCCGCCTCGGGGTCGACGCCGCGCTCGAAGCGGCGGGACGCCTCGGAGCCGAGCTTGTGGCGGCGGGCCGTGCGGGCGATCGACACCGGGTCGAAGTTGGCCGCCTCGATGACGATGTCCCCGGTGGCCAGGCCGATTTCGGTGGTGGCGCCGCCCATGACGCCGGCCAGCCCGATCGGGCCGCTGTCGTCGGTGATCAGCAGGTCTTCGGGGTCGAGGACGCGCTGCACGCCGTCGAGTGTGGTCAGCTTCTCGCCGTCGCGGGCGCGGCGTACGGTGATCGGCCCTTGGAGCGCGGCCCGGTCGTACGCGTGCAGCGGCTGGCCGAGTTCGAGCATCACGTAGTTGGTGATGTCGACGGCCAGCGAGATCGGCCGCATGCCGGCCATCTGCACGCGGCGTTGCAGCCACAGCGGCGACGGCGACGCCGGGTCGACGCCGATGACGGTGCGGGCGACGAAGCGGCGGCAGCCGTCGGTGTCGTCGACGGCGACCGGGTACCCGTAGGTGTTCGCGGCGGGCACGTCGAGCAGCGCCGGGTCGCGCAGCGGGATGCCGTACGCGATGGCGGCCTCGCGCGCGACGCCGCGCATCGAGAGGCAGTAGCCGCGGTCGGGGGTGACGGCGATGTCGAGCACCTCGTCGACCAGACCGAGCAGTTCGATCGCGTCGGTGCCGGGCTCGGCGCCGACCGGCAGCACGATAATGCCGCTGTGGTCGTCGCCCATGCCCAGCTCACGGGCCGAGCAGATCATGCCCTCGGAGGTCTTGCCGTACGTCTTGCGCGCGGAGATCGCGAAGCCGCCGGGCAGGACGCCGCCGGGCAGGATCACGACGACGTTGTCGTCGACCGCGAAGTTCGTGGCGCCGCACACGATTTGCTGCGGCTCGCCGGTGCCGTTGGCGTCGCCGACGTCGACCTTGCAGAAGCGGATGGGCTTCTTGAACCCGGTCAGCTCCTCGATGTCGAGCACACGGCCGACGACGAGCGGCCCCTTGAGGTCGCCGCCGAGCTGGTCGACGGTCTCGACCTCGAGGCCGAGGCCGACCAGCTTCTCCGCGACGTCGCGGCCGGACACCCCGGCCGGGAGGTCGACGTACTCCCGCAGCCAGGAAAGCGGGACCCGCATCAGATCTCCATCCCGAACGGAAGGGTGAAGCGCACGTCACCCTCGACCATGTCCCGCATGTCCTCGACGTTGTGGCGGAACATCAGCGTGCGCTCCAGCCCCATGCCGAAGGCGAAACCGCTGTACACCTCGGGGTCGATGCCGCACGCGACGAGCACGCGCGGGTTGACCATGCCGCAGCCGCCCCACTCGATCCAGCCCTCCGAACGGCACGTCCGGCACGGGTTGTCGGGGTCGCCGACGGACGCCCCTCGGCACACGAAGCACTGGAGGTCGACCTCGGCCGACGGCTCGGTGAAGGGGAAGTACGACGGGCGCATGCGCGTGACGATCCCCTCGCCGAACATCGACGACGCGAAGTGGTCCAGCGTGCCGCGCAGGTGGGCCATGGTCAGGCCCTTGTCGACGGCGAGCCCCTCGACCTGCCCGAACACGGGCGTGTGGGTCGCGTCCAGCTCGTCCGTGCGGTAGACGCGGCCGGGGCAGATCACGTAGATCGGCGGCGTGCGGGTGAGCATCGTGCGGACCTGCACCGGCGAGGTGTGGGTGCGCAGCACGACGCCGGAGTCGGCGGTGCCGTCGACGGCCCGCACGAAGAAGGTGTCCTGCATCGTGCGGGCCGGGTGGTCGGGCGCGATGTTGAGCGCGTCGAAGTTGTACCACTCGGCCTCGACCTCGGGGCCCTCGGCGACCTCGTAGCCCATCGCGACGAAGACGTCGGCGATGCGCTCGGGCAGCGTCGTGAGCGGGTGCCGGGCGCCGCGCGGGGCGCGGTCCCAGGGCAGCGTGACGTCGACGGTCTCCTCGACGAGCACGCGTGCGTCGCGCTCCGCCTCCAGTTCCGCGCGGCGGGCGGCGAGGGCCTGGTTGACCCGGCCCCGGGCCTGGCCGACGCGTTTGCCGGCGTCCGCCTTCGCGTGCGGCGGCAGCGCGCCGATCTCGCGGTTGGCGAGGGCGAGCGGCGAGCGGTCCCCGGTGTGGGCGATCTTGGCCTCGTGGAGGGCGTCCAGGTCACCGGCGGCGGCGAACGCGGCAAGGGCGGCGTCACGCGCCTTGTCGACCTCCTCCGGTTTCAGCGACTCCACCTCGACCGGGTCGTACGACTTGTTCGGTGCCGACATCTGATTCCAGTACTCCTGTAGGGATACTCGCCCGCGGGTGTCCGGGGAAGCCGGACGGCCCTGTGTGTGCGGCGGCCACCGGCTCCGCCTCGTGCTCGGCACGCTGGTTGGGCCTGGGGACACGGGGCGACGGGTCGAGTCTAGGCGAATCGGGCCGGTGACCCGGAACCCGCCCGGGTGCGACGGCGGGCGGGCGTCCGAGGCGGCGCGAAGGGGGCTCGGGGGGACGGCTCGGGGGCGGCCCGCGGGGCGGTTCCGTGACCCGGTGCTCAGGTCAGGGCGTCCGGCATCCCCGCGGGCAGGCGAAATCGGAACATCGCCCCGCCGCCTTCGGCCCGGCCGGCGTCGATCGTGCCGCCGTGCGCCTCGACGAGGCCTTTGACGATGTAGAGCCCGAGGCCGGTGCCGCCGCGGCGGCGGTTGCCGCGCCAGAAGCGCGTGAAGACGCGGTTCAGCAACTCGTCCGGGATTCCCGGGCCTTCGTCACTCACCGTGATCTCCGTCGCCTCGTCGCCGTCTGCGCGGCCGTCGTCCGGGCCGCCCGTGGCGCCGTCGGACGGACCGCGGCCCGGGGCCGCGCCGTCGTCGCGCCTCGGCCCGGGCGGCGTGAGCCGTGCCCGGGACACCTTGATGGTGACGGCTCCCGCGCCGTGGCGCACGGCGTTTTCCAGGAGGTTGCCGAGAATCTGGTCGAGCTTGTCGCGGTCCATCCAGATCGGGGGCAGCGGCTGCTCGACCAACACGCGGAATCTGTCGGCGGGTTGCCCGGCCGCGGTCTGCGCGCGCACGTGCCGGTCGACGGCGTCCGCGAGGTCGACGATCTCGCGGTGCAGCTGCAGGCGCCCGGAGTCGATGCGGGAGATGTCGAGGAGTTCGGTGATCAGCCGGGTGACCCGGTCGGCGTCGGCGTCGACGGTCTCCAACATGAGGCGCTTCTGCTCGTCGGTGAACCGCTCCC
Organism: Yinghuangia sp. ASG 101; assembly: GCF_021165735.1. Taxonomy (GTDB): domain Bacteria; phylum Actinomycetota; class Actinomycetes; order Streptomycetales; family Streptomycetaceae; genus Yinghuangia. Next base: position 6,615,799 of record NZ_CP088911.1, on the reverse strand, counting down.
ATTTGCGCAGAAGCGTCGCGGTGAAGCCCTTGACGCTGGTCAGCGGCGAACGCAGCTCGTGTGCGACGGTGGCGATCAGTTCCGCGTGATTGCGCTCGTCACGACGGCGCGCGGCGGTGCAGCGCAGCGACACCGCGACGTGGGTGACCGGCGAATTCGCGCCGGACCTGCGGACGTACGAGGCGGTCACCAGCACCTCGCGCCCGTTGAGGACGAGATTGCGCTCGGGTTGGCGGGTGCGGATGCCCAGGCCGCCGTACGGGTCGGTGCACACCCACCAGCGGCGGCCCTCGATGTCCTCCAGCGGGAGGGCGTCCGCCAGATGCTTGCCGAGCGCGTCCTCCGCCCGGATGCCGGTGATCCGCACCGCGGCGGCGTTGAAGCAGCACACGGCGCCGGTGGCGTCCGCGATGACCAGGCCGTCCGGCAGCGCGTCCGCGCCAAGCCCCCACAGCCCGTCCGGTGCGAACGGTTCCGCGCCCACGTCCATCGGCCCCCTTTCGACCTCACACGGCCGAGGGATCGGACCATTCCGTGGCCCCCCGCGGAATGGCACACCCCTATGAAGCAGATGCTCCGGGCCGGTCACACTACTCCAACTGCCCGCGCTGCTCGACAGTCACGCGACCGGATGGGCTGGCGCGCCGGTGGCGAATACCGGCGCACGCCCGCGCGTGTCAGCGCATATCCACGGACCATCGCCGTATGCGCTCCCCCGCTCCGCCGCTCCCCCGCTCCGCACCAAAACGTTCCGGCACCGCGCCCTCGCCGCCGCACGGCCGGAAACCCACCGTCGGAGGCCGGCACGCGACCGATCCCTCCGAGCCGTGGGCGTCGTCACGTCGCCCGGCAGCCCGAGGCCCCCCGCTGCGCCCGCGCGGACGCGTAGAGGCACACGGCCGCCGCCGTCGCCAGGTTCAGGCTCTCGGCCCGCCCGTGGATCGGCACCCGCACGACGGCGTCGGCGAGCGCGCGGGTCTCCTCGGGCAGGCCCCACGCCTCGTTCCCGAAGACCCACGCGGTGGGGCCGTCGAGGCCGCCGGCGTCGAGTTCGTCGTCCAGGTCGGCGGATCCGGTGCCGTCCGCCGCGAGGACGCGCAGCCCGGCCCCGCGCAACCGCGCGACGGTGTCCTCGACCCGCGGGCCCGCGACGACCGGCAGGTGGAACAGGCTGCCCGCCGACGCGCGGACGGTCTTGGGGTTGTAGAGGTCCACGGACGCGTCCGTGAGCACCACCGCCTCGGCGCCGGCGGCGTCGGCCGCGCGCAGAACCGTCCCGGCGTTCCCGGGGTCGCGGACGTGCGCGAGCACCGCGACGAGGTCGGGCGCCGACGGCTCGGTCAGCGACGCGAGCGGGACGTCCACGAACCGACACAGCGCGACCATGCCCTGCGGGGTGACGGTCTGGCTCATGGCCGCGACGACGTCCTCGGCGGCGCGCAGGACGGGAACGCCGGACGCCCGGGCCCGGTCGACGATGTCGGGGTGCCGCTCGGCGGCCTCGGCGGTCGCGTACACCTCGATCGCGGCGTCGGCCGCGGCGACGGCCTCGCGCACCGCCTGCGGACCCTCGGCGAGGAACCGGCGCTCGGCGCTCCGGTGGTTCCGTTTGGCGAGCCGTCTCGCCACCGTCACCCGGGGTGAGCGTGTCGAGGTCAGCTCGGGGCTCGCCATGCGTGCAACCGTTCGTCGTGGCTCTGCGGATGGGTCGGCGACTCCGGCCCGAACGGACCGATGGGCCTCCGCTCGCGGCGTCACGGACCGAATCCGTGGCGACGGGCGCGGAGGCCCATGGGGTTCACCCGAGGACCGGGTGCCGGCACTGCCGTCGGAGGGCTCGCCCGGTCGCGTCGCGCCGGGCCCTCCGGGAAACCGTGGTCACAGCACGGGGGTCAGGCGGCTTCCTTCGGCGCGTTCACGTCCGCGGGGAGGGCCTTCTGCGCGACCTCGACCAGCGCGGCGAACGCCGTGGGGTCGTTGACCGCCAGCTCCGCGAGCATCTTGCGGTCGATCTCGACGTTGGCGGCCTTGAGCCCCTGGATGAAGCGGTTGTACGTGATGCCGTTCAGGCGGGCGGCGGCGTTGATGCGCTGGATCCACAGCTGCCGGAAGTCGCCCTTGCGCTTCTTGCGGTCGTTGTAGTTGTAGACCAGGGAGTGGGTGACCTGCTCCTTGGCCTTGCGGTACAGGCGCGACCGCTGACCGCGGTAGCCGCTCGCGCGTTCGAGGATGACGCGGCGCTTCTTCTGGGCGTTGACCGACCGCTTGACGCGTGCCACTTGATGAACTCCTTGGCTTCAGACCGGGGCGTGGTGGCCCCGACCCGGGGTACGACTGGGACCGGCGCCCGCCGCCTCCGCGCAGCCGTCAGACTCGCGGGGGCAGGCGCACATGGCTCACTTGCCGAGCAGCTTCTTGATCTTCTTGGCGTCGGCCGGGGAGGCCTCCACCGTGCCCGCGAGACGGCGGGTCAGCGTCGAAGGCTTGTGCTCAAGCAGGTGGCGGCGACCGGCGCGCTGACGGACCACCTTGCCGGAGCCGGTGATCTTGAAGCGCTTGCTGGCACCACTGTGCGTCTTGTTCTTCGGCATGTCGCCGCTGTCTCCTCGTCGTGCCGTGCCTGCCCGGCGTCGCACGCCAGGCAGGCACAGATGTGTGTGGAACTACTGCTCGCGGTTCGAGCGGGGGTCAGCGCTCGTCCGCGGCGGGCCCGGAAGCCGCAGCGGTCCTTTCGGCCTCGGCCGGAACGGGCTCGTCTCCGCGGCGGGCGCCCTTGCGGGCCGCCTGCGCCTCACGGGCCTCGGCCATGGCTTCGGTCTTCTTCTTGTGCGGACCGAGGACCATGATCATGTTGCGGCCGTCCTGCTTGGGGCTCGACTCCACGAAGCCGAGCTCCTGGACGTCCTCGGACAGGCGCTTCAACAGGCGGAATCCCAGCTCGGGGCGGGACTGCTCGCGACCACGGAACATGATCGTGATCTTGACCTTGTCGCCCTGCTTCAGGAACCGCTCGACGTGACCCTTCTTGGTCTCGTAGTCGTGCGGATCGATCTTCGGCCGGAGCTTCATCTCCTTGATGACCGTGTGCGCCTGGTTCTTGCGCGCTTCACGTGCCTTCATGGCGGACTCGTACTTGAACTTGCCGTAGTCCATGAGCTTGCACACAGGCGGCCTGGCGTTGGCCGCGACCTCGACCAGGTCGAGGTCGTATTCCTGAGCCAGCTCCAGGGCCTTGGCAAGCGGAACGATTCCGACCTGCTCGCCGCTGGGACCGACAAGTCGCACCTCGGGGACGCGAATCCGGTCGTTGATGCGGGGCTCGGCGCTGATGGGGCCTCCTCGATTCCTGAAGTGGTCGGCGGTTCCGTCCCGCGGCCACGTGCTTCTCGCCGTAGACCGACGCGGAGTCCGCTCGCACATGAGCGGGCCGATCACGGCCCGACATGCGAAAAGCCCCGCATGGGACGCATGCGAGGCTCCATAACACCGGTACAGACACGGTTTCTTCCCCCAAGGGAGACCGTGCCGCGAACCACCCGTCGGGTCATCCGCGCCGGACCGGGACCCGTCGACCGCGAGGCCGATCAGGTGGGAGACGGAGCCTCCGCTTGCGTCACGGGCACGCCACCGCAGAAACATCACTGCAAGCGACACTGCCCGCTCGGTCGACACACCACATTACCACCCGGCAGGATGAACCGGACACCGGGCGGTGTGCTGCGGACGACCAATGTACGCGACGGCCCCGCGCGCCGGCCGTACGGGGCGGGCCGCACGGATCCACAGCCCGCGTCGGGGCGCTCCCGGCCATGCCGGAGACTGGACGCATGACCCACAGCGCCCACCCCGACGACGGCACCGCCGCGGCCGGGGACCCCTCCGACGCGTTCTCCGATGTCGACACGATGACCCGCGACCTCGCCGACGTCTCCGCGATGGAGGTGATCACCACCCTCGCCGTGCACCTGATGAGCGCGTCCGCCGTGAAACTCGGCCTCGCGGAGAACGGCGAGGAGCACAAGGACCTCGACGAGGCCCGCAAGCTGATCACCGCCCTGGCCGGCCTGGTCACCGCGGGCGCCCCCGAACTCGGCTCCCAGCACGCGGGGCCGCTCCGCGACGGCCTGCGGTCGCTGCAACTCGCCTTCCGCGAGGCGTCGCTGGTCCCCGACGACCCGGGCAAGGGCCCCGGCGAGAAGTTCACCGGACCGGTCTACGGCTGACGGGTTCCGGCGGCGTCGCGCAACGCACACGACCGCGCGCGACGCCGTCGCCCCCGCGCTCGGCGCGGAATCCGTCGGCCGTGGTGCCGCCCGTCCCCGATGGCGCGGGGAGGGTGGGCGGGACGGCAACGGCCGATCGGCGGAGGGGAGTTCCCGTGCCTCCGCCCCGCGGGGACGGCTTGAGGACCCGTGGCGCGGGTCCCGCGCACCGGGCGGTCTGCCCGGGCGTTTCGGCCGCAGGGCTCGGACCCGGGCCCCGCACGGCAGGGCCTAGGGTCGAGCCGTGGACTTCAGCGGCAAGAGCATCCCGGACCCCGGCTTTTCCGGCGACGACGGTTCCGCCGACGTCGCCCTCACCTCGGCTCTCACGTCCGGCGCGGCGGTCGGGGAGGTTCTGGCCGCGCTCGCGCCCGCGCGGCTGCTGGTGCCGGTCGTCGCGATCCTGGGCGAGCTGGAGGACACCGCCCCGGGCGAGCTGCGGCGCGAGAAGTCCAGCGACATGGCCGTTCCGACCATCACCGGCCCGGGTGGGCGCAAGGCACTGCCGGCGTTCACCTCCACCGACGCCCTCGCGCGCTGGCGTCCCGACGCGCGCCCGGTACCGGTCGACGCGCGGCGCGCGGCACTCGCCGCCTACTCCGAGGGCGCCGACACGCTGCTGCTCGACCTCGCGGGACCGGTCGCGTACGAGGTCACCGGTCCCGCGCTGCGCGCCCTCGCGGAGGGCCGGGAGCACGTCGCCCCGCACGCGGACCCGCGGGTACGCGGTCTCGTGCGCGACGCCGTCGCGACCGAGCCCCTGGTGAGCGCGGCCTACCTGGCCGAAGGCACGGACACCGATCTGCGGCTCACCCTGGCCGCAGACGCCGCCCAGGACGAGGTCGTGGCCGCGGCCCGGCGGATCGCCGCACGCCTCGCCGACGCGGACGCGCTGAAGGGCCGCCTGGCCCGGGGGCTCGACCTGGCCCTGCTCCCCCCGGGCGCGCCGGCGCCCGGCGAGCCTTTGTACACACGGCGGCCCGGCTCCTGAGCGGACGGCACGCGCTCGCCGCGGCGCTCGGACGCCACGGCCGGTCGGCGCGGGACCGCGGTCCGGACCGGCACCGCGGCTGCGGTGCCGTCACCGGAGGACGCGTCACGCCGCTCGGCCGGCCGGCCCCTCACTCCGGCAGCCCGAGCCGGCGGTAGCGCGCGAGCCGGGTACGGAGGCGGTGTTCCGCGTCCATGCCGCGCAGGGCGCGGATCTCGGATTCGAGGGTGGCCGCGACGCGCCGGACGAACGCGTCCGGTTCGGCCGCGGCGTCCGGGAGTTCGGGGATGATCCGGTCCACGATGCCGTTGGCGCGCAGCTCGTCGGCCCGGATTCCCTGGCGTTCGGCGATCTCGCCGGCGCGCTCGGTCGTCCGGAACAGGATCGCCGAGGCGCCTTCCGGGGGCAGCGGGGACAGCCAGGCGTGCCGGGCGCAGAGGACGCGGTCGGCGGGGAGCAGCGCGAGCGCTCCGCCGCCCGCGCCCTCGCCGAGGAGGAGGCACACGGTCGGCGCCGGGAGGACGACGAGTTCCGCGAGGCAGCGGGCGATCTCCCCGGCCAGCCCGCCTTCCTCGGCCTCGCGGGAGAGCGCGGCCCCCGCGGTGTCGATGACGGTGACCAGCGGCAGCCCGAGTTCGGCGGCGAGCCGCATGCCGCGCCGGGCCTGGCGCAGCCCGGCGGGGCCGAACGGCCCGTACTCGCTCTGCCGGGTGCGGTCCTGGCCGAGCACGACGCACGGTGCCCCGGATGAGCCGGGTCCGCCGAAACGGGCGAGGGCGAGGCGGAGCGAGGGTTCGCTCTCGCCTTCGCCGGTGCCCCGCAGGGGTGTGACGTCATGCGCGCCGGAGCGCAGGAGCGCGCGGAGTCCGGGGCGTGCGGGGTCGCGTGAGCGGCGCACGCCCTCCCACGCGGGCGTGTCGGGTACCTCGGGGTCCTCGGCGGTGTGGCCGCGCGTCCCCGGGCCGTCGGCGGTCGGCTTGCCGTCGCCCGGGTCGTCGTCTCCGCCGAGCACGCCGAAGACCCGGACCACGACGTCGCGCAGCTGCTCCGGGGGGACGACGGCGTCGATGAGCCCGTGCTCGTACAGGTTCTCGGCGATCTGCACCCCGGGCGGAAACGGTTCTCCGTTGAGTGCCTCGAATACGCGCGGGCCGAGGAACCCGATGAGCGCGCCCGGCTGCGCGGCGGTGACGTGCCCGAGCGAACCCCATGAGGCGAAGACGCCGCCGGTGGTCGGGTGGCGCAGGTAGACCAGGTAGGGCAGCCCGGCCGTACGGTGGGCGGCGACGGCCGCCGAAATCTTCACCATCTGGAGGAAGGCGACGGTGCCCTCCTGCATGCGCGTGCCACCCGAGGTGGGCGAGGCGACGAGCGGCAGGCGCTCGGCGGTCGCGCGTTCGATCGCCCGCACGAGGCGCTCCGCCGCGGCCACCCCGATCGAGCCGGCGAGGAACGCGAACTCGCACGCGACGACCGCGACCCGGCGTCCGTGGATGCGGCCCTCCCCGGTCACGATCGCCTCGTCGAGCCCGGTGCGCTCGCGGGCGGCGCGCAGTTCCTCGGCGTAGTCCGCGTCGACGGCCTCCGGTTCCGGCAACGGCTCGGGCCATGCGGCGAAACTTTCGGCGTCGAGGACGCGGGCGATGAGGTCGAGGGCTCGCACGTGCATTCGTCCGCCTTCCGGGCCGCTGCGTGATCATCGGAACATTCCCCGTACGCGCCCGCGCATGGCTCCGCTGTGGCGCGGAACACGGCCGCGAGGCCGCGGCGGGCGAGCGCGGAGGCGGCCCAACCGGCGGGCCTCGCGTTTTCGGACCGGTGCGGGAGGCGGTATCGCGTGTTTCGGCGGTCCGGCGGCCCCTCGGCGTGGCGGCTGGTGTGCGGCGCGTGACATTGTTTGCCTGATCAGCCGTCAGGGGGACTTCCATGCCCGGAAATTCGTCGATCAATCGAGGAAGAAAAGCCGCGTATCCCGACGAATCAGATGTGATCGCCCGCTCCCGGCCAAGACGTGCGCGGCAAAGCCTGTCCCCGGGGTCCCGCGATGCCGCACAATGCAGTCGGCGCCGTGAGGTTCCCAATCCCGTCCCGACCACGGAAAGGTCGAGGCCATGGTCGCGCGGCTTGGCATGCTCGGTCAGGAACACCCCGTCACCGGGGTCACGATCTGGCGCGGCTGCGCCGTGGTGCACCTGCACGGCGAACTCGATTTGCACAACGCCCCGTTGCTGCACCGCACCCTGATCGATCTGATCGACGGCGGCTGCCGCCGGGTGGTGGTCGACGCGACCGCGCTGACGTTCTGCGACTCGGTCGGGCTGGGGGTGCTCATCGACGCGTTCAAGGCGATGCACGCGTGCGGCGGAGGGCTGCGCCTGGCCGCCCCGGACCGGCACGTGCGCGCGACGCTGCGCATGACCGGGCTCATCGACATCCTCGGCGTCCGCGACACCTTGCAGGAAGTGCTGGACGAGTTCTCCGTCTGACCCCGGCCTCGGCGCACGCGCACAAGACCGCGTGACCGCGGGGTGATGACACCCCTGTGCGGCACGATAGGGCGCGTGCCTGGACAACTGATGCTGCTCGACACCGCGTCCCTGTATTTCCGTGCCTACTTCGGCGTTCCCGAATCGGTGAAGGCGCCCGACGGCACCCCCGTCAACGCGGTGCGCGGCCTGGTGGACTTCATCGCCCGCCTGGTCGCCGACCACCGGCCCGACGCCCTGGTGGCGTGCTGGGACGACGACTGGCGCCCGCGGTTCCGCGTGGACGCGATCCCGTCGTACAAGGCCCACCGCGTCGCGGAGTTCGTGGCGGGCGAGGCCCCCGACGAGGAGGAGGTGCCGGACACCCTGTCGCCGCAGGTGCCGGTGATCGCCGAGGTGCTGGCGGCCTTCGGGATCGCCCGCGTGGGTTCGCCCGGCTTCGAGGCGGACGACGTGATCGGCACGCTCACGACGGCGGCGACGACGCCCGTCGACATCGTCACCGGCGACCGCGACCTGTTCCAACTGGTCGACGACGCCCGCGGCGTGCGGGTGCTGTACCCGGTCAAGGGCGTCGGCGTGGTCGACACGATCGACGACGCCGCGGTGCTGGCCCGGTACGGCGTGCCCGCCGCCTCGTACGCGGACTTCGCCACCCTGCGCGGCGACACCAGCGACGGCCTGCCGGGCGTGAAGGGCATCGGCGAGAAGACCGCCGCTCAGCTCGTCAACGAGTTCGGCGACCTGGCCGGGGTGCGGCGCGCCGCCGAGGACCCCGCGTCGTCCCTGACGCCATCGCGGCGCCGCAATCTGCTCGCCGCCGCCGATTACCTGGATGTCGCGCCGGGTGTGGTGAACGTCGTCCGGGACGTCGCCGTCCCCGGCGACCTGTCCGCCGCGCTGCCGCGCACGCCGCGCGACCCCGAGCGGCTGGCCGCGCTGGCCGAGCGCTGGGGTCTGGGCGGGTCGGTGCAGCGCCTTCTCGCGGTACTCGCCGACGACCGCTAACCGGGCGGTTACGGGCCGACGGGACCATCGACCCGAAAGTGTCACCTCGGGCGTGCGCCGGGCGCGTGACGCCAATGTGATGCGCGTCACACCAAAAGCATGGCAATTGTCGCGTCACTGCCGCGGCACACCCCGGTCCTGCCAAGCATGAATACCGAGTGTGACCCCTTCTTTCCGGACCGAACAGCCCGGCCCTTCCGGCTCTGTTCCTGCTCCATCCCCGTACACGCGCGACTGCGCGGAACGCCGGGCGACGCCCCGGCGCCGACGCGCCGTCTCCGCCACCTGGTGGCGAAGCCCGCGACGTCCCACGGGAGTTGAGCGTGTACGGCACCAACTCCTCCCTTTGTCCCATCCGTTCCGCGATCCACCACCGAACCTCCGCACCCCACCGCGGAACGCCGGGAGACCGCCCCGGCGGACCCGCCCGCATGCCTCGGCCCGCCTGCGCAGCACCGGGCGGGCGGCGGTCCACGACACTGTGTGACCGCATTTCGGCCACACAAGCACCCGGCGCGCGGCATGATTACACGCGCCTCGTGTCGCACTCGCACGCCGGAGCGCACTTCCCGGACGGCGTACGCCTGTTCGCTGCCTGGACAGATGCGGCGGTGCTCGCCACGATGCTGACGACAGAGGCGACGATCACCGCGCAAGGGAGTCATGGGTGCCACCCGAGGACGACCCGTCGGCCTCCGGCTCGGACGGACAATCGCCGGACCGGCCCGCCGACCCCCAGGGCGGCTCCGCGGGCAGCGGCGAGTCCGCCTGGATTCCCGGACAGGAACGCGCCGGCGAGCCGCCGGCCGCCGTCCTGCCCGGACAACGCACCGCGCACCATCGCCGCAGCCCCTTCCCCGGCCCGCGCGCGGACGAACCCGGCGCGGATCGGCCGGCCGGGGCCGAGCCGCCCGGTGCCGGGGCGCCCGACACCGCAGCGCCCGGTGCCGTCGCGGCCCCCCTCCGGCCGGACGGCGACGCCCCCGAACACGCGTCCGCGGCACCGGCCGACGACGGCCCGTCCGACGCCTATCTCGCCGACCGGGTGCGCGAGGGCGACGACGCCGCCTACGAAGTGCTCTACCAGCGCCACGTCGACGCGGTGCGCCGCCTCGCCCGCCTCTGCACCCGGACCCGCGAGAACGCCGACGACCTCGTCGCCGAGACCTTCACCCGCACGCTGCGCGCGCTGCGCTCCGGGCACGGGCCGCGCGAGGCCTGCCGCCCCTACCTGCTCACCACGACCCGGCACGTGGCGGGCGACTGGACGCGCAACGAGCGGCGGGTCCTGCTCACCGACGACGTCGCGTCCTACGAGCCGCGGCCGGGCGGCGAGCCGGACGACCCCGCGGTCGCCGCGGACGACCGGCGGATGGCCGCCCAGGCGTTCAAGGAACTCCCGGAGCGCTGGCAGGCCGTGCTCTGGTACACCGAGGTCGAACGCGAGCCCCGCGAGCGCGTCGCGCCGCGCCTGGGGGTCAGCCCCAACGCGCTGTCGAAGCTCAAGGAACGCGCGCGCGACGGCCTCCGGGACGCCTATCTGAAGGTCTACGTCGAGAACGGGCTCGCGGAGGAGTGCCGACCGTACGCCGAGCACTACGGCGCCTACGTCCGGCAGCGACTCGGCGTCCGGGCCGAGGAGAACGTCCGGACGCACCTCGACGGCTGCGACCGGTGCCGGGCCGCGTGCCTCGAACTGGCGGGCGTGAGCACGCACATGCGCGTGGTCGCCGAAGGCCTGCTCGGTGCCGTGGCACTGACCTACATCGGTGCGGCGAGCGCGACGACCGCGGTCGGCGTGCTCGCCGGCGGCGCCACGGGCGCCGCCGGGTCGGGTGCGGGCTCGTCGGGCTCGGGCTCGTCGGGAGGGGGAGGAGCACAGGGAGCGGCCGGAAAGAGCCGTACCGCGGTCAGGGCGTCGGCGGTCGCCGGCGTCCTGGTCGTGGCCCTCGCGGCCCTCGCGTGGGCTTTCATGGCCCAGCAGCCCCAGAAGGACGGGGAACCCGCGCCGCCGCCCGCCGCGGCCCCCGCCCCGGCTCCGCCGCCTCCCCCGGCTCCCGAACCGCCCCCGCCGCCTCCGCCCGCCGCTCCTCCGCCGCCCCCGGCGCCGACCCCGCCTCCGCCTCCGCCTCCGAAGCCCGCCCCTCCGACGCCGACGCCGCCGAAGCCGACGCCCACGCCGCCCAAGCCGTCCCCATCACCGCCCGCCACCACGAAGCCCAGGACGCCGCCGCCCACCACGCGGGCGCCGCGGCCCCCCAAGCCCTCCACCCGGCCGACGATCATCGTCGAGCCGACGCGCGTCGTCGTCGACAACGGCCAGGCGCGCGTGGAGTGCACGGGCAAGCAAGCCGGCAACTCGGGAAGGCCGCGCTGCGACCAGGTCAAGATCACCGTGCCGAACAGCGCCGCGGGCCCGAACGGACGAGGCGTCCCGCTCCCCGCCTGCGACGCCCCGGGACACCTCAAGAACTCCAGAGTGACCATCTGCCGCGGTTGAGCCGCACCCGACGGGTCCCGCCACCGCACACACCGACCCGGCGGGCGCCGCCCGCCCGTTCGGGGCTCTCGGGCGCGGTGTGGGCCGGTGTGGTGGCGGCCCCGCGGGAAGCGCCGCGACAGCGTGGGCCGGCCGGCTCGGCAGGCGAAGCGCCGACCCCTCGGGACGACGCCGCGACAGGACGGGGTCGGCCGACGGGCCGCGTGCGCGGGTGTCCGGATGATCGAAAAAGCCGCCGGAGCCGAGCGGCTCGCGGGCCGTTCCCCGGCCCGTCTTCGACGGCGAGCGTCGCGGAACCGCTCACGCGGTCGCAGCCGGTCACCGCACGCGAGCAGATCCCCGGCGAGTGCCACGACCGGGCCGCCCACGCCGCGGGGCGCCCCGGCCGGTGACCGCCCGGTGCCCGGCCCCGGCGTGCCTCGCGCCGTCCCGAGCGCGCTCCCCGCCGCGCCGTGCGGCGGTCCCGTCAGGTCAGGGACGAGTACGCGACCACACCGCGCCGGACCGCGTCCACGGCCTTGCGGGCCGTCGCGCGGACCTGTCCCCCGTCGGGGGCGGCGTCCGCGATCTGCCCGAGCACGTCGACAAGTTGCTTCATCCACCGGACGAAGTCGCCCGCGGGCATGTCCGATTCGCCGAGTACCGCGTCCAACCGCTGCCCCGACGCCCAGGTGTAGGCCGTCCACGCGAAGCCGAGGTCCGGCTCGCGCAGGAAGTCGAGGTGGTGGCGCTCCTCCAAGGCCTCCAGGTGCCCCCACAGCCGCACCATGTCGGCCAGCGCCGATTTCGCGGCGCCCCCGGGCAGTTTCGGCGCGAGGGCGTCGTCGGCCATCCGCGCCTCGAACACCAGCGCCGAGGCGCAGGCCGCAAGCTCCGCGGGCGTCAGATGCTCCCACAGCCCTTCGCGCAGGCATTCGGCGGTCAGCAGGTCGAGTTCCGCGTAAATACGGGCGAGCCTGCGTCCGTCGTCGGTCACGGTGTCGCCGGAAAGATAGCCGAGATCGGTCAACATCGCACAGACGCGGTCGAAGGTGCGGGCGATGGTGTGCGTACGCCCCTTCATGCGCCGTTCCAACTGGTCCGTGTCGCGCCGCAGCCGGTAGTAGCGCTCGGCCCACCGCGCGTGGTCCTCGCGGTCGTCGCACCCGTGGCAGGGGTGCTGCCGGATCTGCGCGCGCAGCCGCGCGATCTCGGGGTCGTCGGCGGCCTGCGACCGGCCCCGCCGGGGCCGGGACGGCTCGATGTGGCCGGCCTTCGCCCGCAGCGCGGACGCCAGGTCGCGGCGCGACTGCGGGCTGCGGGCGTTGAAGGAGCGCGGGATCCGCATCCGCTCGACCGGCGTGACCGGGGTGGGGAAGTCGATCGACGCGAGGCGCCGGGCCTGCCGGTCCGCGGTCAGCACGAACGGGCGCGGCCCGTCGAGGCCTTCGTCCTGGCCCGGATCGAGAACGACGGCGAGCCCCGCGTACTTCCCGGTGGGGACGACGATCACGTCGCCCGGCCGCAGCTTCTCCAGCGACGCCGCAGCCGCCGCCCGCCGCTGCGCGACGCCTTCGCGGGCGAGCTTCGTCTCGCGGTCCTTCAGCGCCCGGCGCAGCGCGCCGTACTCCTCGAAGTCCCCGAGGTGGCAGGTCATCGCCTCGTGGTAGCCCTCCAAGCCCTCCTCGTTGCGCCGCACCTGCCGGGCGATGCCCACCACCGAGCGGTCGGCCTGGAACTGCGCGAAGGACGTCTCCAGCAGTTCGCGGGAGCGGTGGCGTCCGACCTGGCCGACGAGGTTGACGGCCATGTTGTACGACGGCTTGAACGACGACCGCAGCGGATAGGTCCGCGTCCCGGCCAGCCCGGCCAGGTGCTTGGGGTCGAAGCCCTGGTGCCAGAGCACCACCGCGTGGCCCTCGACGTCGATCCCGCGGCGCCCCGCGCGGCCCGTGAGCTGCGTGTACTCGCCCGCCGTCAGGTCGGCGTGGGTCTCGCCGTTCCATTTGACGAGCTTCTCCAGCACGACCGAGCGCGCCGGCATGTTGATGCCGAGGGCGAGCGTCTCGGTCGCGAACACCGCCTTGACCAGGCCGCGCACGAACAGTTCCTCGACGACTTCCTTGAACGTCGGCAGCATGCCCGCGTGATGGGCCGCGATGCCGCGCTGCAACCCCTCCAGCCACTCGAAGTAGCCCAGCACGCGCAGGTCTTCGTCCGGGATGTGCCCGGTGCGGGTCTCGACGAGCGATCTGACCTGGGCGCGCTCGGCGTTGGTGTTGAGCCGCAGCCCCGCGTGCAGGCACTGCTGCACCGCCGCGGCGCATCCAGCGCGGCTGAAGATGAACGTGATCGCGGGCAGCAGGCCCTGCGCGTCCAGCTTCTCGATGACGTCGACGCGGCTCGGGGTCCACACCCGGCGGGCGCGCGTGTTCTCGTCGCGGCCCCGGGACTTGCGGTAGCGGTCGTACGGCCGTCCGCTGCGCTCGTTGGTCTCCCGGGCCAGCCGGACCAGGTCGGGGTTGACCTCGTGGTGGTTCTCGTCGGTGAACAGGTCGTAGACGCGGTTGCCGGCCATGACGTGCTGCCACAGCGGCACCGGGCGGTGCTCGGAGACGACGACCTCGGTGTCGCCGCGGACGGTCCCGAGCCAGTCGCCGAACTCCTCGGCGTTGGAGACGGTCGCCGACAGCGACACCAGCGTGACCGACGGCGGGAGGTGGATGATCACTTCCTCCCACACCGCGCCGCGGAAGCGGTCCGACAGGTAGTGGACCTCGTCCATCACGACGTAGCCGAGGCCGTCGAGGGTGCGCGACGACGCGTAGAGCATGTTGCGCAGCACCTCGGTCGTCATCACGACGATCGGGGCGTCCCCGTTGACGGAGTTGTCGCCGGTCAGCAGGCCGACCTTCGCGGCGCCGTGGCGTTTGACGAGGTCGGTGTACTTCTGGTTCGACAACGCCTTGATCGGCGTCGTGTAGAAGCACTTGCGGCCCTGTTCGAGGGCGAGGTGGACGGCGAATTCACCGACGACGGTCTTGCCCGAGCCGGTCGGGGCCGCGACGAGCACGCCGCGGCCGGCCTCCAGGGCCCGGCACGCCTCCTCCTGGAACGGATCGAGGCCGAACTCGTAGTGGTCCCGGAAGGTGTACAAGCTGGTGCTCGCCTCGATCCGGCGGGCGCGAGCGGCGGCGTACCGCTCGGCGGGCGACTGGTCGGCGGGGTCGGGCCCCTGGTCCGGTGTCGTCATGCGGACCACCCGCTCTCCGGTCGCGCGCTGTTCTGGGCTCGGGGATCGCGGCGTCCGCCGCGGCAAGGATCAAGGTGCATCTCACCGAGCAGGTTACCGGGCGGCGTCGCCGGATGTGATCACGTTTCTCCAGGCGGGCGGCCCGCGGAACCCCGTGCCGAGCGCGCGTCTCCTCAGGTGATGTCGTCGGCGTGGATCGCGGACTCGTTGCCGTCGCGCGGGGCCGGCGTGGCGGCCGGGGACTCGACGGGCGACGTCGTCAGGTCGAGCTGCGAGGCCTCGTCGTCGTCCACGTCACCGCCGAGGGTCACGTCGCGGTGGCGTCCGCGGCGCTTGTCGTTGAGCCAGGCGACGGCGACCGCCAGCAGGTACAGGACCGTGATGGGGATCGAGAGCAGGCACATCGTCAGGGGGTCGGTGGTCGGGGTGGCCACCGCGCCGAAGACGAAGATGCCCATGACCACCCAGCGCCACCAGCTCACCATCTGACGTGCGCTGACGATGCCCGCGACGTTCATCAGGATGAGGATCAGCGGCAGCTCGCACGCGAGGCCGAACACGATGACCATGCGCAGGACGAAGTCGAGGTACTCGTCCAGCTGGATCTGGTTGTTGGCGTCGTTGATCGTGAAGCCGAGCAGCGCGTCGAGCGCGTGCGGGAGGATCGTGTACGAGAACCAGGCCCCGGCGGCGAACAGCGGCGTGCCCAGCGCGACGAACGAAATCGCGTACCGCTTCTCGTGCTTGTGCAGGCCGGGCGCGAGAAAGCCCCACAGCTGGTAGAGCCACACCGGCGCCGACAGCACCAGGCCGGTGGTGAGCGACACCTTCAGCATGATCGAGAACGGGTTGAGCACGCCCTGCTGGACGAGCACACCCTGCCCGCATTCGCGGTTGTTCCCGACGCCGCTGACGTTGTTCAGGTCGCAGACCGGGTCGACGAGGAACTTCGCGACGTCCTTGTAGTAGAACGCCGCCACCACGGTGACCAGCAGGATCGCCAGCAGCGATTTGACCAGCCTGTTGCGCAGTTCGCGCAGGTGGTCCATGAGGGGCATGCGCCCCTCGTCGTTCTTGGGCGGGCGGGCCGGCTTGCGCCAGAGCCCTTTGCGTTCGCTCACCTTGGCGGGCCGACTCCGGGGGCTGGTCGTCCAGGACAATGAGGTCAGCGGCGGTTCGCGTCGGGCTCGCCGACGGGACGCGCCTGCGACACCTCACCGGGCGCGGCCTGGATCGTGCGCGGCGTCTCGGTCGTCTCGGACGTGCCGGCATCCGACTTCGCCGCGTTGGCGGTGGCGTCGTCGGTCTTCATCGCCTTGGCCTCGCTCTTGAGGATCCGCATCGAACGGCCGAGCGCGCGGGCGGTGTCCGGCAGTTTCTTGGCACCGAACAGGAGCACAACGATGACCAGGATCAGGATGATCTCGGTGGGTCCTAGCCTGCCGAACATAGTCGCTACCTCATAACCGGGGGGTTGATGCGTCCGATCGTACGCCGATCCGTGTTAAGCGGGTGCAACGCAATCGTGGCGAAAACCGGGCGCTTTGAGAACCCATTCGTCGCCCAACGTTCAACCGGAACACGGTGCAACCGCCCGAACAAACCGGTCAGAAGCGCCCCGACCGGGCATCTTCGAGGTCTTCCGCGGCGCGCCCGATGCGGTCGGCCGCGTCGCCGACCGCCCGTCCGAGGTGACGTACATCACCGGCCAGCCGGAAAGCCAGGCGCCCCAGGACGGCGAGGCCGCCCGCGACGAGGAGCAGGGCGAGGGCGAGCAGAACCCACAGAAGCATGGCCCGACCCTACTGGTGCGGCGACCGCCGCACGTCACCCCGCCACCTTCATCGACGCGACACCTCCGTCCGACAGGAGTTCGACGATCTTCTCCCCGGCCGGACGGCGCACCGAATCATCGCAATTCGGGCACCGAAATACGTAGAACGACTTGCTCGGGCGCACCACGAGCCGCAGTTGCTCGGCGCTCAACTCGACCCGCCCGCACACCGGGCAGCGTGCCGTGAACATCGCCATGGGCCGCTCCTCACTCCTCCCGAACGCCCACCGGGGGCGTGCCTCATCGGATTGTCGACCCTGCCGGGGGCTGGGGGTGGCGCGGGCAGCCGCGCGACCGTGTCAAGCGGTCGCGTAGGCCGCGAGCGCGGCGGCGGCGGTCCGGCGGATGTCGTCGGCGAGCTGCGCGGGCGCGACGACACGGCCGTGTTCACCGAGCCGCAGCGCGAGTCTGCGCACCACCGACGGATCCGGCGTACGCAACGTCAAACGCAGGCCGCCGTCCGGCAGTTCCTCAAGCGCGTCATACGGGTAGTACTCGCACACCCACCGCCCGCCCGGGCCGAGTTCGAGGACGACCTCGACGTCCTCGGCGGTGGGCTGCACCAGGCCCTCGGACGGGTCGAACGGCGCGACCGTCGGCGCCTCCGAGCGCTCGTCCAGCAGCTCCGCGGACACGACGCGGTCCAGGCGGAACAGGCGCCGGTCCTCCGCGGTCCGGCACCACGCCAGCAGATAGGGGCGGCCCTCCACCAGCAGCAGCCGCACCGGGTCGACGACCCGCTCGGTCACCTCGTCGCGGCGGGGCACGTAGTAGCTCAGCCGCAGCGCGCGCTGCTCGGCGATCGCGCGGTCCATCGTCGCGAACGACGAGTCCTCGGCCTCGAATTCGACGCGGACGTGGGCGGCGGCCTGCGCGGCCTCCCCCGCGGCGTCCTCCAGCTTGGCGGTGACCCGGCCCAGCGCCTCGCGGTCGCGGTCGCGCAGCCCCGACAGGCCCGCGAGCGCGCGCAGCGCGACGAGGAGCGTGAGCGCCTCGTGCGGCGCGAGCCGCACCGGGCGGACGGGGGCGTCGGCGTTGTCGAGCCACACCCGGCCGTCGGCGTCCACGTGGGGTTCGAGGAGGTCGTCGGCCATGAAACTGGTGCCGCACATGTGCAGCGTGCCCAGGTCAGTCTCGATCGCGTCGATGTCGTGGCCGAACGCGCGCGCCACGTCGTCCAGGCGCGCGCCGGGGCGCTCCCGCAGGTACGCGACCAGCGAGAGCAGGCGGCGCGTGTCGTCCAGGGCGTTGCTCATGCGCGCACCTCGCTCGTGTCGCTCTCCGTCCGGCCGCCGTCGCCGTCCACCGGCAGCCCGGCCGCGGCACGCAACTGCCGTACCACCGCGTCGCGCAGCTCGGGCGGGTCCAGTACCACCACGTCGCCGCCGAACTCCGCGAGCCAGCTGTGCAGCCCGTGTCCGTACGGCAACTCCAGCTCGTCCCAGGCCTCGTCGACCTGCTTCACCGCGGACGCCCGCGCGCGCAACGGGAATCCGGCGCCCGACCGCAGCCGGATCCGCGCGGTGCCCTCACCGCCCTCGCCGGCGAAGCGGGCGACCTGCGCGCGGATGTCCACGCTCGCGGGCACCGGTGCGCGCAACTGCTCACGCAGCACGCGCGGTTTGGGTTTGTCGAGCACGCGCTCCAGCCGGAACACGCGCTGCTCGCCGCGGTCGCGGGCCCACCCCACGAGGTACCAGCGGCCCCGCCAGCAGCTCATGCCCCACGGCTCGACGACGCGCTGGCGTGCCTCGGACGCGCCCGACCCCCGGTAGGTGAACTGCACGGGACGCCGCGTGCGCAGCGCCTCCAGCAGCGGGCCGAACGCCGGCTCCCGGGCGGCGACGCGGGGTTCGACCGAGGTGAGCGGCGCGGTGTCGATCTCGACACCCGCCGCCTTGAGCTTGTACAGCGCGCCCGTCGCGGCCCCGGACAGCGACGACTGCTGCCACGCGCCGGCCGCGAGCGCCAGGGCCGCGGCCTCCTCGGGGTCGAGGTCGATCGGCGGGAGCGCGTTGTGCTCGGGACGGATGCGGTAGCCGTCGGCGGACTCGACCAGCGGGTCGTTCGCACCGGTCTCGATGGTGAAGCCGAGCTCGCGCACGTCGTCTTTGTCCCGCTCGAACATGCGGTCGAACGCCTCGTCGGAGGTGCACACGCGGTACGACTCGATCGAGGACCGCAGCTCCTCCTTCGTGACATACCGGCGCGCGGCGAGCAGGCACATGACCAGGCTCACCAACCGCTCCTGCTTGGGGATCGCCATCCGTTCCGCCCCTTGGCTCACTGACCCGTGTCGCGCGGTCGGGCACGCCTCCCGGGCCCAGCCGGGGAAAGCCGCCGCGCGTTCCGCCCCGACCGTACCGCGTCCGCGCGCTCCGCGTCCGCCCGGCGACAAGCCCGGCGACAAGCCCGGTGACATGCCCGGACGCGGGCGGACGCCGCCCGGACGCCGCGGTCGCCCGACCCCGCGACGCGGGCGCCGCCCCGGAGATCCCGTCTCGAACGCGCGTACGACCTCGGGAGGCCGCGGCGGCCTCCCCGGACCCAGGGCTCGCCTCGGGGCGCGTTCGTCCACTAACCTCACCGACCGTGATCACGTGGCGGCGCGGCACGGTCCTCCACATCCGGCGCGAGTGGCGCGGAGCCATGGAGTTGACGGTCCGTCAGGAAGATGCGGCGGAGCCCGTCCGCGCGCTCGCGTACCCCGAGTTGGTCGGGCGCCCGGACGTCGGCGACACCGTCCTGCTCAACACCACGGCCCAGTCCCTCGGGCTCGGCACAGGCGGCTACGCCTTCGTCGTCGCCCTGCCGGACCGGCTGCCCGCGGACGCCCCCGCCGGCCCCGGCCACCTGGTCAAGGGCCGCTACACACCGCTCCAGACCGTCGTCCTCGGCGCCGACGAGCAGGACTCACCGCACCACGACGTCCTGCGCGACGCCGACGACCTGGACGCGATGCCCGTCGTCGTCGCCGACCTGCACTCGGCCCTGCCCGCGGTCTGCGCGGGCGTACGCGCCGCCCGCCCCGGCGCCCGGATCGCCTACGTCATGACCGACGGCGGCGCCCTGCCCGCCTGGTTCTCGATGACCGTCGCCGCGCTGCGCGACGCCGACTGGCTGGTCGGCACGGTCACCACCGGCCAGGCGATGGGCGGCGACCTGGAGGCGGTGACCGTCCACACCGGGCTGCTCGCCGCCCGGCACATCCTGCGCGCGGACATCGCCGTGGTCACCCAGGGGCCCGGCAACCTCGGCACCGACACCCGCTGGGGATTCTCCGGCGTCGCCGCGGGCGAGGCCGTCAACGCCGTCGCGGCCCTCGGCGGCCGACCCGTGGCGGCCCTGCGGATCTCCGACGCCGACCCGCGCGAACGCCACCAAGGCGTCTCGCACCACAGCCTGACCGCCTACGGCCGCGTGGCGCTGGCCCCCGCCGACGTGGTCCTGCCGGCCGTCGGCGAACCCCTCGCGTCCCGGCTCGCCGCCGACGCCGCACCGCTCCGCGCCCGGCACAACGTCGTCACCGTGCCGACCGACGGCCTCGACGCCGCGCTGCGCGCCGCGCCCGTGAGGCTGTCCACGATGGGCCGCGGCCTCGACCAGGACCACGCGCACTTCCTGTCCTCGGCCGCCGCGGGCCGCCACGCGGCCTCGCTGCTCCCACCCGACACGCAGCGCTGACCCGCACACCCGCCGCCCCACGACCCCGCGCTCACCGGCATCCCGCGGCCCGGGGAGGCGGCAGCCCCCTGCGCGACGCACCGCTCCACGACGCGGTGGGGCGGCGCCCCCGCAAGGACGCCGCCCCATGCACGAACCCCGGACCCGGGTCAGCTCACGCCGCGCAGGTCCACCACGAAGATGAGCGTCTCGCCCGGCTTGATCTTCGGCGACGGGCTCCGGTCGCCGTACGCCAGGTGCGGCGGGATCACCAGCTTGCGCCGACCACCCACCTTCATCCCCTGGATGCCCTCGTCCCAGCCCGTGATGACCTGCCCCTTGCCGAGCCCGAACTCCAGCGGCGCGCCGCGGTTCCAGCTCGCGTCGAACTCCTCGCCGGTGGAGAAGGCGACACCGACGTAGTCCGCCAGCACGGTGTGGCCGGCGCGGGCCACCTCGCCGTCGCCCTCCCAGATGTCCGTGATCTCCAGCTCCGCCGGCGGCTGACCGCCCGGGTAGTCGATCTCGGGCTTCTCGTTGCTGCTCATCGCGGAACCGCTCCTTGATACGTGACCAGTGTCGACCGACACTCTTTCAGCTCACACGCCGATGCGCCCGGCACGCCCCGCCGCCCGGCCCGGTATTCCCGCACCGGGCGGCCCGCCCCCGCCGGGCGAACGGTCAGGACGTCGAGGCCGGACCCGTTCCGACGATGTCGACCACGACCACGAACGTCGAGTTCGCGGGGATGTTCTGCGTCGGATTGCCCTCGGCCCCGAAGCCGCGGTCCGGCGGCATCACGACCATGACGCGGCTGCCGACCTTCTTCCCCGTCAGCGCCTCGGTCAGCGACGCCATCACCGGTGCCCCGTCCGCCTGGCCGAGCGGCAGCGCCGTCGGCCCGCTCCCGGCCCACGTGGAGCCGAGCATCGTCGGCGAACCCCACAGCCACTGGAGGAGCTGGACCTCGACCTGGTCCGTCCCGCCGACCGCCGCGCCGTTGCCCTCGATGAGCGGCTGGACGGTGAGCGCCGTCGGCGCGGCCTTGCCCTCCGGGAACGTCATGCTGACGACCTTGTTGCCCTCGGTGAACACCGTCGGCAGGTCGGCGTTGGGCGGCACCGCCGTCCCGGTCGCGTACGCCGGACGCGTCCCGACGATGTCGACGGCGAAGACCAGCGTCTCGTTCGACTTGATGTCCGGGTCCTTGCCCGCGGCGCCGTACCCCAGGTCGCCCGGGATCGTCAGCAGCAGCCGGCTGCCGACCTTCTTGCCGGCCAGGCCCTGCGTCCAGCCCTTGATGACGCTCTGCAGGTAGAACTCGGCGGGCTCACCGCGGTCGAACGAGCTGTCGAACACCTTCTTGGTGCTCCAGGACACGCCCTCGTAGTTGGCGTTGACCAGATCCTCCGCGCCGACCACGGCACCGGTGCCCTCGGTCAGCACCTCGACCCCGAGACCGGCCGGCGGTGCCCCGTCCGGGATCTTCAGATCCGGCGCCTGCCCGAAGGCCGGGTTGGCCGTCGCGGCGCCCGTCATGCTCACCCCCGCGAGCCGGGCGGGTGCGGTCGACGACGCCGACGGGGACGGATCACTCCCCCCGCCCTTGTCGTCGTCACCACACGCCGCAGCGCCGAGGGCGAGGGCGGGAACCAACAGGAGCGCAGCAAGACGGCGCACGGGAATCCTCTGACACGAGCCGACAAGACCCGGACACTCTACGGGCAAGCGGAGTCGGAATCGTGTGAAGGCCGAAAGGCCTCTGGCGACGGCCGCACGGGCGGGGACCGCGCTGCGGTCCCCGCCCGACGAACGCCTACATGCTCGCGATGAGCTTCTCGACGCGGTCGTCGACCGCCCGGAACGGGTCCTTGCACAAGACGGTCCGCTGAGCCTGGTCGTTGAGCTTCAGGTGCACCCAGTCGACCGTGAAGTCGCGGCGCTGCTCCTGGGCCTTCTTGATGAACTCGCCGCGCAGCCGGGCCCGGGTGGTCTGCGGGGGCACCGACTTCGCCTCGAAGATCCGCACGTCCTGGCCCACCCGCTCGACCTGGCCGCGCCGCTCCATGAGGTAGTACAGCCCGCGCCGGCGGTGGATGTCGTGGTACGCGAGATCGATCTGCGCCACCCTCGGCGACGCCATCGGCAGGTTGTGCTTCTCCCGGTACCGCTCGATCAACTGGTATTTGATCACCCAGTCGATCTCCCGGCCGACCAGGTCGAGATTCCCGGTCTGCACCGCGGTGAGCGTGCGCTCCCACAGGTCCAGCACCTGCTGCACGGTCCCGGTGCGGATGCCCCGGCGGTCGGCGAAGTCCATCGCCTTCGTCAGGTACTCCAACTGGATCTCCAGCGCGGAGGCCTCCCGGCCGTTGGCCAGACGCACCTTGCGCTGACCGGTCATGTCGTGGCTGACCTCGCGGATCGCCCGGATCGGGTTCTCCAGGGTCAGATCGCGCATGACCATGCCGGCCTCGATCATCCGCAGCACCAGATCGGTCGCCCCGACCTTGAGCATCGTCGTCGGCTCGGCCATGTTCGAGTCACCGACGATCACGTGCAGCCGCCGGTAGCGCTCCGCATCGGCGTGCGGCTCGTCACGCGTGTTGATTATCGGCCGCGACCGCGTCGTCGCGGAGCTGACGCCCTCCCAGATGTGCTCGGCGCGCTGGCTCACACAGAACACCGCGCCGCGCGGCGTCTGCAGCACCTTGCCCGCGCCGCACAGCATCTGACGCGTCACCAGGAACGGGATGAGGATGTCCGCCAGCCGCGAGAACTCCCCGTGCCGGGCCACCAGGTAATTCTCGTGGCAGCCGTACGAGTTCCCCGCGGAGTCGGTGTTGTTCTTGAACAAGTAGACGTCGCCGGCGATGCCCTCCTCGTGCAGACGCCGCTCGGCGTCCACGAGCAGGCCCTCGAGGATGCGCTCGCCCGCTTTGTCGTGCACGACCAGTTCGGGAACGGAGTCGCACTCCGGCGTTGCGTATTCGGGGTGGCTGCCCACGTCCAGATACAGCCTGGCCCCATTGCGTAGGAAGACGTTGCTGCTTCGGCCCCACGAGACGACTCTGCGAAACAAATACCGCGCCACCTCGTCCGGGGACAGCCTGCGCTGCCCGCGGAACGTGCAGGTGACGCCGTACTCGTTCTCAAGCCCGAAGATTCGGCGGTCCATGAACCAACATTACGCCGCTGACGTGCCGTTCCGGGACAACTCGCGGGTGCTCGTTCCCGTGGAGTGGATCATCCCGGGCCCGAGCGCCCGGCGTCCGGCGAGCAACAGCAGCGTCCCGAGCGCCGCTCCCGCCGCCGCCACCGCGAACGCCCAACGCACACCGCCCGCTTCCCCCGCCAGCCCCGCCACCGCGGTACCGGCCGCGGCCCCCGTCCCGAACGCCGCCACGACCCACGCGAACGCCTCGGTGACCGTACCCGCCGGAGCCAGTTCGTCGACCAGCGAGAACGTGCACGCGATGACCGGCGCGAGGAAGACCCCCGACACCACCGACAGCACCACCATGACCGCCGGGCCGGGGGCCCAGGCCAACGGCAGGTAACACACCGTCAGGCAGACCATGAGCCACGGAAGGCGGGCCCGCGCCGGGCGCACCCACGGGCGCACGCCGTGCACGATGCCGCCCGCGAACGCCCCCGCCGACATCGCCGCCATGATCACCCCGGCCCACATGTCCGACCCGCGTGCGTCCGCGTACGCCACCGACGCGACGCTCAGCACCCCCAGCGCCGTCCCCGTCAGCGTCAGGGACGCCAGCAGCACCCGCAGCCCCGACGAGCGCAACGGCCCCGCCCAGTGCGGGACATGCTCCACCGGACGCCACGTGCGCGACGGCCGGCTCGACGCCACCACGAGCGTCCCTGCGACACCCAGCAACCCCGTCGCCACCACCGCGGCCTCCGCCGAGACCACCGCGGCGACGGCCACCACCAGCAGCGGGCCCGCGGTGAACAGGATCTCCTGCGCCGCCGCGTCCAGCGCGTACGCCGCGTGCACCTGGTCCGGCCGCAGCACCGACGGCCACAGCGCGCGCAGGCCCGACTCCAGCGGCGGCGTCGCGAAGCCCGCGACCAGCACCGCGGCCACCGCCACCCCGACGGGGTCGACCCCCACGACCGCGAACAGCGCGTACCCCAGCGCCGAGACCAGCGCGCCGCCGACCAGCACTCCCGTTTGACCGCGGCGGTCCATCACGCGGCCCAGCACCGGCTGCCCGAACGCGGTCGCGAGACCCGACAACGCCGACAGTGCCCCGGCGAGCGTATAACCGGCGCCGTCGGCCCGCGCGAGCAACAGGATCGCCAGCGCCGCCATACCGTTGGGCAGACGCCCGAGAAGCGTGCCGCCGAGCAGCCGGGCGGCGTACCGGGCCCGGAAGAGGTCCGCGTAAATGCGCATGGGCCGGCAGCCGCCCCTTCTCCCTCATCGCGTGTCGGTACGCCGATACGTCATACGTATGACTAGTCAGTCAGTCTGACCCCTCCCCACGCCGGAGGCAACCCCGACGACCCCCACCACCACCGCCGACCGCCCGCCTACAGTGGCCCCAGGCACCGCACCACCCCCACCCGGACCCCACGAAGGGAACGCCCGCACCGTGCCCCCCACCGGCCCGCCGGCGAACCCCGCCGCCCGGCACCCCACCGGCCGCCCCACCGCCAGAGACGTCGCCAAACTCGCCGGCGTCTCCCAGTCGACGGTGTCCCTGGTCCACGCCGGCAAATGGCCCGGCCGCGTCTCCGAACGCACGGTCCGCGCCGTCAACGAGGCCAGCGCCGCACTCGGCTACCGCCCCAACCAGGCCGCGCGCCAACTGCGCCTCGGCGCCACACGCACGGTCCTGCTCGTCGTCCCGGCACTCAGCAACCCGTTCTTCGGCGCCCTCCACACCGGCGCCGCCGAAGCCGCCGCCCGCCGCGACTTCTCCGTCGTCGTCTTCCCCTCACCCGTCGAGGCCGGCACCGAACGCGCCCCCTTCGCGAGCCCCTTCGCCGCCGCGCACACCGCCCTCGACGGCGTCCTCGCGTCCTCCATGGCCTACGAATCCCTCGCCGAACTCCTCACCACCACCGGCCCGGGCCCCGGCCTCCCGCTCGTCATGCTCGACAGCGAACCCGGTACCGGGCCGCCCACCGTCAACGCCGACGTCGCGGCCGGCATGCACGCCCTCACCACCCACCTGCTCGACCTCGGCCACCGGAACTTCGGCCGCCTCGTCCCCACCATCGACACCTGGACCTTCGCCGCCCGCGAAAACGCCCACCGCGCCGCACTCGACGGCGTCTCCGGCACCCGCGGCACCACCGCCCGCACCCGGTTCACCGTCCACGACGCGGCCGTCGCCGCGCTCGCCCTGCTCGACGCCGCCGACCCGCCCACCGCACTCGTCTGCGACGACGACGTCCTCGCCGCCGGCGCCTACAAAGCCGCCCGCACCCGCGGCCTGCGCATTCCCGAGGACATCTCCGTCACCGGCTTCGACGACCTCCTCATCGCGACCGTCGTCGAACCCGAACTCACCACCGTGCGCCTGCCCGCCCACCGCATCGGCGCCACCGGCATGAGCGCCCTCCTCGACCTCCTCGACGGACACCGTCCCGACGACGCCTCCCTCGCCGGTGAATTGGTCGTCCGCGCCTCCACCGCACCACCCCCGCCCGCCGCCTGACGGCACGTCACCGACCACCCCGGGCGAACACCCCCGCGCCACACGGCACTTCCACCCCGCCGCGCCGACCCCGGAAAACACGGACGGGCGCGCCCCCGTCAGGGGCGCGCCCGTGGCGTCCGCTACCGAACTCCCGCTACGACTCCGGGGATTCCGCCGAACCCTTGCCCGCGGCCGAGCCATCGCCCGGCTCCGACGCCGAATCCTCCGACGCCGCGGCCGACTCACCCAGCAGCCGCCCGAGTTGCGCACCCACGATGCGCTTGAACTTGCGCTTCTGCGACCGCGTCCGGTCCAACACCGCGACCTCCAGCTGCGCCGCCGTGATCCCGCGCTTCTCGCCGCCCTCCGGCCCGAGCACACCCACGGCCACCCGCAGCGCCTCGTCCAGCGGCAGCCCGTCACGGTGCGTGCGCTTGAGCTGCTCGGTGATCTGATCGGCGTTGCCGCCCATCGCCACGTAGTGGTGCTCGTCGGCGATCGAACCGTCGTACGTCAGACGGTAGATCTGGTCGTCGGCCGGAGTGCTCCCGACCTCGGCGACGATCAGCTCCACCTCGTACGGCTTCTCCCCACCGCTGGAGAAGATCGTGCCGAGCGTCTGCGCGTACACGTTCGCCAGGCCGCGCGCGGTCACGTCATGCCGCGCGTACGAGTAGCCGCGGATGTCGGCGTAGCGCACCCCGCCGATCCGGAGGTTCTCGAACTCGTTGTACTTGCCGACCGCCGCGAACGCGATGCGGTCGTAGATCTCACTCATCTTGTGCAGGGCCCGCGACGGGTTCTCCGCCACGAACAAAATGCCGTCCGCATACGTCAACACCACCACGCTGCGACCCCGGGCGATGCCCTTGCGGGCATAGTCGGCCCGGTCCGCCATGGCTTGCTGCGGCGACACATAGAAAGGCGTCGTCACCGTGGAGTCCTTTGCTGGAAGAGGATCAAGAAATCGCCGACCATCAGTTCAAAGGAGCGTTCGGGCCGTTCGGGCGGATGCGCCGGCCGTCGACGATCGACTCGACCACCGCACGGACCTGCTCGTCGCTCCAGCGGCTCAGACCCTCGTCCGTCACCACCGTCACGATCGGATAGATCTTCCGCGACAGGTCCGGCCCACCGGTCGCCGAGTCGTCATCGGCCGCGTCGTACAGCGCCTGGACGCAGACCGTCACCGCCTCGTCGGCCGACAGATCGTCGCGGTACAGCTTCTTCAACGCCCCGCGCGCGAACAGCGAACCCGAACCCACCGACGTGAACCCGTGCTCGTCGCTGCGACCGCCGGTGATGTCGTAGCTGTAGATGCGCCCGGTGCCCTCGTCCAGGTCGTAGCCCGCGTAGAGCGGCACGACCGCGAGCCCCTGCATGGCCATGCCGAGGTTGCCGCGAATCATCTGCGACAGCCGATTGGCCTTGCCCTCGAGGGACATCGTGGTGCCCTCGATCTTCTCGTAATGCTCCAGTTCGACCTGGAACAGCCGAACCATCTCGACGGCGATCCCGGCCGTCCCGGCGATGCCCACACAGCTGTACTCGTCGGCCGGGAACACCTTCTCCATGTCCCGCTGCGCGATGAGGTTGCCCATGGTGGCCCGGCGGTCACCGGCCATCACGACACCGCCCGGGAACGTCGCCGCGACGATGGTCGTCCCGTGCGGCGCCTCCACCGTGACGGGCGTGGCCGGCACGCCGCGGCGCGAAGGCAGCAGCTCGGGCTGATACGCGTCCAGGAACTCGGTGAACGAGGACGACCCGGGGGTCAGGAAGGCAGCCGGTAGACGCCCGGTGCCACGCGTGTTGGCTTCCACACGATCCCTTCCAAGTAGGCGGCGGCCCGACGCAGGGCGTCGGGACGGTCCTTGAAGTGCCCAAGTGCGGCATTGCAGTTGAAGCAGAGTACGGCTCGGACCCTACCGGTTTCGTGATCGTGATCCACGTGTTCGGCCTTGGCCACGGTGCAGATCGCGCACCGCCCGACCTGCTCCGCGACCATTTCCAGGTGGCGCTCCCGCGTGATGCCGTACTGCCGCTTCACGTGCCCGTTCCGCCCGTCCCCAGCCCGGCAGGCCTTGCGTCGCGCCGCGTACCGTCATGGCTGCGCCGGTGCACGTGCCATTCCGAAGGCGGCTTGACGAGGCGGCACCCCGGGCACCGTTTGTGCCCGGGGGGGCACCACCACTTTCGGCCGTACCGTGAATCCCTGCGACTCGCGCTTTTTTTGTAGGCAGCCGCCTGGCATTCGCGACAATGACCGCGAAGACGATCTCTCATCGATTTATTCGCAGCGAATAAATCTGTCGCCGGAATTCTCCGGCACCGAGAGCATTTCTTCTCGTGGTGCAAACCGGACATTTACCTCATTCCCCACCCTTTTGTACAAATCCGCGCACGAAATCCTCGGCATTCTCCTCAAGGACCTCATCAATTTCATCGAGTACGGAATCGACGTCGTCCGTCAATTTCTCTTGGCGTTCCTGCAGGTCAGACGCTTCATTTGCCTCGGTCGAATTCTCTTCGACTTCTTCCGAGCGCTTATTGGCCCGAGCCTGTCCGCCGGTGTCCTTGGTAGCCATGTGAATCACCCCACCTTTTCATTCGGTGAGCGGGACGGTCCCGTCCTCGCCCGAGGACCTGATCGAACGACCCCGCAGGGCCGGGTCATCAGACAGTACAAGCGTAAGGCGACGGTTGTTCCCGCTCACGGGAATTCTGGTCGTCGCGGGTTGCCTGGGGGTCCGGGGCCGGGGAACGCCCCAGCGCCTCCGTACGGGACGGCCGGCTGCCGTGAGATGCCGGGAGAACCGCCCGCGTCCTCGAAGACACGTTCGGTCTTCCCGGCGCCTCCACCCGCTTCTTCCCCCGGACGGCTCACGTTCACCCATCCGCGAGTGCGTTCCCCTGCGCGCGAACGCGTGTTTTCACCCCGTCGGATGATCACCGGGCTCCGGGCCGCCCCGACATGCCGGGCCGCCGGGCCGCGGCTAGCCTCCGGTGAGGGCGGCGACCAGCTCCTCGGCCGTACGACAGCGGTCCAACAGGTCTTTGACGTGCGCCTTCGTCCCTCGCAGGGGTTCGAGCGTGGGCACCCGCTGCAGCGAGTCGTGGCCGGGTACGTCGAAGATCACCGAGTCCCAGGAGGCCGCGGCGACTTCATCCGCATACTGCTCCAGGCAACGGCCGCGGAAGTACGCCCTGGTGTCCTCCGGGGGCAGGTGCGCGGCGCGCTGGACCTCCGCCTCGGTCGCGATACGCGCGAACCGGTTCTCCAGGCGGTTGTAGAGCCCCTTGTCGGGCCGTACGTCGGCGTACTGCAGGTCCACGAGGTGCAGGCGGGGAGCGTCCCAATCGAGGTTGTCGCGGCGCCGGTAGCCTTCGAGGATCTGGAGTTTCGCGACCCAGTCCAGCTCGCGGGAGAGCGACATCGGGTCGGTCTCCAGCCGCGTCAGGACCGATTCCCAGCGTGTGAGGACATCGGCCGTAACGTCGTCGACATCGGTGCCGAACCGGTCCTCGACGTATTTCCGGGCCAGCTCCAGGAACTCCATCTGCAATTGGATCGCGGTGAGCTTGCGTCCGCTGCGCAGCGTGATCAATTGCTTGAGACCGGGGTCGTGGGAGACCTGGTGCAGTGTGCGGACCGGCTGGTCGACGGTCAGGTCGTGGGTGATGAACCGGTCCTCGATCATCGACAGCACCAGCGCGGTCGAGCCGAGCTTGAGGTACGTCGAGACCTCGGAGAGGTTGGCGTCGCCGATGATGACGTGCAGGCGGCGGTATTTCTCGGCGTCCGCGTGCGGTTCGTCGCGGGTGTTGATGATGGGGCGCTTGAGCGTCGTCTCCAGCCCGACCTCGACCTCGAAGTAGTCGGCCCGCTGGCTGATCTGGAAGCCGTGCGCGGCCCCGTCCTGGCCGATGCCGACGCGCCCCGCGCCGCAGACGACCTGGCGCGAGACGAAGAACGGCGTGAGGTGCCGGACGATGTCGGCGAAGGGCGTGCCGCGCTGCATGAGGTAGTTCTCGTGGCAGCCGTAGCTCGCGCCCTTGTTGTCGGTGTTGTTCTTGTAGAGCAGGATGCTCTGCCCGCCGGGGACCTCGCCGGCGCGGCGGGCGGCCTCGGCCATGATGCGTTCCCCGGCCTTGTCCCAGATCACGGCGTCGCGCGGGTTGGTCGTCTCGGGGGCGGAGTATTCGGGGTGCGCGTGGTCGACGTAGAGCCGGGCACCGTTGGTGAGGATGACGTTGGCCAGGCCGACGTCCTCATCGGTGAGCTGGCTGGCGTCGGCGAGTTCACGGGCGAGGTCGAAGCCCCGGGCGTCGCGCAGCGGATTCTCTTCCTCGAAGTCCCAGCGGGCCCGGCGCGCGCGCTGCATCGCCGCGGCGTAGGCGTTGACCACCTGAGACGACGTCAGCATCGCGTTGGCGCCGGGATTCCCCGGCACGGAAATCCCGTATTCGGTCTCGATGCCCATCACGCGCTGGACGGTCATGCGACCCCCTTGACGTTCAAACCCTGGCCACTTATCGCAATCACTCTAGGACGCTCTGTTACTATTCCCCTCGCCCACCGGACCGGCGGGGCCTGCCTGCGGAGCTGGTGCACGTCGTCAACAGGTCTCTCCCGGGGATGCAATCGGCGTGGGGACAGGCGGGCGGCGTTCCGCCGGGACCCGCCTGTGGTCCGAGTGGTCAGACCACGTGTCGAGCCTATTGCCACCCGCTCCGGAGCGGGATGGGTCCGGCACGACTCGTGCGGGCGGAGGGCCGCCCTGCGTACACATGCCGCCGCGACCCACAGCGTGCTGTGGGCCGCGGCGGCTGGTGTCACAGGTACTGTCCGGTGTTGGCGACAGTGTCGATCGAGCGTCCGGTGTCGGCGCCCTGCTTGCCGGTGACGAGCGTGCGGATGTAGACGATCCGCTCGCCCTTCTTGCCGGAGATCCGTGCCCAGTCGTCGGGGTTGGTGGTGTTGGGGAGGTCTTCGTTCTCCTTGAACTCGTCGACGCAGGCGGCGAGGAGGTGGGAGACGCGGATGCCCTTTCGGCCGGCTTCGAGGAACTCCTTGATGGCCATCTTCTTGGCGCGTCCGACGATGTTCTCGATCATGGCGCCGGAGTTGAAGTCCTTGAAGTACAGCGTTTCCTTGTCGCCGTTCGCGTAGGTGACCTCGAGGAAGCGGTTCTCTTCGCTCTCGGAGTACATGCGTTCGACGGCGCGCTGGATCATGTTGGCGACAGTGGTGGCCTTGTCGTCGCCGTGCTCCTTGAGGTCGTCCTCGTGGAGCGGCAGGTTGGCGGTGAGGTACTTGGCGAAGATGTCCTTCGCGGCCTCGGCGTCCGGGCGCTCGATCTTGATCTTCACGTCGAGTCGTCCGGGCCGCAGGATGGCCGGGTCGATCATGTCCTCGCGGTTGGAGGCGCCGATGACGATGACGTTCTCCAGGCCCTCCACTCCGTCGATCTCGGAGAGCAGCTGCGGGACGATGGTGTTCTCCACGTCCGAGCTGACGCCCGAGCCACGGGTGCGGAAGAGCGAGTCCATCTCGTCGAAGAAGACGATGACGGGCGTGCCCTCGCTGGCCTTCTCGCGGGCCCGCTGGAAGACCAGGCGGATGTGCCGCTCGGTCTCGCCGACGTACTTGTTGAGGAGTTCGGGGCCCTTGATGTTGAGGAAGTAGCTCTTGCCCTGCTCGCCGCTGACTCCCTTGGATTCGGCGACCTTCTTCGCGAGCGAGTTGGCGACCGCCTTGGCGATGAGCGTCTTGCCGCATCCGGGCGGGCCGTAGAGCAGGATGCCTTTCGGCGGTCGGAGTTCGTGCTCCTTGAAGAGGTCCGGGTGGAGGTACGGCAATTCGACAGCGTCGCGGATCAGCTCGATCTGGTTGCGCAGACCGCCGATCTTCGTGTAGTCGATGTCCGGCACTTCTTCGAGGACCAGTTCCTCGACTTCGCTCTTGGGGACGCGTTCGTACACGTACCCGGAGCGCGGTTCGAGGAGCAGGGAGTCCCCGGCCCGGAGCAGGCCGCCGAGCAACGGTTCGGCGAGGCGCACGACGCGTTCCTCGTCGGTGTGCCCGATGACCAGCGCGCGTTCGCCGTCGTCGAGGAGTTCCTTGAGCATCACGACGTCGCCGATCCGCTCGAACTCCATCGCGTCGACCACGTTGAGGGCCTCGTTGAGCATGACCTCCTGGCCACGCCGGAGGTCTTCGAGGTCGAGGTTGGGGCTGACGTTCACCCGGAGCTTGCGGCCTCCGGTGAAGATGTCGGCCGTGCCGTCATCGATTGCGTTCAGGAATACGCCGAATCCGGAAGGTGGCTGCGCGAGCCTGTCCACCTCCTCCTTGAGGGCCACGATCTGATCGCGGGCCTCGCGGAGCGTCGCCACCAGCCGCTCGTTCTGTGTGGTCAGACCGGCGAGGCTGGTCTGGAGCTCGACAATGCGCTCCTCCAGCATCCTCGTCTGACGCGGCGAGTCGGCGAGCTTGCGACGCAGGACGGCGACTTCCTGCTCAAGAAAGGACACCTGGCTCATGAGGTCGTCCGTACCCCGAGCCGGCCTCCCGCCACGGTTCATGTCGTCGTCGTGGGCTGCCACGGTCCTCACCTCCTCCTGGGAGCTGCGACGTCTCCGACCCTACCTGTGGCAGGAGGGGTTGAAACCCCTTGATCAAAAGACGCTGCGGGCGTGTCCGACCTTCACCCTTGCGTTTGCCCCCACTGTTGTGTGGTGCAGATACCCACCGGACAACATCAAGAAGCCGCCGGGGGTAGGGTCTCTTGGTCGGTTCTGTGCGTGAAACGGTGAAGTGCGAGGCCTGATGTCCACGGAAAATGAGCCTCTTGAGGTGTGGATCGACCAGGATCTTTGCACTGGTGACGGAATTTGTGTGCAGTTCGCCCGTGATGTGTTCGAGCTCGACATCGACGGGTTGGCGTACGTCAAGGGCGAGGACGACGAGCTGCGGGTGGAGGCGGGGGCGACCGTCCCGGTGCCGCCGTCGCTGCTGGTCGAAGTGATCGACGCCACACGCAAATGCCCTGGTGAGTGCATCCATGTGCGGCGTGTTTCGGACGGCTCCGAGGTCTACGGGCCGGACGCGGACTGAGGGTTCGAGCCGCCCTGGGGGCCTGCGGCTTTCGGGACGAAGACCGTGCAATCCCGACATATAGGGTGAAATCCCCTAAGGGGTCGGGGTTTTGCGTGCGGGGTTCGCCGCTACGGGACGAAGACGCGTGCTTCCTCGACGTCGGGGCAGCAGCGCGGGATGTCGTCGGTGCTCCAGCCCAGCAGCGTCGCGTGGACGGCGCCGTCGCGGACCTCGACGGACTTGACGAGGTGGTTGTCCCCGACGCCGATGAGCGTCGAGGCGAGCGTCGGGACGCCGCCGGCGGGGACGTCGTAGGTGTAGAGCGCGTCGGGCGCGGTGCCGGAGCCCGCTCCGCAGCGGACGACCACGACGTAGGCCCGGTTGTCCGCGGCCAGCGGGCGGGCGTCGCGGACTTCGTACGGCATTCCGTGGCATTCCATGGGGAAGCGGACGCCGGACCAGTCGACGACGGCGGGGGCGCGGTCGCTGCCGCGGTCGGTCTGCGCGCCGTCGCGCGCTCCGTCCGCGGCGCCGGGCGCTTCCGGTCCGGGGCCGGGCGCCCCGGGGGGCGTCCCGGCGGAACCGGCTCCGATGGGGTCCGCCTCGGCCGGCGGCACGGTGCGGGCGGCCGGTGCGATGACCGGCTCCTCGCGGTGGCCGTCCGCGGGGGCGGTGATGCCCGGGCGTCCGCCGTCGAAGCGCGCGGCAGCCCATATCGAGACGCCGCTGATGCCGGTGAACGCCAGGATGATCACCGCGAGGACGAGCACGACGGAGTTGTTCACGTCGGATTTTCGGGCGCCCTGCGCCGGGGGGCCGACGCGTATGAGCGCTCCGGGCGAGGCCTCGGGAGCCGTCGACCCGGCGGCCGATACGCCGACGGATATCGGCGATGCCTCGGCGCTTTCGGGGAGTTCCGGAGAGTTGTGCGCGTCACCTGACACGGTGTGTTCGTCCGCCACGGTGCGCAACGTTAGTCGTATCGGAGGTGGCGTGAAAGGGCCTGGACGCGATCCGGGGGCGGCAACGGCCTGGTGGGCCTTCTGCCGCCCCCGCGCGGGGGTTTCGGGTCAGACCTCGGGGGCTTCGTAGTCCTCGCCGTAGGAGCCCTTCGAGGGGCGGCGCCGGCGCATCGGGGCCTCGACTCCGTCGGCCATGCGGCGTGCGGTCACGAGGAATCCTGTGTGCCCGATCATCCGGTGGTCGGGGCGCACCGCGAGGCCCTCGACGTGCCAGGTCCGGACCATGGACTCCCACGACTGCGGCTCGGTGAAGCACCGCATGGCGCGCATCGTCTCGACGGTGCGCGCGAGTTGCGTGGTGGTGGCGACGTAGCAGCATACGAGGCCGCCGGGGACGAGGGCCTTGTGCACGGCTTCGAGGCATTCCCACGGGGCGAGCATGTCGAGGATGACACGGTCGACGTCCGTCTCGACGAGGTTGTCCTGCAGGTCGCCGACGGTGAGCTTCCACGCGGGGTGCGGGGAGCCGAAGTAGCGCTCGACGTTCTTGCGGGCGATGTCGGCGAAGTCCTGGCGGCGTTCGTAGGACGACAGTTGCCCCTGGTCGCCGATCGCGCGCAGCAGGAAGGTGCTGAGCGCGCCGGAGCCGACTCCCGCCTCGACGACGCGGGCGCCGGCGAAGATGTCGGCCATCGCGAGAATCTGCCCCGCGTCCTTGGGGTAGATCACCGCGGCTCCGCGGGGCATGGACAGGACGAAGTCGGGGAGCAGAGGCCGCAGCGCCAGGTAGTCGAAGTTCCCCGAGGACCGCACGACGGTGCCCTCGGGGGCGCCGATGAGCTCGTCGTGGGGGAACGAACCCTTGTGGGTGTGGAAGGCCTTGCCCGCTTCGAGGGTGAAGGTGTGGTGGCGGCCCTTGGGGTCGGTCAGCTGCACTTGGTCCCCGACCTGGAAGGGCCCGCGACGGCGGGCGGCACCGGTCGGTTCGGACATGCGGACCAGCGTACCGGGCGTGGGACGGCGGTCGGGCCACGGGATCTTCGGCCCCGGTGACCCACCGCATAACATCGACAACGTGAGTGTTTCCGGCGGGCCGCAGGGTCAGGACGATCAGCGGGACGGGGCGGGGGGCTCGGGCGCGTCGGCGGCCGAGGCCGCGCCCGGCTCGGCCGCGCCCCCGGGCGGAGGCCTGTTGATGGGGCGGCCGTTCGGCGTTCCCGTGTACATCTCGTCGTCGTGGTTCGTCATCGCGCTGATCATCACGCTGCTTTTCGCACCGACCTTCGAGCGGTTGTTCCCGCAGTTGGACGGGTGGCGGTACGCCGTGTCGTTCCTGTTCGCGGTGTTGCTCTACCTGTCCGTTCTGGTTCACGAACTGGCGCATGCCGTCACGGCGTTGCGGTTCGGGCTGCCGGTGCACCGGATCACGATCCAGTTCCTGGGCGGGGTCTCGGAGATCGACAAGCCGCAGACCGCGCGGCGGGAGTTCGCGGTGGCCGCGGCCGGGCCGGTGTTGTCGCTGGTGCTCGCGGGGGCGTTCTGGGGCGTGGGGCTGGCGTTGGACGTGGATTCGTTCGCCGGGCGCATGGTCGCGCTGATGGCGGTGTCGAACCTGCTGGTGGCCGCGTTCAACCTGCTGCCGGGGCTGCCGTTGGACGGCGGGCGGATGCTGCGCGCCGGCGTGTGGGGGATCACGCGGCGGCCGATGGCGGGGACGGTGGCGGCGTCGTGGGCGGGCCGCGTGCTGGCGGTCGCGGTGTTGTTCGGCGCGGTGTGGTGGTCGCGGAACGACGAGGCGTGGGTGCGGGTCTACACGGTCGTGTGCGGCGGGCTGATCGGCGGGTTCATGTGGACGGGGGCCATCCAGTCGTTGCGGGCCGAGCAGTTGCGGGAGCGGCTGCCGACGCTGCGGGCCCGGGCCCTGACACGGCGGGCGATTCCGGTCGCGGCGGATCTGCCGTTGGCGGAGGCGTTGCGGCGGGCGGGCGAGGCGGGCGCGCGGGCGCTGGTGGTGGTGGACGGGGACGGCCGTCCGATCGCCCTGGTCCGCGAGGCGCGGGTGGTGGAGACCCCGGAGCAGCGGCGCCCGTGGGTGTCGGTGGGGCCGTTGTCGCGGGATCTGCGGCCGGGGATGAGGGTCGCGGCGGATCTGGCCGGGGAGGACCTTCTGACGGCGTTGCGGGCGACTCCGGCGAGCGAGTACCTGGTCGTCGAGGCCGATGGGAGCGTGTACGGGGTGCTCGCGCGCGGTGACGTGGAGCGGGCGTTCCTGGACTTGATGCGGCGGTCTCCGGCGCGGGGCTGACGACGGGATCGCGCCGTCCGCGGTGTGTTCGAGCAGGTGTTCGCCGTCGCGGGCGTCCGGCCGGTGAGCGGGTGCGTCGTTGTCCGCGACTGCCCGTACCCTGCTGTGCCATGACTGCGACCGGAACCAATCCTTCCCCGACGGGCCGCGCCGATGCCGGGGCGGAGGCCGAGGGCGGGGTTCGGGGTGCCTTGGCCGATTCGCGCGCGGTGTCGTTGTCGCCGTCGCGGGCGGGCGATTTCCTGCAGTGCCCGCTGTTGTACCGGTTCCGGGTGATCGACAAACTGCCGGAGAAGCCGAGTGTGAGCGCGACGCGCGGGACGGTCGTGCACACGGTGCTGGAGCGGCTGTTCGATCTTCCGCAGGGCGGGCGGACGTTCGCCGCGGCGCAGGCGATGCTGCGTCCCGCGTGGGACGAATTGCTGGGCAAGCGGCCGGAGTTGGCGGCGCTCTTCGACGACGGCGACGGCGGCGTGGATCCCGCGGAGTTGGCCGATTGGCTGGCGGGTGCGGAGAAGCTCGTGGAGCGGTACTTCACGCTGGAGGATCCGAACCGGTTGGAGCCCGCGCGCCGCGAGATGTACGTCGAGACGCAGTTGGAGGGCGTCGACGGCGGGTTGACGTTGCGCGGGTACATCGACCGGCTGGATGTCGCGCCCGGCGGTGACCTGCGGGTGGTGGACTACAAGACGGGGAAGGCGCCTTCGCCGCAGTTCGAGGACAAGGCGCTGTTCCAGATGAAGTTCTACGCGCTCGTGCTGTGGCGGCGGCACGGCCGACTGCCCCGACGCCTGCAGTTGGTGTACCTGGGCAGCGGCACCATCGTGTGGTACGACCCGGACGAGGCGGATCTCCTCGCCGTGGAGCGGAAGTTGCGCGCGTTGTGGGAGGCGATCCGGCACGCCACGCGGACCGGTGAGTGGCGCCCGCAGCGCACGCGTCTGTGCGGCTGGTGCGACCACCAGGCGGTCTGCCCGGAGTTCGGCGGTACGCCGCCGCCCTACCCGCTTCCCGTGGTCCCGGCGCAGGCGTGAGCCGCCGCCGGGCGGTTCACAGGGCCCCCGGGCGGACGAGGCCGCTTTCGTAGGCGTAGACGGCGGCTTGGACGCGGTCGCGCAGCCCGAGTTTGGTGAGCACGTGCCCGACGTGCGTCTTGACCGTGGTCTCGCTCACGAAGAGTTCGGCGGCGATCTCGGCGTTGGACATGCCGCGCGCGACCAGGCGCAGCACCTCGACCTCGCGTTCGGTGAGCATCGCGAGGGTGTCGGGGGTGGGGTCCTCGGCGGCGGGCAGGCGCGCGGCGTACATGTCGAGGAGGCGGCGGGTGATGCTGGGGGCGAGCAGGGCGTCGCCGTCGGCGATGACGCGGATGGCGGCGATGAGGTCGTCGGCGGGAACGTCCTTGAGGAGGAACCCGCTGGCCCCGGCGCGCAGGGCCTCGACGACGTATTCGTCGAGGTCGAAGGTGGTCAGCACGAGGACGCGCGCGGAGCCCGCGGCGGGTTGCCCGCCGTCGCGCCCGCCGACGATGCGGCGGGTGGCCTCGACGCCGTCCATGCGGGGCATGCGGATGTCCATGAGGACGACGTCCGGCTGCAGTGTGCGGACGAGTTCGACCGCCTGGAGGCCGTCGGCCGCTTCGCCGACGACGGCGATGTCCGGCTCGGCCTCGAGGATCATGCGGAACCCGGTGCGCAGCAAGGGCTGGTCGTCGACGAGGATCACGCGGATCGTCATGCTGGGTTCTGCTCCAGTCGGTCGGTGCGGTCGCCGCGGTCGTTCGCCGGGCCGCGTTCTGCGGGGTCGGTGCGTTCGCCGGGGTCGGCGTCGCCGGTGGTGCCGGGGGTTCTTCCGGTGTCGCCGTCCTTGTGGTCGCGGGCGGCGGCGGGTTGGTGCCGGGGCGGCTGCGGGCGGTCGCCCGGGGTGAGCGGGATCCGGGCGAGGACTTCGAAGCCGCCGCCGGCGCGGGGCCCGGCGTACAGGCGTCCACCGTAGAGGGCGACGCGTTCGCGCATGCCCAGCAGGCCGTGCCCGGTGCGCCCGTCGTCGCGCGCGTCGAGGTTCGCCGCGGCGCCCCGGCCGTCGTCGGCGACGCGGACGAGGAGTTCCTCGGGCCGGTAGCGCAGCAGGACGCGCGATCCCGCCGGCCCGGCGTGCTTGAGCGTGTTGGTGAGGGCTTCCTGGATGATGCGGTAGGCGGCGAGGTCGATGCCGGGGGGCAGTTCGCTCGGGACGCCTTCGATGGACAGTTCCACGGGCACACCGGCTTCGCGTACCTGCTGGACGAGGATTTCGAGCGCGTCGAGCCCGGGTTGCGGCGCGTTGTGGCCCTCGCTGAGCTGGACGGTTCCGCCGGCTTCGTCCTCGTTGCCGCGCAGGATCCCCACGAGGCGGCGCATTTCGACGAGTGCGGCGCGGCCGGTCTGCTCGACGGCGGCCATCGCCTCGCGGGCGCGGTCGGGGTTGCGGGCGATGGTGCGCTGCGCGGCGGAGGCTTGCACGGTCATGACGGAGACGTGGTGCGCGACGACGTCGTGCAGCTCGCGGGCGATGCGTCCGCGTTCCTCGGCGAGGGCGGCGCGGGTGTCGGCCTCGCGGGTGTGGATGAGCCGGTCGGCGCGCGTTTCGAGTTCGGCGGTGTAGGCGCGGCGGAACCCGACGCTACGGGCGAAGGCCCAGACCGCGAAGAGCGCGGCGAGGTTGGCCAGGACGTCGACGAAGCCGAGTTCGCGGCGGCCGATGGCGAGCCACAGGAGTGTGGTGCCCTCGGCGAAGAAGAGCGCGAACGCCGCGGGGATGCGCGGGCGGCTGACGGCGGCGCTGTACATCGCGACGAGTTGGCCGAGGCTGGCGCCGGTGGCGCTGTAGTGGTTCGCGGCGAGGGCGAGGAACGGGATGGTCACCGCGACCAGGACGCGCAGCGAGTGGCTGGACCGCCACAGCAGGGGCACGACGCACAGGACGGCGAGGACGACGCCGAGGGCGTCCGGGGAGCGCCATTCGGTGTCGCCGAGGTCGTCGATGAACAGGCCGCCGACGGCGAGGACGCCGAGGACGATCACGAGGACGATGTCGTGTGCCGCGGGCCTGCGGCGGACCGTCTCGTCGGACCGGTGCAGTTCGTCGAGCCAGTCGAGCGTCTGGTCGCGGAGGCGTTCGCGGCGGGTGGCGCGCGGCGTGGCGTAGGGGGTGTGCGGGTCCGCCGCGTCGGGCGTGCCGGACTGCGCGGCGTCGTCGTGGGCGGAGGTCACGGGGTCCACGGTAGAGGCTGTGACCAGCAGAATCCCCCCTCAGGGTGACGTCTCGTCCGTGCGGACGAGGGTGGTGGGGCCGGTGTGCGACCTGGGGAGGAGCACGGCCGTACGCGTCGGCCGGGGGTGGGCCCGTGTCGCGCCGGTGCGGAAGATCGAGGGATTTCCCTGACGACGCTCGGCCCGGGTGGTCACGAGACTGTCGGTGCACGGGGGCTCCACCGCGGTGGGGCCGCCTCGGCATCCGGGACGGCGTCCGCGTCGTCCTTGTCGTCACAGGGTCCACGGGGGATCTTGTGGAGGCGCTCGGCCCGCCAAGGCGGGACGGGGCCGGAGCACGAGGCGGCTCTCCGGGGAGCGGTTGGAGCGTCGGAGCCGGTTGCCGGCGTAGGGGAGCGTCGGCACCGGGTCCGGACGGGGATGCCCGGCACCGGGAGGGCCGCGTGTGCGGTCGTCCCGTGAGCCGGGCGGAGCACACCGTCGGGGGTACGTACGGGGAGCGGGAGCGGTCGGACGGGAGTCCGGTCGCTCCCGCTGTGCGTTCCGGTCAGGGCGCGGCCGTCGTGCGGCGTACGACCCGGCGGAGGAAGGCCAGGTCGACGTCGTCGAGTGACGTCCGCACGGTGCGCCGGGGCCCATCGGGGATCGGCGTCATGCTGGGGACGGCGACCACGGCGCATCCGGCGGCCTCGCCGGAGGCCACGCCGGTGCGGGAGTCCTCCAGGACCACGCAGCGCTCCGGTGCCACGCCGAGCGCGGCGGCGGCCTTCAGATACGGCTCGGGGTGGGGCTTGGGCAGGGTGACCTCGTCGCCGGCGACGGTGACGCCGAAGTGGTGGGCGCCGAGGGACGGCAGCACGGCGTCGACGATGGCCCGGTATGAGGCGGTCACGAGGGCCATCGGCACGCGTGCGGCGTCCAGCTCGGCGAGCAGGCGCTTGGCCCCGGGGCGCAGGTCGACGCCGCTGCTGAGCGTCTCGACCATGCGCACGTTTATGCGGCGTTCCAGCTCCTCGGGGGCGATGTCGGCGCCGGAGACGCCGATGAGGTACGCGACGGCGGGGTCCATGGGGCTGCCGAGGAGGTGTTCGGCGTGTTCGGGGCCGAGGCGGAATCCGAGATCGGCCATGACCGAGACCTCGGTGGCGAACCAGCTGCGCTCCGTGTCGACCAGCGTCCCGTCCATGTCGCACAGCACGGCCTGGAGGCCCTGGGCTGAGCCGGGGCGGGCGTGGGCTTCGAGAGCCGTCATGGCCACCTGCCTTTCGTTCCGGGGCCGGTCCGTGTCGGGACCGATCCGTGTGCCGGGCCCGTTCCGGTGTGCGTCCGGGCGTCGCTCCGCATCCCCTCCTTCACGCGCCGACTCGCCGGTGATGGGCCCTCGATTGTGCGGCGTCCATGTGGTTGGCGGCAAGCGCGCGGACGGCGCGTCGCGGGGCCGGGCGGATTTTTGACGCGGTGTTCGCCGCGGTGTCGGGCGGTGGGGGCGGGATGTTCGCGCGGCGGCCGTTCGGCGTACAACGGCGCTCGGGGTCAGCGGGGCGCGTAGCGCGACACGGTGACCTCGGCGCGGACGTGGACGGGGGCGGGCAGGGCGGCGAGCGTGGCGCGCACGGCGTCGGGGTCGGTGTGCCAGGCGCTGGGGCCCATGGCGACGACGGTCGCGGCGTCGGTGTGGCCGAGGGCCATCGGGAAGGCGACGTGGGCGGCGTCGAGCGGGGTGAAGTACGGGTCGAGGGCGGCGTCCAGGCGGGCCTTCTTGTCGGTGTCGACGTTGAGGAGGCCGAGGGCGTCGCGGAGTTCGGCGAGGTGCCGCGGGGCGGGGGTGACGACGACGAGGGTGCCGCGGGGGTCGAGGACGCGGCGCAGCTCGGCGGGGTTGCGCGGGGCGAAGACGTTGAGGACGAGTGCGGCGGCGCCGTCGCGTACCGGGAGGGGCCGCCAGGCGTCGCAGGCGGCGGCTCCGGCCCGGGGGTGGGCCTTGGCGGCGCGGCGCAGCGCGTACTTGGAGATGTCCAGGGCGAGGCCGACGCGGGAGGGAGCGGCGTCGAGGGCGCGGGCGAGGCTGTGCCCGGTGCCGGCGCCGACGTCGACGACGGCGCCGGGGGCGGTCGTGTCGGCGGCGTGGGCGGCGACGGCGTCGGCGATGGGGTGGTAGTGGCCGGCTCCGAGGAAGGCGTCTCGGGCGGCGACCATGGCGGGGGTGTCGGCGGTGCCGGTTTTGGCGTCGCCCGCCAGGAGTCCGGCGTACCCCTGGCGGGCGATGTCGAAGGTGTGGCGTCCGGCGGCGCAGCGCAGGCCGCCGCGGCCCGTGTCGGGGGCGAGGCGGGCCTGGCAGTGCGGGCAGCGCAGGAGGTCGACGACGTCGGGCAGCACTGCCGCTGGTTCCTCCGAGGGTGCCGGGCCCGGTGTGCGGGCTCGGTGTGTGCGTACGGTTACCGGGCGTTGAAGTACGTGGCCTCGGGGTGGTGGACGACGATCGCGTCGGTCGACTGCTCGGGGTGGAGCTGGAACTCGTCGGAGAGGTCGACGCCGATGCGGGAGGGGTCGAGCAGGCTGACGATCTTGGCGCGGTCCTCGAGGTCGGGGCAGGCGCCGTAGCCGAGGGAGAACCGGGCGCCGCGGTAGTCCAGTTTGAGCATGCCGTCGATGTCGGCGGGGTCCTCGCTGGCGAAGCCCAGCTCGGCGCGGACGCGGGCGTGCCAGTATTCGGCGAGAGCTTCGGCCAACTGCACGGACAGGCCGTGGAGTTCGAGGTAATCGCGGTAGGCGTCGGCGGCGAACAGCTCCGCGGTGGCGCCGGAGAGGCGCGAGCCGACGGTGACGACCTGGAAGCCGACGACGTCCGTCTCGCCGGATTCCTCGGGGCGGAAGAAGTCGGCGAGGCACAGGTGGCGGTCGCGGCGCTGCCGGGGGAACGTGAAGCGGGTGCGCTCGGAGCCGTCGTCGTGCAGCACGATGAGGTCGTCGCCCTTGGACACACACGGGAAGTAGCCGTAGACGACGGCGGCTTCGAGGAGGTTCTCGGTGACGAGCTTGTCGAGCCAGTAGCGCAGGCGCGGGCGGCCTTCGGTCTCGACGAGTTCCTCGTACGACGGCCCGCTGCCGCCGCGGCTGGCCTTGAGCCCCCACTGGCCCATGAAGGTGGCGCGCTCGTCGAGCCAGGAGGCGTAGTCGGCGAGTTGGATGCCCTTGACGACGCGGTCGCCCCAGAACGGCGGGGTCGGGACGGGGTTGTCGGTGGAGATGTCGGAGCGGGCGGGCATGTCCTCGGGGGCGGTCTCGATGAGCGAGGCGGAGGCGACCCTGCGGCGTTTGAGCGGCGGCAGCTCGGCGCCGGGGACGCCGCGCTTGACGCCCATGAGCGCGTCCATGAGCCGGAGCCCTTCGAACGCGTCGCGGGCGTAGCGGACCTCGCCGGCGTAGAGGTCGTGGAGGTCTTCCTCGACGTAGGCGCGTGTGAGGGCGGCGCCGCCGAGGATGACGGGGTAGCCGGTGGCCAGGCCGCGCTGGTTCAGCTCCTCCAGGTTCTCCTTCATGATGACGGTGGATTTCACCAGGAGGCCGGACATGCCGATGACGTCGGCGTTGTTGTCCTCGGCGGCTTCGAGGATGGCCGAGACCGGCTGTTTGATACCGATGTTGACCACGTTGTAGCCGTTGTTGCTGAGGATGATGTCGACGAGGTTCTTGCCGATGTCGTGGACGTCGCCCTTGACGGTGGCGAGGACGATGGTGCCCTTGCCGTCGGCGCCGGTCTTCTCCATGTGCGGTTCGAGGTGGGCGACGGCGGTCTTCATCACCTCGGCCGACTGCAGCACGAACGGCAGCTGCATCTGGCCGGAGCCGAACAGCTCGCCGACGACCTTCATGCCCGCGAGCAGGGTGTCGTTGATGATGTCGAGGGCGGGCCGGGTGGTGAGGGCCTCGTCCAGGTCGGCTTCGAGGCCGGTGCGTTCGCCGTCGATGATGCGGCGTTCGAGCCGCTCCCCGAGCGGGAGCGCGGCCAGTTCTTCGGCGCGGGAGGCCTTGACCGACTTGGTGTCGACGCCGTCGAAGAGTTCGAGGTAGCGGGTGAGGGGGTCGTACCCCTCGCGGCGGCGGTCGTAGACGACGTCGAGCGCGACGTCGCGCTGCTCGTCGGGGATCCGCGCCATGGGCAGGATCTTGGAGGCGTGCACGATCGCCGAGTCGAGCCCGGCCTCGACGCATTCGTGCAGGAAGACGGAGTTGAGGACCATGCGCGCGGCCGGGTTGAGGCCGAAGGAGATGTTGGACAGGCCCAGGGTGGTCTGGACGTCGGGGTGCAGCTCCTTGAGCCTGCGGATCCCCTCGATGGTCTCCAGGCCGTCGCGCCGGGTCTCCTCCTGGCCGGTGCAGATGGTGAAGGTGAGGCAGTCGACGATGATGTCGGAGACGTTGAAACCCCAGTTGTCGCGCAGGTCGCGGATGGTGCGGTCGGCGATGGCGGCCTTGCGGTCCGCGGTGCGCGCCTGGCCCTGCTCGTCGATCGCCATGACGACGACGGCGGCGCCGTGCTCCTGGGCGAGGGCGGCCATGCGCGCGAACCGCGAATCGGGGCCGTCGCCGTCCTCGTAGTTCACCGAGTTGACGACGGCGCGACCGCCGAGCGCCTCGAGGCCGGCCTGGATGACGGCGGGCT
Source organism: Yinghuangia sp. ASG 101 (assembly GCF_021165735.1). Classification (GTDB taxonomy): domain Bacteria; phylum Actinomycetota; class Actinomycetes; order Streptomycetales; family Streptomycetaceae; genus Yinghuangia. Next base: position 6,571,871 of record NZ_CP088911.1, on the reverse strand, counting down.
CGGTGGAGTCGAGGACGATCGGGAGTGTGGTGGCGGTGGCCAGGCGCGTCGCGAGTTCGCGCATGTCCTCGGCGCCGTCGCGGCCCACGTAGTCGACGCACAGGTCGAGCATGTGGGCGCCGTCGCGGGACTGGTCGCGCGCGATTTCGAGGCACTTCTCCCAGTCGCGGGCGAGCATGGCCTCGCGGAACGCCTTGGAGCCGTTGGCGTTGGTGCGTTCGCCGATGGCGAGGTACGAGGTGTCCTGCCGGAAGGGCACGGACTGGTACAGCGACGCGGCGCTGGGCTCGTGCCGGGCGTCGCGCGGCGTCAGTTCGCGGCCACGGACGCGCTCGACGATCTGCCGCAGGTGTTCGGGGGTGGTGCCGCAGCAGCCGCCGACCAGGGCGAGCCCGTACTCGCGGGTGAACACGTCGTGGGCGTCGGCGAGTTCCTCGGGGCTGAGCGGGTAGTGCGCGCCGTCCTTGGTGAGGACGGGCAGGCCCGCGTTGGGCATCGCGGAGACGCCGATCTGCGCGTGGCGGGCGAGGTGGCGCAGGTGTTCGCTCATCTCGGCGGGCCCGGTGGCGCAGTTGAGGCCGATGAGGTCGACGCCGAGGGGTTCGAGGGCGGTCAGGGCGGCGCCGATCTCGGAGCCGAGCAGCATCGTCCCGGTGGTCTCGACGGTGACCTGGACGAAGACCGGCAGGTCGGTGCCGGCGGCGGCGTTGGCGCGGTGCGCGCCGATGATGGACGCCTTGGTCTGGAGGAGGTCCTGCGTCGTCTCGACGAGCAGGGCGTGGGCGCCTCCGGCGATGAGGCCGGCGGCGTTGGCCTGGTACGCGTCGCGCAGCGCGGCGTAGGTGGTGTGGCCGAGGCTGGGGAGTTTGGTGCCGGGGCCGATCGAGCCGAGGACCCAGCGGGGCCGGTCGGCGGTGGAGAATCCGTCGGCGACGTCGCGGGCGATGCGCGCGCCGGCCTCGGACAGCTCGAAGATGCGGTCGGAGATGTCGTACTCGCCGAGGTTGGCGAGGTTGGCTCCGAAGGTGTTGGTCTCGACGCAGTCGACGCCGACGGAGAAGTAGGCCTCGTGGACGGACCGCACGATGTCGGGGCGCGAGATGTTGAGGATCTCGTTGCAGCCTTCGTGGCCCTGGAAGTCGTCGAGGGTGGGGTCCTGTGCCTGCAGCATCGTGCCCATGGCGCCGTCCGCGACGACGACGCGGGTGGCGAGGGCGGTGCGGAGTTGTTGCGGGGTCGCGGATGCTGCGGTCATCAGGATTCTCCCTGGGTGCGACGGCTGTCGGCTTGGCGGCCCGGGGCGGGCCCGGCCCGTGGTAGGGCCGCGAACAGCCTAACCGCGCCGGGCCCGGTTCTCTTCGCGCGTCCCACCAGGTGGGCGAGCGCGTACGCCCTCGCGCGCGGGGGGCAAGGGGAACACCGCGGGCCGTGTTCTTGTTGCCCGGGGGTCGCCGCGCCCTGGCCGGATCGTTTTCGGCGGAAGCCGTAGGCTGGACACGACGGACCTGGGTAGGAACGACGGTACGCATCGACGATTGACCGGCCGCGGCCGGCAAGGAGGCACCGGCTTGATCGAGCTCGACGACATCCCCGAGCTGGTGGACCCCGTCATGGTGGCCGCGTTCGAGGGGTGGAACGACGCGGGCGACGCCGCGTCCGCCGCCGTCGCGCACCTCGACCAGGTCTGGGGTGGCGAGGTCTTCGCCGCGTTGGACGCCGAGGACTACTACGACTTCCAGGTGAACCGCCCGACGGTGTGGCTGGACGGCGACACGCGCCGCATCACGTGGCCGACGACGCGTCTGGCGGTCGTGCGGGTTCCGGAGCCGCGGCGCGACATCGTGCTGGTGCACGGCATAGAGCCGAACATGCGGTGGCGGTCGTTCTGCAACGAGCTGCTGGGGTTCGCCCACGAGCTGGGCGTCGAGACGATGGTGACCCTCGGCGCCCTGTTGGGCGACACTCCGCACACGCGGCCGGTTCCGGTGACGGGGATGACGTCCGACTCCGTGGTCGCGCGGGGGTTGGGGCTGGAGCAGACCAAGTACGAGGGGCCGACCGGGATCGTCGGTGTGCTGCAGGAGGCGTGTGCGCACGCGGGGATGCCGGCGCTGACGTTCTGGGCCGCGGTGCCGCACTATGTGTCGCAGGCGCCGTCCCCCAAGGCGACGCTCGCGTTGCTGCGCAAGCTCGAGGACTTCCTGGACGTGTCGATCCCGATGGGCGAGCTCACCGAGGACGCGCGGGCGTGGCAGCTCGGCGTGGACCAGTTGGCGTCGGAGGACGCCGAGGTCGCCGAGTATGTGCAGGCGCTGGAGGCGGCGCGGGACGCGGAGGATCTGCCGGAGGCGTCGGGTGAGGCGATCGCGCTGGAGTTCGAGCGCTATCTGCGCCGCAAGGGCGGCGACACGGGGCCGTGAGGGCGCCCGTGACGTCCCTGTATGACACGTATGGGTTCATCCGGTCCATGGTCGCGGTCGGCGGCGAAGCGTGACATCACGTGGGTATTCGGGCAGCTCCGGGCTTTTGGGGCTGTGACGAGGGGCACGTATGCCTGTGCTCCGCGGCTGCCGTCGATAGGGTCGTCGGTGCTTCCGCGGTCGGCCGATCAGGGCCGGCCGGCCGTCAGGAACCCCGGGTCGGCGGAGGGACAAGCCGCCGACCGCCCACGCACGACGCCCTTAACGGAGGGAGCACGCGTGTCTCAGCCCGTCCAGCCTGTGGACCCCGCAGGCGTTCCGGCGCCGGTCGAGACGGATCTGCTGATCATAGGAGCGGGTCCGACCGGCTTGTACGCCGCTTATTACGCGGGGTTCCGCGGCCTGCGGGTCGCGGTGGTCGACTCGCTTCCGGAGATCGGCGGTCAGATCACCGCGATGTACCCGGAGAAGATGATCTACGACGTCGCGGGGTTCCCGGCCGTCAAGGGTCAGGATCTCGTCGACGCGCTCGGCGCGCAGGCCAGGCAGTTCGATCCGCTGTATCTGCTCGGCCACCGTGCCGAGGAGCTGGATCACGGCACCGACTCGGTGACCGTGACCTGTGACACCGGGCTCACGGTGACCGCGAAAGTGGTGCTGATCAGCGGCGGGATCGGGACGTTCAGCCCGCGTCCGCTGCCCGCCGCGGACGCGTTCACCGGCGACGGCGTGATGTTCTTCGTCCCGCGCCTGGCGGAACTCGCGGACCTGGACGTGCTGATCGTCGGCGGCGGCGACTCGGCGTTCGACTGGGCGATGAGCCTGGAACCGCTGGCGAAGTCGGTGACGCTGGTGCACCGGCGCGACAAGTTCCGCGCGCACGAGCACACCGTGCAGAAGGTGCTGGCGTCGCGCGTGGAGGTCATCACCTCCGCCGAGGTCGCCAAGCTGCACGGCAACGGCCGGGTGGAGGGCGCGGACATCGTCGCCAAGCTGGACGGCGCGGTGCGCACCGTCCCGACGCAGGCGGTGGTCGCGGCGTTGGGGTTCGTGGCGGATCTCGGCCCGATGAGCCGCTGGGGCCTGGAGCAGCGCAAACGGCACATCCTGGTCGACTCGACGATGCGCACGAATTTCGAGCGCGTGTTCGCGGCGGGCGACATCGCCGACTACGACGGCAAGGTCAAGCTCATCGCCACCGGCTTCGGCGAGGCGGCCACGGCGGTCAACAACGCGATGACGGTGGTCGACCCGTCCGCGAAGGTGTTCCCGGGCCACTCCTCCGACTCCGCCTGACCGGGGCGCGGCACGGCCGTGCGCGGGGGCCGGGGCACTTCGGTGCCTCGGCCCCCGCGCCGCATCCGGGACGTGGTCGCTGCACGGCGGGTCGACGGTTCGCCCGCTCTCGGGCGGCACGGTGCGATGCCGGGTCTGCCGGGCGCCGGGCCCGGTCGTGTCCGGTCCCTGGCGAGAACGCGGCGTACCTTCTCGGTCACCGCCACTAGGCTCACCCGCAACCGGCCGTCGGCCCCCGCTCCGCGCGAGGGTGTTCGCCGCGGTCGTCGGGACTTGGGAGGGCGTGCGTGAACGACCAGCAGCGGTGGGCCGGGCAACAGCCGGAATGGGAGCCTCCGCACGGCCGGCCACCGCAGGGGGTTCCGCCCGTTCCGGGACCGGGCGGGCCGCCGCCTCCCCCGGCGTACCCGCCGGGCCCGGGGAACGGTCCCGGCCGACCCCGCGGCTCCCGGCGTGCGGGCGGAGGCGACCGCAAGGTCGTCATCGGGGTCGTCGCGTCGATCGTCGCGCTCGCGGTCGTCGGGGCGGGCATCTGGTTCGTCACGTCGGACGACGACGATGACAAGTCGTCGCAGGCGAGCGGCAGCGCGGTGGCGAGCGACAGCCCCATTCCGTCTCCGCCGCCGGCCGCCGCCGCGGACCCGACCGACCCCGCGCCGTCCTCCCCGTCGTCGGACCCGCCGACGGACCCGGCGACGGACCCGGCGACGGAGACGTCGTCCCCCGCTGTGCAGGGTGACGGGAAGTGCTCGCCGGAGCCAGGGCCGCCGAAGCCCCTGACGTTCCCGTCCGCGCCGCCGATGACGATCGACAAGAGCGCGTCGTACGAGATGACGCTCAAGACGAGCTGCGGCACGATCGCCGTGCGCCTCGACGCCGCGAAGGCCCCGACCACCGTCAACTCGTTCGCGTTCCTGGCCGGCAAGGACTACTTCGACCACACGCCGTGCCACCGCCTGACGACCGAAGGCATCTTCGTCCTGCAGTGCGGCGACCCGACGGGACGCGGAACCGGCGGGCCCGGCTACAAGTTCACCGACGAGAACCTGGCCGGCGCGACGTACAAGGCCGGCACCGTCGCGATGGCGAACTCGGGCCCGAACACCAACGGAAGCCAGTTCTTCCTGGTCTACAAGGACAGCCCCCTGCCGCCGGCCTACACGCCGTTCGGCACGATCACCTCGGGCATGGACGTGCTGCTCGACATCGCCGCCGACGGTGTGTGGGACGGCTCCGGCGACGGCATCCCGCAGGCCCTGGTCACGCTCGACGACGTGACCGTCGCCGCGAAGTAGCCTGCCCGACACCCGAACAGCCGCCGGTCGTACGGGAGTTCCGTACCACCGGCGGCTGTATTGCGGAGCCGGGCCGCGGCTACATGTTGATCATGTGGCCGGCGAGGCCGTGGACGGCCTCCTTGACCGCCTCGCCCAGCGTCGGGTGGGCGTGCACGTTGCGGGCGATCTCGTGGACGGTGAGGTCCCACTGCTGCGCCAGCGTCAGCTCGGGCAGCAGCTCGGTTGCCTCGGGGCCGATGATGTGGGCGCCGAGGAGCTCGCCGTATTTGGCGTCGCTGAGGATCTTGACGAAGCCGACCGGCTCGCCGAGGCCGTGCGCCTTGCCGTTGGCGGTGAACGGGAACTTGGCGACCTGCACGTCGTACCCCTGTTCGCGCGCCTGGGCCTCGGTGAGGCCGAAGCTGGCGATCTGCGGCTGGCAGTAGGTCGCGCGCGGCACCATGACGTACTCGATGGGCATGGTCTCGGCGCCGGCGATGGTCTCGGCGGCGACGACGCCCATGGACTCCGCGGTGTGGGCGAGCATCAGTTTGGCGGTGACGTCGCCGATCGCGTAGATGTGCGGCGCGCTGGTACGGCAGTAGTCGTCGATGTCGATCGCGCCGCGGTCGGTGAGGCGGACGCCGGTGTTCTCCAGGCCGTAGCCGGTGACGCGCGGCTGGAAGCCGATGGCCTGGAGGACCTGGTCGGCGCGCAGCTCCTGGCGCGCGCCGTCCTTGCCGGCGACGGTGACCGTGACGCCGTCGGCGTCCTCGGCGATCGACTCGACGCGGGTCGACGTGAGGACGTTGATGCCGAGCTTGCGGTAGCGGCGGGCGAGTTCGGCGGAGACCTCTTCGTCTTCGAGGGGGACGACGCGGTCCAGGAACTCCACGACGGTGACCGCGACGCCGAAGCTGTTCATGATGTACGCGAACTCGACGCCGATGGCGCCCGCGCCGACGATGACGATGCTGGTGGGGAGCTTGTCGGCGAGGATCTGCTCCTCGTACGTGCGGACGCGCTCGCTGAGTCGCGTGCCGGGAAGCAGCCGCGTGGTGGCGCCGACCGCGATGACACAGTTGTCGAAGGTGACGCGGGAGGCCGAGCCGTCGGAGCCAGCGACCTGGAGGGTGTTGGCGTCGACGAAGGTGCCGATCCCGGCGTACTGCGTGATGGCGTTCTTCTTCATCAGGTAGTGGACGCCCTTGACCCGGCCGTCCGCGACGCGGCGGCTGCGGGCGTGCGCCTCGCCGTAGTTGAGGCCGATCGGCCCCTGGATGTCGATGCCGAAGCTCTTGGCCTCGTGCGTCACGAGGTGGGCGAGCTCGGCGCTGCGGAGCAGGGCCTTGGACGGGATGCAGCCGACGTTGAGGCAGACGCCGCCCCAGTACTTCTCCTCCACGATCGCGGTGCGCAGCCCCAACTGCGCCGCGCGGATCGCCGCGACGTAGCCGCCCGGTCCCGCCCCCAGGACCACCACGTCGAAATGTCCGTCGGCCATGCCGGATTCCCCTCTCGCTCGGTTCCTCTGTTCCCGGGCCGCGGATGAGGTCACCGCGGCTCCGGGGCCGGGTGTCCCCCGGCGTGTGGCTCGGGGCGCGGTCTGCGCCCGAGCGGGTCTCAGCGCGGCAGCCGTCGCCACAACGGGCGGGGCATGAACCGCATTCCCGCGAAGACGGGGCGCAGGGTGCCGGGCACCCACACCTCGCCCTTCCCGCGCAGGAGGGCCTTGACGGTCGCGTCGGCGACCTGGTCGGGGGTGCTGGACAGCGGCGCGGGCTTCATGCCCTCGGTCATGCGGCCGATCACGAACCCGGGCCGGACCAGCAGGAGGTGGACGCCGCTGCCGGCGAGGGCGTCGGCGAGGCCGCTCGCGAAGCCGTCGAGCCCGGCCTTGGCCGATCCGTAGACGTAGTTGGCGCGGCGGACGCGGACGCCGGCGACGGACGAGAAGACGACGAGGCGGCCCCGGCCCTGCGCGCGGAGCAGCGTCGCGAGGTGCGTGAGGATGCTGACGTGCGCGACGTAGTCGGTGTGCACGACGGCGAGGGCGTGGCCGGCGTCGTTTTCGGCGCGCTGCTGGTCGCCGAGGATGCCGAACGCGGTGACGACGATGTCGAGCGGGCCGTGTTCGGCGGCGACGCGGTCGAGGAACGGGCGGTGCCCGTCGACGTCGTCGGCGTCGAACTCCTCGCGGATGACGTCGGCGCCGGCCGCGCGGACTTCGGCTTCCTGTGCGTCGAGGTCGCCGCTGCGGCGGGCGGCGAGGATCACGCGGCGGGCGCCGCGGCGGGCGAGGCGCACGGCGACGGCCGTGCCGATCTCGCTGCGTCCGCCGAGGACGAGGACGGTTCCGGTCACGGCGTTCACTCCGGTCGCCGCGGCTGTTCGGGGCGCCGCGGCCGCTGGGGTCTCTGGGGTCGCTTCGGGGGTCGCTTTGGGAGTCGCTTCGGGCACGAGGGACAGTCTGCCGGACCCGGCGGGGGTGCCGGGCGCTCGTCGCCGGGACGGGCGCGCGATCCGGACGGGCGTACCGGCGTCCCCGGCCGCGCGACCCCGCATCACTCGTTCGGCGCAGCACGCGCTGCGCCGAACGGGTAACCGGTGTCCATCGTACGAGTGCCCGTCACTCGCGGGGCCGCCGCCCGCCGACCGGGCCGGGCAGGGTTGCGGACGTGACCGACGCCCGCACCGCACCGACGTCCCCGGGGCCTTCCGTGTCGCCGGGGGATCCGCTGGTCGTCCTGGCCGGCGTCAACAAGTACTTCGGTGCCCTGCACGTGCTGCGGGACATCGACCTGACGGTGGCCCGCAACGAGGTCGTGGTGCTGATCGGCCCGTCCGGGTCCGGCAAGTCCACGCTGTGCCGCACGATCAATCGGCTGGAGACCATCGAGTCGGGCACGATCACGGTCGACGGGGAGCCGCTGCCCGCCGAGGGGCGCGCGTTGGCCCGGTTGCGCGCCGAAGTCGGCATGGTGTTCCAGTCGTTCAACCTGTTCGCCCACAAGACGGTGCTCGACAACGTCACGCTCGCCCCGGTCAAGGTGCGCGGGTGGGGGCGCGCGGAGGCGGAGGAGCGCGCCCGCGCGCTGCTCGACCGGGTCGGGCTCGCGGACCAGGCCGGGAAGTTCCCGGGGCAGTTGTCGGGCGGCCAGCAGCAGCGGGTGGCGATCGCGCGGTCGCTGGCGATGGATCCGAAGGTGATGTTGTTCGACGAGCCGACGTCGGCGCTCGACCCCGAGATGATCAACGAGGTGCTGGAGGTCATGCGCGGCCTGGCCGCCGACGGCATGACGATGATCGTCGTCACGCATGAGATGGGCTTCGCGCGGTCCGCGGCGAACCGGGTGGTGTTCATGGCCGACGGGCAGATCGTGGAGGTCCGCTCGCCCGCGGAGTTCTTCGACGCGCCCCGGAGCGAGCGCGCGCGTGACTTCCTGTCCAAGATCCTGCAGCACTGATGCGGGCGCACAGGCACGGCTCGGAACGGCGTCACACGGCACGGGGTGCCGCCCGTTCCGCACGCGTTCCGCGGCGGGTGGTCGCGGCGGTGGTGCTCGCCGTGCTGGCGGTGGCGGCGGCCTGCGGGCGGGAGGGCACTCCGCCGCCGAAGGGCCCGAACCAGCGCGAACTGCCGGCGTACGCGGTGAACGCGGCGGCGGACGTGGCGGATTCGCCGACGTGGCGGGCCGCGCACAACCGCGGACGGCTGGTCGTCGGAACCAAGGCGGACCAGCCCTATGTGGCGCAGCAGAACCCGGCGAACGGCCGATACTCCGGCTTCGACGTCGAGATCGCCAAGATGATCGCGGCGGACCTGGGATTCGGCCCGGACCGCATCGAGTTCAAGACGATCGCGTCGGCGAACCGCGAGACGGCTCTGCAGAACGGCCAGGTCGACTACTACGCGGGCACGTACACCATCAACGACAACCGCAAGAAGTCCGTCGGATTCGCGGGCCCGTACTACATGGCCGGGCAGTCGCTGCTGGTCCGCGCGGGCGACACGGACATCGCGGGGCCGGACGACCTGGCGGGCAAGAAGGTCTGCTCGGTGGCCGGTTCGACGCCGTACCAGCGGTTGCAGCACGACTTTCCCCAGGTGAGGCTCGTCGGCTACGACAGCTACTCGGTGTGCGTCGACAACCTGATCAGCTATCAGGTCGACGCGGTCAGCACCGACGACACGATCCTCATGGGCTACGCGGCCAAGGTACCGGACCAGTTGAGGATCGCCGGTCGGCCGTTCTCCCGGGAGCCGTACGGCATCGGGGTGCCCCGGGACGACCGCGCGTTCCGGTTGGCGGTCGACGACGCGATCGAGCGCCATCAGGCGAACGGCGACTGGCGGCGGGCCTACGACGCGACGCTCGGGCTGTCGGGGGTCCCGGCGCCGGAGCCGCCCGCCGTCGACCGCTACTAGGCGGGCGGCGACCGCGGGCGGGCGGCTTCCGCTCATCGGCATGCTCATCGGCACAGGAAGGGGACGCGGACGCATGCGGGACGACGGATTCGCGGGGGGCCGCCGACGATGAACGTGCTGACCGACAACTGGGGCACGTACTGGGACGGCTTCGTCGGCACCATCGAACTCACGGCGGTCGCGGCGGTGTTGGCGCTGGTCGCCGGGATCCTGGTGGCCGCCTGCCGGGTCTCCCCCGTCGCGCCGCTGCGGGTCTTCGGCGCGGTGTGGGTGAACGTGCTGCGCAACACGCCGCTGACGCTGCTGTTCTTCGCGGTGGTGCTGGGCATGCCGCGCTTCGGGATCGTGCTCCCGTTCTTCGTGTTCGCGGTCCTCGCGCTGGGGTTCTACACGTCGGCGTTCATCTGCGAGGCGGTGCGCTCGGGGGTCAACACGGTGCCGGCCGGGCAGGGCGAGGCGGCGCGCAGCCTCGGCATGACGTTCGGGCAGACGCTGCAACTCGTCGTGATGCCGCAGGCGTTCCGCACGGTGATCCCGCCGATTGGCAGCACGTTGATCGCGCTGGCCAAGAACTCGGCGATCGCGGGGTCGTTCAGCGTCGTGGAACTGCTGGGCACCTACCGCACCGTCAACGAGCTGGGCTTCAGCATCGTGTGGACGTTCGTCTGGATCGCGGCGGGCTACCTGCTGGTGACGCTGACGATCAGCGCGGTGTTCCGGGAGTTGGAGCGGCGCTGGGCGGTGGCCCGGTGACCGCGGCGTCGGCGCTGTACGACGAGCCGGGGCCCAAGGCGCTGGCCCGGCACCGGTTGTACGGCCGGCTCGCGGTGCTGGTTTTGGCCGGGTTGGCCGCGTGGCTGGTCTACAAGCTGTTCGACACCGGCCAGTTCACCGCCGAGAAGTGGAACGCCTTCACCTACAAGGGCATTCAGGAGCTGCTGCTGCGGGGGCTGGCCAACACCCTGCGCGCGTTCGCGTGGGCGGCGGTGCTGTCGCTGGTCTTCGGTGCGGTGTTCGCGGCGGGACGGCTGTCGGACCACCGGGTCATCCGCTGGGTGGCGGCGGTGGTCGTGGAGTTCTTCCGGGCGATGCCGGTGCTGGTGATGATCTTCTTCATCTTCATCGCGCTCAAGGTGGAGCCGCGCTGGGCGCTGGTCACAGGGTTGACGCTGTACAACGGGTCGGTGCTCGCGGAGGTGTTCCGGGCCGGGGTGCGTGCGGTGCCGCGCGGACAGAGCGAGGCCGCGTACGCGCTGGGCATGCGCAAGACCCAGGTGATGGCGTACGTGCTGATCCCGCAGGGCGTCCGCACGATGCTTCCGTCGGTGATCTCGCAGCTGGTGGTCGCGCTGAAGGACACCTCGCTGGGGTTTCTCATCTCGTACGAGGAATTCCTGTACGCGGGGCGGCAGATCGCGACGAACCTCGACTACAGCCTGCCGTTCATCCCGGTCGTGATGGTCATCGCGCCGGTCTACATCGGGATGTGCATGGCGTTGTCCTGGGTCGCCACCCGCGTGGAACGCCACGGTCGCCGCGTCGGGCGAGGAGCCTGACGCCGCACCGGGCGACGCCCTTGCGCGTCCTGCGCACCGAACCCCGGCCGGGAGCCCCGGCCGGGGTTTCGCATGCGCGCGACCGATGAGTCCGGCGCCGCGGGGCGGTCTGCACAGGTGACGGACAGCGTGCCATTAAGGAACGGAATCTTCCTCTATGGCTCGTAGGGTCGGTCGTGCGAAGGAGCCGCGTCGGCCCGGACTCCCCCACCGGGGTGGGGACAGCCCCACCCCAAGACGGAAGCGACCCGGATGGGTTGCGCGGCCTGGGGTTTCTAGGTTTGAGGCAGTCGAGAAAACGCGGGGCCGAACGCGAGACGGTCCGCTCGGGGGCGAAGGAGCCGCTTGTGAACAGCACCGCCGGAACCGCGATGGCAGCCGCGAAGAACGGCGACGGCCCGGTGGCCGCGTTCACGCGCTTCGTGGTCTTCGGGGGCGGTACGGGGCTCGCGGCGAGCGGCGTCCTGCTGCTCCTGTCGCGGCACATGTCGCTCGCGCTGGCCAACGCGATCGTCAGTGTGGTGTCGACGGTCGTCGCCAACGAGCTGCACAGCCGCCTGACCTTCCGCAGCGGCGAACGCGGCTGGCGGATGCACGCCAAGTCGAGCGGCACCGTCGTGGTCGGCTACATCTTCACCACGGCCGCGATGATGTCCCTGCACGCGCTGGTCGCGGCGCCGAGCGTCATCACCGAGCAGGCGGTCTACCTGAGCGCGTCGGCCCTCGCCGGCATCGGCCGGTTCGCGGTGCTGCGGGTCTACGTCTTCGCGAAGCGCGCCAAGGCCCCGAACGCCCGCCCGGCCGGCAAGCCGGCGGTCGCCCCGGCCCTGGACCGCGCCGCGGTCGCGGTCGCCGCCTGACCCCGGTGACGCGGCGGGCCCACCCGCTTTCTCGCACCCGGCCGCCCGCCCAGCCCCGCCCCGTTCACGGCCGACCGGCCTCCCCGACCGGTCGGCCGCCGCTTTTGCCGCGAACGAATCCGGAAGACTCGTTCACCCGTTCGAATGACTCGCGGGGAAACCCGCACATATCAACCAACAGGGGCGTAGCGTTCCCCGGGCAACACGAACTCCGCGACCCGGGAGCACCGCCATGACCGACTCCATCCTCCTCGCCGTCGGCACCCGGAAGGGGCTGTGGCTCGGCCGTTCGCACGACGGCGGGCGGGCCTGGGAGTTCACCGGTCCCCACCACCCCATGACGGGCGTGTACTCGGTGCTCATCGACACCCGCGGCGACACCCCCCGCGTCCTCGCGGGAGTGACCCACGAGCACTTCGGCCCCGTCGTCGCGGCGAGCGACGACCTGGGCGCGACGTGGTCGGAGCCGCCGCTCGCGACCGTCGCGTTCCCGAAGGACACCGGCGCGTCCGTCGAGCGCGTCTGGCAGCTGCAACCCGGCTCGGCGGCGGATCCCGAGACGGTGTACGCGGGTGTCGAGCCATCGGCGCTCTTCCGCTCCGACGACGGCGGGCGCACGTTCTCCCTGGTGCGCGGGCTGTGGGACCACCCGCACCGCCCGCACTGGACCCCCGGCTTCGGCGGCATGGCGATCCACACCGTCCTGCCCCACCCGCACGACCCGGACGACGTGACCGTGGCGATGTCGACCGGCGGGGTCTACCGCACCCGCGACGGAGGCGCGACGTGGGACCCGTCCAACGCGGGAATCCACGTGACCTTCCAGCCCGAGGAGTATCCCGAGTACGGGCAGTGCGTCCACAAGGCCACCCGGCACCCGGACGCCCCGGACCGGCTGTTCCTGCAGAACCACCACGGCGTCTACCGCAGCGACGACGGGGGTGCCCGGTGGACGTCGATCGCGGACGGGCTGCCGAGCGATTTCGGCTTCCCGATCGCGGTGCACCCGAGGCGCCCCGCCACCGTGTACGTGTTCCCGCTGGTCGCCGACGCGATGCGGTTCCCTCCGGACGGGCGCTGCCGCGTGCACCGCAGCGACGACGCCGGGGAGACGTGGGCACCGCTGGGCGACGGCCTCCCCGACACCGGGTTCTGGACCGGCGTCATGCGCGACGCGCTGTGCCTCGACGACGCCGCCGACCCGAACGTCTACTTCGGCACCAGGTCCGGCGAGGTCTACGTCGGCCGCCGCGGCGGAACCCACTGGACGCGCGCCGCCGAACACCTCCCCGACGTCCTGTGCGTACGCGCGGCCACGGTGCCGGCCGACAGGACGGGCGGATGACGGGCGGCCGATGACGCACAGCCGGTGACAGGTGTCCGGTGACGTGCGGCGGTACCGGGCGTGTGGCCACGGGAGCGGGCGCCCGCTCCTCGGCCCGCGCACGCCGCCGCCGACGCCGGTGGGCGTGGCCGCGACCGCGACGCGTCAGGACGACGGACGCCAACCCTCCGAACCCGCCGACCCGCCACCCCCGTTCCCATCCCCGCCACCCGGACCGTCACCGGCACCCGCACCGGTACCGGCACCGGCACCGGCACCGGCACCGGCACCGGCGACCCAACGCTCCAGCACCTGGGCCCGCGTCATCCCGGCGTCGACCACCATGACATCCGTGAGGCCGCTGTCCCAGACCACGTGCGGCCCGAACGCCTCCGCGAGCGCGACGGCCGCCCGGGCTATCGCCTCGTCGTCCGGCCCGGTGCAGGTCAGGCCGGTGACCACGGAGCCCGCCGCGATCGGCGCCTCCTCCGCGCCGCCCACCGACAGGTTCAGGCCACCCAGGGAGCACCCCGGTGCCGCCCCCGTGGCACCGGCCGCTTGCACGGCCGTGACCGCGTCGGCGATCGCCTCGGCTCCGGAGCCCCCGGGGTGTCCGGAGCCGTCCACGGTGAACCAGCAGTCGGCCCGGACGCCGGCGTTGCCCAGTGCGGTCAGCACCCCCACGGTGTCGGGGTAGGCCCGGGCCATCGCCCGGGTGACCACGTCGTCGTCCACCGCGTCACCGTGTGAGCGGACGAACTCCGCACCGCCGTCCCGCTCGACGAACCACCGCAGCGAATTGACATGCACCACCCGGGTCCGCGCCGTCACGCCGGTCATATACGGGCCCCGCTCCCCACCGGGAACGACCGGGCGCGCGCGGCACCCCGTCCTTCACGCCGATCGCTCATGTCTCCTCCGTCCCGAGTCCCCCGCTCATGATCGCGCATGGCACGGACATTGACGCTTCATCAGGTGGATCGGGCCCCGGGCCCACGGCGGTTCACCGCCTCGGACGCCGCCTCCGCGTACACCCCGAGTCTGGCGAGGCGGTCCGCTCTCTCCCGGGCCCGCTCCTCCGCCCGCAAACGATGGGACTCGCGCCGCCGTTGGGAGGCGGCATGCCACTGCCGCCAGTCCTCGGTGGCCTCGACGCGGGCCACGCGCGCCTCGTCGTACAGCCGCATGTGCCGCGCCGACGGCACGACCGGGTTGGGTGCCAGCGCGTCCGCGTCCCCGAGGAAGCGCGCGATACCGCTTTCGGTCCAACCGCGGCGGCGCAGGTTGCCGCGGCCGAGGAAGAAGGGCCTGGGCGCGGCCTCGACCGCGTCGCACGCCCCCGCACCAGGCCGCGGTCGCGGCACGGCGACCGCCGCGCCCGTGCCCTGCCCCGGCGGCGGTGCGGTGCGCGGTGGTGGCGTCCGCGGCGGTGCGGCACCCACCGAACCCCGGTCGTGCTCTTTCGCCTTCGCCGCCTTCGCCGCCTTCGCCGATCCCGCCGGCCGGCCGGCCTTCGACACCTTGGCACCCATGCGTCCCGCCCTCCTCGCGTAGCGAACGTCGCCGTCGCGTCGCCCCGCCCGCCGGCCTCCGCCGGCCGTGACGATGTGACGACGTACGACAACGCTAGGCAAGGGACGCCACACGCAACGCCACTCAGGCGGCAGGCTGTGGACAACCGCTCCGGCCGATGCTCGGACCACGGAGTTGTCCCCAGGCACCGCGCGGCGACGGCCGGGAACGTGATAGAGCCGTCAGCCCACGGAACCCCGGACACGCGAGAGCCCCGCGACGCCGCACCGAGCGGCGTCGCGGGGCCCATGGCCACGGGGCTTCGCTCGGGGGCCGGGACCACCGGCCACCGCGTCAGCTCGCCCGCGCGGCCTTCTTCGCGTCGTCGGCCTCGTCGGCCTCGTCACCCGCGTCCGACTCCCCCGCGGCCTTCGGCGTCGCGTCGATCCCCGCCTCGCGCCGCTGCGCCGGGGTGATCGGCGTCGGCGCCCCGGTCAGGGGGTCGCCGCCGGTCGCGGTCTTCGGGAACGCCATCACGTCGCGGATCGAGTCGGCGCCCGCGAGCAGCGCGACGAGCCGGTCCAGCCCGAGCGCGATCCCGCCGTGCGGCGGCGGGCCGAACTGGAAGGCGTCCAGAAGGAATCCGAACTGCGACTGCGCCTCTTCGTCGGACAAGCCGATCGCCTCGAACGCCCGCTTCTGCACGTCGGCGCGGTGGATACGGATCGAACCGCCACCGACCTCCGTGCCGTTCAATACGAGGTCGTACGCGTTGGACAGCGCCGCCCCCGGGTCCTTGTCGAACGAGTCGAGGTACTCGGCCGTGGGCGCGGTGAACGGGTGGTGGATGGCGTGCCAGCCCTGGAAGTTGCCCTTGTCGTCCTCGATCGGCTCGAACATCGGGAAATCCACGACCCACAGCAGGTTCCACGCCGACTCGTCGACGAGCCCGCCACGCCGTCCGATCTCCAGGCGTGCGGCGCCCAGGAGTTCGAGCGAGGGCGTGCGGCGGCCGGCGGCGAAGAAGATCGCGTCGCCGCGGTTGGCGCCGGTCGCCGCGACCAGCCCACCGAGATGCGCCTCGGACAGGTTCTTGGCCACCGGACCGCGCAGCTCGCCGGTTTCCGCGTCGACGAGGACGTACGCGAGACCGCGCGCCCCGCGTGCGCGCGCCCAGTCCTGCCACCCGTCGAGTTCCTTGCGGGTCTGCGAGGCCCCGCCGGGCATCACGACGGCACCGACGAACTCCGACTGGAAGACCCGGAATTCGGTCCCCGCGAAGTAGTCCGTCAAGTCGCTGATCTCGACGCCGAAGCGCAGGTCCGGCTTGTCGGAACCGTATTTGGCCATCGCGTCCGCGTACGTCATGCGCGGCAGCGGCAGCGGCACCTCCACCCCGTGCACCTCGCGCCAGATCCGCGCGATCAGGCGCTCGGTCAGCCCGATGACGTCGTCCTGGTCGCAGAACGACATCTCGATGTCGAGCTGCGTGAACTCCGGCTGCCGGTCGGCGCGGAAGTCCTCGTCGCGGAAACAGCGCGCGATCTGGTAGTAGCGCTCCATGCCCGCGACCATGAGCAGTTGCTTGAACAACTGCGGCGATTGCGGCAGCGCGTACCACGTGCCCGGCTGAAGGCGCACCGGCACCACGAAGTCGCGCGCGCCCTCGGGCGTCGAGCGGGTGAGGTAGGGCGTCTCGATGTCCAGGAAGCGGTTCTCCGCGAGCACGTCGCGGATGATCTGCGTGACCTGCGACCGCAGGCGCAGGTTTTGGGCCATCTGACGGCGGCGCAGGTCGAGGTAGCGGTAGCGCAGCCGGACCTCCTCGTTGACCGTCCCCGGGGTGTACTCCTCGATGGGGAACGGCAGCGGGGCCGCCTCGGACAACACCTCGAAGTCGTTGACCAGCACCTCGACCGCGCCGGTCGGGATCTCGGTGTTCTCGTTGCCCTCGGGGCGGATCCGCACGTCGCCGGTGACCTTGACGCAGTATTCGCCGCGCAGGTCGTGCACCGCGTCCAAGTCGCGGAAGACGACCTGGACGGTGCCGGAGGCGTCCCTGATGTCCACGAACGCCACGCCGCCGTGATCGCGCCGCCGGGCGACCCAGCCGGCGAGCGTCACGGTGGTCCCGGCGTGCTCCGCGCGGAGCGTGCCGGCTTCATGGGTGCGGATCACTGGAGCTTCTCCTTCAGAGAGTCGACCACGAGGTGGAGGGATACGGGCGCCTGGTCGCCGGTGGTGAGGTCCTTCAACTGGACGACGCCGTCCGCGAGATCGCGGTCGCCGAGGATGATGGCGTACCGCGCGCCGGACTGGTCGGCGGCCTTCATCGCGCCTTTGAGCTTCTTGCTGTCGAACGCCATGTCGGCCGGGATGTCGGCGACGCGCAGCGCGGTGACAAGCTTGAACACCTCGCGGCGCGCCTCCTCGCCGAGCGCGACGCCGTACACGTCGCAGTCCGCGCCCATCTCGATCTCGCGGCCCTCGGCCTCCAAGGCGAGCATGGTGCGGCCGACGCCGAGCGCCCAGCCGACGGACGGCAGTTCGGGTCCGCCCAGCTCCTGCGCGAGGCCGTCGTAGCGCCCGCCGCCGCCGATCGCGGACTGCGCGCCGAGACCGTCGTGCACGAACTCGAAGATGGTGCGCACGTAGTAGTCGAGCCCGCGGACGAGGCGCGGGTCGTCTTCGTACTTGATCCCGAGGTCGTCGAGCATCGAGCGGACGAACGTGTGGTGGGCCGCGCACGCCTCGCACAGGCTGTCGGTGATCAGCGGGGCGCCGGTCAACTGGGCCTGGACCTCGGGCCGTTTGTCGTCGAGCACGCGCAGCGGGTTGATGTCGACGCGGCGCAGGGTGTCCTCGTCCAGGTCGAGCGAGCGCAGGAACTCCTGGAGGCGCGACCGGTAGACGGGGCGGCATTCGCGGCAGCCGAGCGAGTTGAGCAGCAGGCGGAAGTCGGTGAGGCCGAGCTTCTGGAAGCCCTCGACGGCGAGGGCGATCATCTCGACGTCGACCAGCGGGTCGCGGCTGCCGATGGCCTCGGCGCCGACCTGGGTGAACTGCCGTGTACGGCCGGCCTGGGGCTGCTCGTAGCGGTAGTAGGACCCGAAGTACCAGAGCTTGACCGGCAGTCGCGCGGCGTACAGCTTGTGCTGGAGCACCGAGCGGACGACGGCCGCGGTGCCCTCGGGGCGCAGCGTCAGCGAGCGGCCGGCGCGGTCGCTGAAGGTGTACATCTCCTTCGAGACGATGTCGGTGGATTCCCCGACGCCGCGCGCGAAGAGGCCGGTGTCCTCGAACGTGGGCGTCTCGATGTACTGGAAGCCCGCGTCGCGCAGTTCGAGGCCGAACTGGATCCGGATCCGGTTGTACGTCTCCGAATACGGCGGGAGCATGTCGAAGGTGCCCTTGGGGGCGTTGAAGGTACTCACGTGTTGCTCTTCCGTCACATTCCTCGGCGAGGACCCGCCTGGGGCGCCAACTCCTGCAGATACGGGTTCGTGGCGCGCTCGCGGCCGATCGTGGTCTGGGGGCCGTGCCCGGACAGGACGACGGTCTCGTCCGGCAGCGGCAGGACCACCCGGGTGAGCGACTTCAGCATTTGCGCGTGGTCGCCGCCGGGGAGGTCGGTGCGTCCGATGGAGCCGGCGAAGAGCAGGTCACCGGAGTAGAGGACGGGCGGGATGTCCGCGTCCGCTCCGGTGCCGAAGGTCACCGACCCCCCGGTATGGCCGGGGGCGTGACGGACCGTGAACTCCAGCCCGGCCAGGTCGAGCGTCGCGCCGTCGGTCAACTCGCGGACGTCGTCGGGCTCGGTGAACGTCATTCCGCCGAAAAGCTGCTGCCCGGCGACCCGCGAGAAGCCCTTGATCGGATCGGCGAGCATGTCGCGGTCGTCAGGGTGGATCCACGCGGGGACCTTGTGCTCGTCGCACACGGGAACAACCGACCACATGTGGTCGAGATGGCCGTGGGTGAGGAGCACGGCGACGGGCCGGAGCCGGTTCTCGCGGATGATCTCCTGCACGCCGTCGAACGCGTCCTGCCCGGGATCGACGATCACGCACTCCTCGCCCGCGTCGGGGGCGACCACATAGCAGTTGGTGCCAAAAGACCCGGCGGGGAACCCGGCGATGATCACGTTCGTCCTCGGCTGTCTCGAAGGTGGACCGGCGGTTGGTCGGCGGACGACCCGCCGCGGACCGCGGTCGGTCCTCGGCGGTTCCGCGCCCTGGCGGGCCCGGAGGAGGTCTTCCGGCGCGGCCGATCAGCAGGCAATATGCGGCGGACGTGGGAATCCTCGTCCGAGGGTACCGGCGCACGGGGGCGGTTCGCGAACCGGTTCCCGGCCGCACGCCTACACTGTGCGCCAGTCGCCCGCGTTTCGGCGTGCCGGTGCATCACCGCAGGTCGTGACGTGGATCGCCGCTCGGCCGAACGGCGATCCGCCCGGGGCGCGCGCACGACCGGGCCGGGCGGGCGTCGGCGGCTCGGCGCCCCCGGACACCGGGAAGCGCCCGTCGCCGCGGGGGACGGCACGGGAACAGCGGAAGCCATCAGGAGACCGGGGGCACCCGGAGCGCCGGGACAGCCCGGCGCGGCCGGGCCCGGAACAGCCGAACCAGGAGAACACGCGGTGGTCAGCAAGGAGCAGCGCCAGCGCCATCTCGCGCGCGCGAAACACGAGCGGCAGCAGCGGCGTCGGGCGGAGGCCCGCACGCGGGCCAAGCAGCGCAACTCGCTCATCGCCGCCGTTCTCGCGGTTGTGGTGGTCGCGGGGGGCGGCGTGTGGATCGCGAGCGCGGTGAGCGGCGACGACGACAAGGGCGGCCAGGACCCGACGGTGAACGCCGCGGACACGGCGCCGCCGGTGAACAACGCTCCGAAGACGTGTGCCGCGCCGGAGCCCGGCGAGCCGGCCGCGCAGTCGTATCCGGCCGAGCCGGCGATGGCGATCGACACGAACGCCGCCTACGAGATGGTGCTGCGCACGACCTGCGGCGACATCACGATCGCGCTGGAGGCGGCGAAGGCGCCGAGGACGGTCAACTCGTTCAACTTCCTGGCCGAGCAGAAGTACTTCGACCACACGCAGTGCCACCGTCTGACGACCGAGGGCATCTTCGTCCTGCAGTGCGGCGACCCGACGGCCACCGGGAACGGCGGGCCGGGCTACCAGCTTCCGGACGAGAACCTGGGCGGCGCGAGCTACCCGGCGGGCACCGTCGCGATGGCGAACTCCGGGCCGAACACCGGGGGCAGCCAGTTCTTCCTGGTGGAGAAGGACTCCCCGCTGCCGTCCGACTACACCCCGTTCGGGCGGATCACCGGGGGCATGGACGTGCTGCAGAAGATCGCCGCGGCCGGCACCGCGGACATGAGCTCGGACGGCGCTCCGCACGAGAATGTCGTCCTCAACACGGTTGCGGTCACGAAGAAGACCTGACCTCGGCGTGTTCGGGCTCCGGACGTCCGAATCGCCGCGGTCGCCGGGCGGCGGGGCGCCCGCCGCCCCCGACTCCTGTGTAAAGTCGCCGCATTCAGCATCGAAGGAGGCCGCTGTGACCAGCGACCCGTGGGGCCGCGTCGACGAGCAGGGAAACGTCTTTGTCAGGACGGCGGACGGTGAGCGTTCCGTCGGTTCGTGGCAGGCGGGTTCCCCGGATGAGGCCCTTGCCTACTTCCGGCGCAAGTACGAAGGCCTCGTCGTCGAAGTCGAGCTCCTGGAACGGCGCGTGCGGACCACGGACCTCGCTCCGAAGGACGCGGCCATCGCGATCGAGCACCTGCGCGCGAACATCGTCGACGCCCACGCGGTCGGCGACCTGGACGCCCTGGTCGGGCGCCTGGACGCGCTGACCGGTGTGGTGGAGACCCGCCGCGAGGAGCGCAAGGTCGCGCGGGCGCGGGCACAGGAGGAGGCGCACACCGCGAAGGAGCGGATCGTCGCCGAGGCCGAGCAGTTGTCGCAGAGCACCGACTGGCGGCAGGCCGGCGAGCGGCTGCGTGCCCTGGTCGACGCGTGGCGGGCGGTTCCTCGGCTCGACCGCAAGACCGACGACGAGTTGTGGCACCGCTTCTCGCAGGCGCGCTCGGCGTTCGCCAAGCGCCGCAAGAGCCACTTCGCCGAGTTGGACCAGCAGCGCGAGGCCGTGCGGCGCACCAAGGAGCGCCTGGTCGCGGATGCCGAGGCGTTGTCGTCGTCGACGGACTGGAACGACACGTCCGCGCGGTACCGCGACCTGATGCGCGACTGGAAGGCCGCGGGGCGGGCGCAGCGCGATGTCGAGGAGGAGCTGTGGCAGCGCTTCCGGGCCGCGCAGGACGTGTTCTTCGCGGCGCGCGGCGAGGTGTACGCCGAGCGTGACTCGGAGCAGCGTGACAACCAGGGCCTCAAGGAGCAGTTGCTCGTCGAGGCGGAGGCGCTGCTGCCGATCGAGGACGTGAAGTCGGCGCGTGCGGCGCTGCGTTCGGTGAACGAGCGCTGGGAGGGCATCGGACACGTGCCGCGTGACGCGCGTCCGAAGCTGGAGGCGCGTCTGCACGCGGTCGAGCGGGCGATCCGCGATGCCGAAGAGGACCTGTGGCGTCGCACCAACCCGGAGGCGCGGGCCCGGGCGCAGGCGACGGTGGACCAACTCCAGGCGTCCATCGACAAGTTGCGCGCGCAGGGCGACAAGGCGCGGGCCGTCGGCAACGACCGCAAGGCGCGCGAGGCGGACGAGGCGATCGCGGCGCGCGAGTCCTGGCTCGCGGAGGCGCGCAAGGCGCTGGAGGAGTTCGGCGGCTGAGGCCGCCTTTCGGAGCGGTTCTCCGGTCCGTGGGCCCGGTGCGACAGCGGTCGCGCCGGGCCCACGGCCGTTCCCGGTGGGTCGCGCCGTTCGTGTCGACCGAGCCGGGGCGGGTGCCCGCCCCGGTGCCGTTCAGCCCTGCTGCCGCCCGCTGGTCACACGGTACGCGTCGAAGACGCCTTCCACGCCGCGTACGGCCCGCAGGACGTGGCCCAGGTGCTTCGGGTCGCCCATTTCGAACGTGAAGCGGCTCAGCGCCACGCGGTCGCGGCTGGTGGTGACGGACGCCGACAGGATGTTGACGTGCTGGTCGGAGAGCACGCGCGTGATGTCGGACAGCAGCCGGGACCGGTCGAGCGCCTGGACCTCGATGGCGACGAGGAACACCGATGACGCCGTGGGCGCCCACTCGACCTCGACGATGCGTTCGGGCTGCTGCGAGAGCGATTCGACGTTGCCGCAGTCCTGGCGGTGGACGGAGACGCCGCTGCCGCGCGTCACGAAGCCGATGATCGGGTCGCCCGGCACCGGTGTGCAGCAGCGCGAGAGCTTGACCCAGATGTCCTCGACGCCCTTGACGATCACGCCCGGGTCGCCGCTCGCCCGGCGGGTGCGGCGGGTCGCGGTCGGGGTGGTCACCTCGGCCAGGTCCTCGGTCGCGCCCTCCTCGCCGCCGAGGGAGGCGACGAGGCGCTGGACGACGTGCTGGGCCGAGACCTGTTGCTCGCCGATCGCGGCGTACAGCGCCGAGATGTCGGCGTAGCGCAGCTCGTGGGCGAGCGTGACCAGGGCGTCGCCGCTGGTCATGAGGCGCTGCATCGGCAGGTTCTGCTTGCGCATCGCGCGCGTCAGCGCGTCCTTGCCGTGCTCGATGGCCTCTTCGCGGCGCTCTTTGGAGAACCACTGGCGGATCTTGTTGCGGGCGCGCGGCGATTTGACGAAGCCGAGCCAGTCTCGGCTGGGGGCGGCCGTCTCGGCCTTCGAAGTGAAGACCTCGACCAGGTCGCCGTTGTCGAGGCGGCTCTCCAGCGGGACGAGGCGGCCGTTGACGCGGGCGCCGATGGTGCGGTGGCCGACGTCGGTGTGCACGGCGTACGCGAAGTCGACCGGCGTGGACCCGGCCGGGAGCGCGATGACGTCGCCCTTGGGGGTGAAGACGAACACCTCTTGCGAGGACAGGTCGAAGCGCAGCGACTCCAGGAACTCGCCGGGGTCGTCCGTCTCCCGCTGCCAGTCGAGGAGTTGGCGCAGCCAGGCCATGTCGCCGACCTGCGCGTTGTCCTTCTTGGACGCCTTGGTCTCGGCGGCGGCGCGGTTGCCGCCGACCGCCTCGGCCTTGTACTTCCAGTGCGCGGCGATGCCGTATTCGGCGCGGCGGTGCATGTCGAACGTGCGGATCTGGAGCTCGACGGGCTTGCCTTCGGGGCCGATGACCGTCGTGTGCAGCGACTGGTACATGTTGAACTTGGGCATCGCGACGTAGTCCTTGAACCGGCCGGGCACCGGGTTCCACCGCGCGTGGATGGTGCCGAGGGCGGCGTAGCAGTCGCGTACGGAGTCGACGAGGACGCGGATGCCGACCAGGTCGTAGATCTCCGCGAAGTCCCGGCCGCGGACGATCATCTTCTGGTAGACGGAGTAGTAGTGCTTGGGCCGCCCGGTGACGGTGGCCTTGATGCGGGCGCCGCCGAGGTCTTCCTGGACCTGGTCGATGACCACGGCGAGGTATTCGTCGCGCTTGGGCGCGCGCTCGGCGACGAGGCGCACGATCTCGTCGTACATCTTGGGGTAGAGGATGGCGAACGCCAGGTCCTCCAGCTCCCACTTGATGGTGTTCATGCCGAGCCGGTGGGCCAGCGGCGCGTAGATCTCCAGCGTCTCGCGGGCCTTGCGCTCCTGCTTCTCGCGCTTGAGGTAGCGCATGGTGCGCATGTTGTGCAGCCGGTCGGCGAGCTTGATGACCAGGACGCGGGGGTCCTTCGCCATCGCGATGACCATCTTGCGGACGGTCTCGGCCTGCGCGGCCTCGCCGAACTTGACCTTGTCGAGCTTGGTGACGCCGTCCACGAGCATGGTGACGGTGTCCCCGAAGTCGCGGCGCAGTGTCTCCAGGCCGTAGTCGGTGTCCTCGACGGTGTCGTGCAGCAGCCCGGCCATGAGGGTGGGCGGGTCCATGCCCAGCTCGGCGAGGATCGTGGCGACGGCGAGCGGGTGGGTGATGTAGGGGTCGCCGCTCTTGCGGCGCTGCCCCCGGTGCCAGCGTTCGGCGGTGGTGTACGCCCGCTCGATCTCGCGCAGGTCGGCCTTGGGGTCGTTGGCGCGCACGATGCGCAGCAGCGGCTCCAGGACCGGGTTGTAGACGCTGTTCCGCTGGACGCCGAGCCGGGCGAGACGGGCGCGGACGCGGCCCCCGGTGTCGCTGCGCAGGCTGCGCACCCGGTCGCCGCTCGTCGCGCCGCGGCGTTGCGCGGGGCGGGCGGGTGCGGGGCGCGATTCGGGGCCGGCGGCGCCGGCCGCGGCGGCGCCGTGGTCGGTGGTGCCGCCGACCTCGCCGTCGGGCGGGCCGGGCGGCGGGGTGTCGGGGTGCGGCGGGCGTTCCGCCGCGTCGGACGCCGCGGGGTCCGGTGCGCTCTCCGCGCCGTCGGGTGCCGCGTCGGGGCCGGCCCGCCCGTCGGCGCGAGCCGCGGGTGCGGGCTGGGCTGGGCTCTCGGGGGCGGGGCCGGGCGCGGTGTCCGTCGCGTCCGGGGCCTGCCGGTGGACCCGGGCCGACCTGTCCCGTGCGGGACCCTGGGAACGGCCCTTGGACCTTCCCGATGTCGGTGCCACGGGCACGACCTCGTCCGGCAACGGCTCTCCTCCCGCCGGTGTGGTGCTGTGGTGCCGGTTTCCCGGTGCCGTCGACGCCGCCGGCGTCTGCGGCACCCCTGAAACCTCTGACGCTTCCGGCGCCGCTGTCACCGGTGTGGTCGACAACGCGCCGGCGGCCTCAGGTGCCCCAGATGCCTCCGGTACCTCGGGCGCGGTGCGGGGGTCTGGCTGGTCGTCCGAAAACCCCACGTGAATCTCCATCGTAACGAGAGTGGCCCGGCACCGGATCGCCTCCGGCGATCAGATCGTGACGAAGGACCGCACGGCGGTGTCCGCCAGCAGCGAGGCGAGTTTCGCCCGGCCGCCGAGGAAACCCAGTTCCATCAGCACCGAGACGCCGACGATGTCCGCTCCGGCGCGCCGGACCAGTTCGATGGTCGCGCCGACCGTTCCGCCGGTGGCGAGCACGTCGTCGATCACGAGGACGCGGTCTCCGGCGGTGAACGCGTCGCGGTGCACTTCGAGCGTCGCGGAGCCGTACTCCAGGTCGTAGCTTTCGGCGTAGGTGGCGCACGGCAGTTTGCCCTGCTTGCGCACCGGGACGAAGCCCGCGCCGGACCGGAAGGCGACCGGTGCGGCGAGGATGAAGCCTCGGGCCTCGATGCCGACGACCTTGTCGACGCCGTCGGTCGCGCACTGGTCGGCGAGGGCTTCCACGAGGGCGCCGAAGACCTGGTGGTCGGCGAGCAGCGGCGAGATGTCCTTGAAGACGACGCCGGGCTTGGGCCAGTCGGGGACGTCGCGGATGCGGCTTTCCAGCAGGTCGCGGAGTTCCACGGTGTGGGTGTCCTTCCCCGGAAGACGGTGACCGGGTGACCGCCGGTCGGCGTCGCGCCGCCGTGTGGTCACCCGGTCACCGGTGGTCAGTGCTTGCGCTTGCCGCTCGGGCGGCTGCGGGAGCGACCGCGGCTGGGCTGGCGCCGAACGCTCGTGGGGCGGCCGACGGACGTCGCTCCCCCCGCGGAGGCGGATCCGGCCGCGGCCGGTTCGCCGTCGGGGTCCTCCCGCTCGGCCCGCTCGTTGGCCTCCGCGGCCTTGGCCGCCGCCTTGGCCTGGGCCGCGCGGTGCTGCTCGACGCGCTTGGCGAGCTGCCGCATCTCCGGAGTGCGCTCCTTGAGGTCCGCGAACAGCGGCGTCGCGATGAAGATCGACGAGAACGCGCCCGCGGCGAGGCCGACGAACAGCGACAGGGCGATGTCCTTGAGCATGCCGGCCCCGAGGAGCCCGCCGCCGACGAACAGCAGCGCGCCGACGGGCAGCAGTGCCACGACCGTGGTGTTGATGGACCGCACCAGGGTCTGGTTCAGGCCGCGGTTGGCGGCCTGGCTGAACGTCAGCTTGTTCTGCTTGGTGATGCCCCGGGTCGTCTCCTTGACGGTGTCGAAGACGACGACGGTGTCGTAGAGCGAGTACCCGAGGATCGTCAGCAGGCCGATGACGGTGCCGGGGGTGACCTCGAATCCGACGAGGGCGTAGACGCCGACCGTGATGACGATGTCGTGGACCAGCGCGACGAACGACGCGAGGGCCATGCGCCACTCGAAGGCGATCGTCAGATAGATCACCAGCAGGACCATGAAGATCAGCAGGCCTTGCAGGGCCTTCTTGGAGATCTCCTCGCCCCAGCTGGCGCCGACCAGTTCGCTGTTGATGTTCTCGGGGGCCACCCCGAGGTCCTGGCTCAGCGCCTGGGTGATCTGGTTGAACTCGGCGGTGTTCTTGCTCGCGATCTGGATGCGGACCTGGTCGCCGCCGACCTTCTGCACGATCGGCTCGTGGCCCTGCGTGAACGGCTCGATGGCGTCGTGCGCCTGCGAGACGGTGATGCCTTCCTTCTTGACGGTGTAGACGGCACCGCCCTCGAACTCGATGCCGTACGAGAGCCCGCGGCCGAGCCACCCGCCGAGGGCGAGCAGCACGATGACCACGGAGGCCGCGTACCAGATCTTCTTGCGGCCGACGAAGTCGAACTCGACGTCGCCGTTGTAGAGCCGGTGACCGACGTTGCGCAGATCGGAGAGGCGTGGCATCAGGCCTCCTTGGGCTCGGCGCTGGGCCGGGGCCGCCGCGTCGCGCGGTACGCGAGGGGCCGTTTGGCTCCCAGGCGTGCCGGGTCGAGGCCGGACCAGGGGTGGCCGGACGCGAAGAACTTCTTGCGCGCCAGGATCACCATCAGCGGCTTGGTGAACAGGAAGACCACGACGATGTCGAGCAGCGTGGTCAGGCCCAGCGTGAACGCGAAGCCCTTGACCTTGCCGACCGAGACCCAGTACAGGACCGCGGCGGCGAGGAACGACACGAAGTCGGACACCAGGATCGTGCGCCGCGCGCGCGGCCAGGCCCGGGCCACGGCCGGCTGGAGGGACTTGCCCTCGCGTACCTCGTCGCGGATGCGTTCGAAGTAGACGATGAACGAGTCGGCGGTGATGCCGATGGCGGCGATCGCACCGCAGACCGCGGGGAGGTTCAGCGCGAAGCCGATACCGCGCCCGAGCAGGCACATCACCGCGTAGGTCAGCAGCCCGGAGACGCCGAGGCTGATGAGGCTGACGAAGCCGAGGCCGCGGTAGTACATGATCGAGTACAGCGCGACGAGGAACAGGCCGATCGCACCGGCGATCAGGCCGCCGCGCAGCTGGTCCGAGCCGAGCGCGGCCGAGACGGTGCTGACCTCGCTCTGGGTGAACGAGAGCGGCAGCGCGCCGTACCGCAGGATGTTCGCGAGGCCCTTGGCCTCGCCGCGGCTGAAGTTGCCGGTGATGACCGCCTGGCCGCCGGGCAGCTGCTGGTCGACCGTCGGGGCGACGACGACCGCGCCGTCCAGCTCGACCGCGAAGCGGTTGGTCGGGTACTGGCCGGCCGCGAGGTCACCGGTGATCTTGGTGAACTTGTCGGTGCCGGTGCCGTCGAAGTCGAGCGCGACCTGCCATCCGCCGGCCTGGCCCTGCGGGGGCAGCTGCGCCTCGGAGGAGTCCAGGTCGGTGCCGTCGATCGCGGCGGCGCCCAGGATGTACTTCTGGATCTGGCCGTCGCCGGCCTCGGAGTCGCACACGACGACCGGCGCGAGCGGGTCGGTGGTGTTGCCGATGCCGCGCTTGGCCGGGTCCGAGCAGTCGAGTGCCGCGTACTGCGCCTGCTGCTCGGGGGTCACGCCGTATGCCGACAGGTCGCTGCCCGCACCGGTCGCGGTCGGGTCGGCCTGCTGGCTCATGTCCACCGCCGGAGGCGTGGTGGCCGGGGCCGGCGGCGGCGTCGCGGCGGGCGGCGCGGACGGCGGCGGCGTGGCCTCCTTCAGGTCCGGGATGACCCGGCTCTGCGGGGTGGCCGAGGCCGATCCCGTCGCGGTGGCGCTCGCCGTCGCGCCGGGGCTCGCGCTCGTGGACGCGGGCGGCGCGGAGGACGCGGCGCCCTGGCCCTCCAGGGACGGCGTCGCCGGCGGCGGGCTGCTCGGCGGCGGCGTGGACGCGGGGGCGCTCGGCGACGGGGTCGCCGTGTTCTGCGGCGCGGTCACCGTCTGCGACTCGGCGGCCAGCACCGGCCGGAAGTACAGCTTGGCGGTCTTGCCGACCTGCTCGACGGCTTCCCGCTCGCCCGCACCCTTGGGGATGTTGATGACGATGTGGTCGCTGCCCTGGGTCTGGACCTCGGCCTCGGAAACGCCGAACGCGTTGACGCGGTCGCGGATGATCTTCACCGCGGTGTCCATGTTGCGCGAGTTGATCGCGTCCCGGCTGCCGCCCTGCTCGGGCTTGGCCTGGAGCGTCACGCTCGTACCACCTGCCAGGTCGATGCCGAGGCGCGGTGTCGTGTCACCCGTCGCGAACATGATCCCGTACAGAACGGCGATGACCCCCGCGATGAGGGCCAGGGCCCGCCCCGGGTGCCCGCGCGTATTCGATTTCGGTGCTGCCACCTTCGCCCATCTCCCTGTAGGTGTCGCCCGGCGCACTCCACCGGTTCACGACACAGCACCCGGCTCCTTGTCCGGGTGCATACGTGGCCTGGACATGACTCTATTGCCGCCGACGACCCCGAGGTCGTCGGCGTCCGACCACTTCCGGCTCGAACAAGCCCTTCTAGCCGGGCTGTTCGCCGTCGTCACGGCTCGCGCCGCGCTCCGGCTTCTTGTCCAGAGCGACCCCGTCGTCGTCGTTGGCGCCGCGCGCGCCGTGGTCGTCCTCGTCGCCGTGGTCGTCGCCGTGGTCGTCCTCGGCGCCGTCGTGGCCCTCGTCGTCGTCACCGGTGCTGAGCACCGCGACGATCGCGCTCTTGAGGTAACGGCAGTGCACGTCGGGGGCGATCTCCAGGATCACGGAGTCGTCCTCGACCTCGCTGACGGTGGCGAACAGGCCCGCGACCGTGCGCACCTCCGATCCGGGGCGCAACGAGTTCTGCGTCTGGACCGCCTCCTGCTGGCGCTTCTTCGCCGGCTTGATCATGAAGAAATAGATCACGACGAAGATGAGCAGGATAGGCAGAAGGCTGAGGATGTCCACGGCTGGAAACGGTTCCTTCCCGGTGCCGCTCGGCGGCTCGGATCATGGGGGTGATCAAGGCCGACGTGTGGCCTCGGCGGAGTCTAGACGGACGGATACACAAGGAACAACGATCGTGCCGCCCATGCGTTCCCGGGGACCCGATCCCGGTCGGGTGACGTGCTACACGGGGGCGCCGCCGGGCGCGGTCCCTTCGTCACCGAACAATCCCTGCTGGGCGCTACGCCCCGACTGTCCGCTCGCGGCGCCTTGCGGAGGGGCCATCCCCAGGTGCCGCCAGGCCGCCGCCGTCGCGACCCGGCCCCTGGGCGTGCGCGCGAGCAGGCCGCTGCGGACCAGGAACGGCTCGGCGACCTCCTCGACCGTCTCGGTCTCCTCGCCGACGGCGACCGCGAGCGTCGACAGGCCGACCGGACCGCCGCCGAAGAGGGTCACCAGCGCGTGCAGGACCGCGCGGTCGAGCCGGTCCAGGCCCTGCGCGTCGACCTCGTACACGTCCAGGGCGAGGGCCGCGACCTCGCGGGTGACCTCGCCGTCCGCCCGGACCTGCGCGTAGTCGCGCACGCGGCGCAGGAGCCGGTTGGCGATCCGGGGTGTCCCCCGCGAGCGCCCGGCGATCTCGGCCGCGCCGTCGGTGTGGATCGGGACGTCGAGCAGCCGCGCGGACCGGTGCAGCACGCGCTCCAGCTCGTGCGGCGCGTAGAAGTCCATGTGGCCGGTGAACCCGAACCGGTCGCGCAGGGGCGGGGGCAGCAGGCCGGCCCGGGTGGTCGCGCCGACCAGGGTGAACGGCGGGAGTTCGAGCGGGATCGCGGTCGCGCCGGGCCCCTTGCCGACGATGATGTCGACGCGGAAGTCCTCCATCGCCATGTAGAGCATCTCTTCGGCGGGCCGCGACATGCGGTGGATCTCGTCGAGGAACAGCACCTCGCCCTCGGCGAGCGAGGACAGGATCGCGGCGAGGTCGCCAGCGTGCTGGATGGCCGGCCCGGACGTGATGCGGATGGGCGCGCCCATCTCCGCGGCGATGATCATCGACAAGGTGGTCTTGCCGAGCCCGGGCGGGCCGGAGAGCAGCACGTGGTCGGGCGCCGCGCCGCGCGCCCGGGCGGCCCGCAGCACCAGAGACAGCTGCTCGCGGACGCGCTCCTGGCCGATGAACTCGTCGAGGCTCTTGGGTCGGAGTGCGGCCTCGACCGCCTGGTCCTCGCCGTCCGCCTCGGCGGTCACCAGGCGGTCCCCGTCGTGCGTCATGCCGTGCCGCCCCTGTGGTCGTGGTCCCGTGCCGGTGAGGCGCGCCGCGACGGTCCCCCGTCGGCCGCGCCCGACGGCCATCCTTGCGTACGCGGCGGACAGCGGACGCCGGACGCACGCGCGCGCGGCCGTCCGACGCCGAGGGCCGCTCCTCCGGGGACGGTCCGCCACGCGGGACGGTCGCGGCCGGCCGGTCCGGGGTCGTTCGCCGCGCACCGGGTCGCCGTGCCGCGCCCGGTCACCGGGGAGCGGCGCGGCCGGGGCGGCGTCTCGCGTCCGCACGTGTCCGCGTGGGTGCGCAGCCCCGTCACCGCCGGTTCAGCCCGCGCAGCGCCGACCGGAGCAGCGTCCCGACATCCGGGACGCCGCCCGCGGCGGTGGCGGCGTCGGCCTCGGGGGCGACGGCGTCGACCGCGCTCTCGGCCTCGCGCGGCTGGTAGCCGAGGCCGACGAGGGCGGTGTGCAGCTGGTCGCGCCAGGACGCGGGCGTCCGGGCCGCGGGGGCGGCGGCACCCGTACCGGTGGGCGGCCCGAGGCGGTCCTTCAGCTCGATGAGGAGCTTCTGCGCGCCCTTCTTGCCGATGCCGGGCACCGCGGTGAGGGCTTTCTCGTCGCCGCCCGCGACCGCCGCGCGCAACGCGTCGGGGGGGTGGACCGCCAGCATCGCCTGCGCGAGCCGGGGGCCGACACCGCTCGCGGTCTGCAGGATCTCGAACGTGCCGCGCTCGTCGTCGTCGGCGAACCCGTACAGCGTGAGGGAGTCCTCGCGGACGACCAGGCTGGTGGCCAGCCGCGCGGAGTCGCCGACCCGCAGGCCCGCGAGCGTGGCCGGTGTGCACAGGACGGCCATGCCGACGCCGCCGACTTCGACGACGGCCTGGTCCGGTCCGAGGGCGGCGACGGTGCCGCTGACGAAGGCAATCACGGGGTCATCCTCGCGTACCGCGCGGCAGGCGCGGGGACGGTGTGCGGGCGGCGGCGACCGCGGCGGCGAGGCGGCCGGTCGCGCCGCCGCGCCAGATGTGGCAGATGGCGAGGGCGACCGCGTCGGCCGCGTCGGCGGGTTTGGGGGGCGAGTCGAGCCGGAGGATGCGCGCGACCATGGCACCGATCTGGGCTTTGTCGGCGCGCCCGCTGCCGGTGACGGCGGCCTTGACCTCGCTCGGGGTGTGCAGCGTGACGGGGAGCCCCCGGCGGGCGGCGCACACGATGGCGACCGCGGAGGCCTGCGCGGTGCCCATGACGGTGCGCACGTTGTGCTGGCTGAAGACGCGTTCCACCGCGACGCAGTCCGGCGTGTGGCGGTCGAGCCATTCCTCGACGCCCTGTTCGACGGCGAGCAGCCGCGCGTCGATCGGGTCGTCCGCGGGCGTGCGCACCACTCCGGCCTCGATCATGCGCAGCGGTCGGCCGACGCCGCCCTCGACGACACCGAGCCCGCACCGGGTCAGGCCCGGGTCGACTCCGAACACGCGCACGCACACACCTCTTCCGGCCGTCGCCTCACCCGCGATACGAACATGTGTTCGCCATTCGTGCCGACCCTAGCGGAGGCCGCCGCCATCGGGGCCGAGCCACGCCGCGGCGCCGGGGGCGTGTCACACCCGCGCGGGTCCGGAGGGCGCGGCGTCCGGCCTACCCTTGTGGGCATGCCCGATGTACCCGACGATCCCGCGCCTCCGGCTCCCGGTGCCGCTCCCCGCCCCGCCGTCCTGCGCGACATCGGGTCGCGCGAGGACATCCTCCTGCTTCTCGAGGACTTCTACACCGCGGCCTTCTCCGACGACCTGCTCGGGCATGTGTTCGTCGACGTCGCGCGGATGGATCTCGCGGAGCATCTGCCCCGGATCGCCGACTTCTGGGAAGTGACGCTGCTGCGGCGCGGCGGCTACCGGGGCAACGCGTTGCGCCCCCATCAGGCTTTGCACGCGCAATCCCCGCTCACCGCAGGTCACTTCGCGCGGTGGACGCGGCTGTGGGCGGACACCGTCCGGGCGCGTTTCGCCGGTCCGGCGGCCGACCGGGCCGTCGTCCAGGCCGAGCGGGTCGCCGCGACGATGCTCAAGCGCCTGGAGATCCCCGACGACG
Organism: Yinghuangia sp. ASG 101; assembly: GCF_021165735.1. Lineage (GTDB taxonomy): Bacteria > Actinomycetota > Actinomycetes > Streptomycetales > Streptomycetaceae > Yinghuangia. Next base: position 6,539,697 of record NZ_CP088911.1, on the reverse strand, counting down.
GGCTCCGGCCGTGGGCGCCCGGGCCCGAGGGGCGTACGCAGCTGCCGCTGAGCGGATGACGGCGACTCCCCGCGGCGGATCACACCGTGGTGACGGCCCGGTCACCATCTTTCCCCGGCATCGCCCGACAGGCCCGGACCCGCGTCGGTACGCGAATCCTCGGCGCTAGGCTGTGTCCGCCGTCGTGTCCGCGTGATCACTCCGGGCACCCCGGCACCCGTCGGCCCGCCGCGTACGCGCCGCAGGACGCCGCATCCCGCCAGGAAGATCCCGGAAGGGCCGCCCATGCCGTCACCGTCCACCCCGGTCGCCTCGGACACGGCGGCCAAGCCGCCCGCCGATCCGAGTTCGCGGGGCGCGGACCTGCGCGAGCGGCTGCGGACGACGGCGGTGACAAGCGGGCGGCGGTTCCGTACGGCCGTCCGCCCCGCGCTCCCGGCGATCGTCGGCTACCTGATCGCCCGTGCGATCAACCTCGTCGTCCTCGCCCTGATGGCCCGCTCGGCGCGCAAGCCGTTCTGGTCCATGGTCGGCTCGTGGGACGGCGAGTGGTTCCGGGACATCGCCGACTTCGGCTATGTCGACAAGCTCCCGGTCTCCCCCGCGGGCAAGCCCTACTGGGTCAACGTCGAGTTCTTCCCCGGCTATCCGTACCTGGTCCGGGTCGTCTCCAACATCACCGGGCTCAGCAGCCTCAACGCCGGCATGCTCGTCACGCTGGTGTCCGGCGCCGTCGGAGCGTGGGGGCTGTACGCACTCGGCCGGGAACTGACCGGCAGCCACCGCGCCGCGACGATATTCGCCCTGCTGTGGGCCGCGGCCCCCGGCTCGATGGTGCTGACGATGGTCTACTCCGAGGCGCTGTTCGTCGCGTTCGCCTCGTGGGGGCTGCTGGCGATCATCCGGCGGCAATGGACCACGGCCCTGGTGCTGTGCCTGCTCGCCGGGCTCACCCGCAACACGGCGTTCGCCATAGTGGCGGCGCTCGGTGTCGCGGCACTGCAAGTCGTCCTCACCCGGCGCGACGACGGCACGCGCGTGGGTCTGCTGGGGCGCGAGGCGCGGCGGCCGATCGTCGCGACGGTCCTGGCTCCGCTGGGCGTGGTCGGGTTCATCGTCTGGGTCGGCGTGATCGGCAAGCGCTGGGACGCGTGGTTCTGGGTCCAGGACAAGGCGTTCAACCTGCGCTTCGACTTCGGTGTGAGCACCGTCCAGTGGATGAACAAGTACCTGACCCACCTGGGCCGCCCGATCTACGTCGTGTGCACGTTCGTGATCCTGCTCTCGGTGGCGCTGATGGTGTGGTCGTTCCGCAACCGCAAGGTGCCGCTGCCGATCCACGTCTACGGCGGCATAGTGATGTTCCTGGCGCTGACCACGAGCAACGGCTGGTTCTTCCAGTCCAAGCCGCGGTTCATGCTGCCGGCGTTCACGATCTCGCTGCCGCTGGCGGTGCTGATGGCCCGTTGGCCGCGCAAGGTCGCGGGGGTGCTGCTCGTCGCGGGGGCCGTGTTCTCGGGCTGGTACGTCGCGTACCTGGTCTACGTGGTCGACACGAACCCGTGAGACGCCGAAGGGGCCTCCCGCTCGATCGCGGTCGGCCCCTTTCGCGCACGGTGGGTGCGCGGGTGATCGGTACGCGGCTCAGGCGTCGATCTTCTCCATGACCTCGTCGGACACGTCGAAGTTCGCGTAGACGTTCTGCACGTCGTCGGAGTCCTCGAGTGCCTCGATCAGCCGGAAGATCTTGCGCGCGCCGTCCTCGTCGAGCTCGACGGTGACGCTGGGCAGGAAGTTGGCCTCGGCGGAGTCGTAGTCGATGCCCGCGTCCTGGAGCGCGCTGCGCACCGGGATGAGGTCGCCCGCCTCGCTGACCACCTCGAAGGACTCCCCCAGGTCGTTGACCTCCTCGGCGCCCGCGTCGAGGACCGCGACGAGGACGTCGTCCTCGCTCAGCTCGTTCTTCGGCACGATCACGACGCCCTTGCGGGAGAACATGTACGCCACCGAGCCCGGGTCGGCCATCGATCCGCCGTTGCGCGTCATCGCGACGCGGACGTCGGACGCCGCGCGGTTGCGGTTGTCGGTCAGGCACTCGATGAGCACCGCGACGCCGTTCGGGCCGTAGCCCTCGTAGGTGATCGACTGGTAGTCCGCGCCGCCGGCCTCGGCCCCCGAACCGCGCTTGACCGCGCGGTCGATGTTGTCGTTGGGGACGGAGCTCTTCTTCGCCTTCTGAATGGCGTCGTACAGCGTCGGGTTTCCCGAAACGTCACCGCCGCCGGTGCGCGCCGCCACCTCGATGTTCTTGATGAGCTTGGCGAAAAGCTTGCCGCGCTTGGCGTCGATGACGGCCTTTTTGTGCTTGGTGGTCGCCCACTTCGAGTGGCCGGACATCCGCCTCTACTCCTTCTCGGTCACCTGTTCGTGCCGCGGCCCGGAGGCCACCTGGCACAGATCCTACCGACGCGCGGGTGCCCCGATTACACGGTGCACCGTCGCGGGCGGGCGGCGTCACACGGCGGCGCGGACCATGGCGACGAAATACTCGTGCACGCGGCGGTCCCCCGTCAGTTCGGGGTGGAAGGCGGTCGCGAGCAGATTGCCCTGCCGCACGGCGACCACGCGTCCGGCGTACGGCCCGGTGTCGAGTGTCGCGAGCACGTCGACCCCGGCGCCGACCGACTCGACCCACGGGGCGCGGATGAACACCCCGTGCAGGGGCGCCTCGGGCGCGGGGGCGAAGGCGACATCCGCCTCGAAGGACTGGTTCTGCCGGCCGAAGGCGTTGCGGCGCACGGTCATGTCGATGCCGCCGACGGTCTCCTGGTCGGCGCGGCCGTCGAGGATCTTGTCGGCCAGCATGATCATCCCGGCACACGAGCCGTAGACCGGCATGCCCGCGCGGACGCGGGCCCGGAGCGGGGCGAACAGCCCGAAGGAGACCGCGAGTTTGGACATCGTGGTCGATTCGCCGCCGGGGATGACGAGGGCGTCGACGTCCTCGATCTCCTCCGCCTTGCGCACCGGGCGGGCGAGCGCGCCGGCCTCGGCGAGGGCGGCGGCGTGCTCGCGCACGTCCCCCTGGATGGCGAGGACGCCGACCGCGGGCGCGGACGACGAAGGGGACGGAGAAGCGGACGGAGAAGACACGGAAGCCACAGAAGCCCTCGGAAGTTCGTTGCGTACCAGGCCGGTTCGTCTGCCTGCCGGAAATTCGTCGGCTCGCACCGCGGCGCGCCCGTCACGCGGGCCCGGGCCCGGCGGCGGATCGCCGGGCCTCGGGCTCGCACGAGAGGGTTCGCGGGTTTGTGCGCCGCGGTGCGGCCCGGCTCAGATCCCCGTCACCAACCGCGGCCGGCGTAGCGCTCGTTCTCCGGGAGGGTGTCGATGTTGATCCCGACCATGGCCTCGCCGAGCCCGCGCGACACCTTCGCGATGATCTCCGGGTCCTCGAAGTGCAGGGTGGCGTCGACGATGGCCTTGGCGCGCTTGGCCGGGTCGCCCGACTTGAAGATGCCGGACCCGACGAAGACGCCCTCGGCGCCGAGCTGCATCATCATCGCCGCGTCGGCCGGGGTGGCGATGCCGCCCGCGGTGAACATGACCACCGGCAGCTTGCCGAGCCCGGCGACCTCCTTGACCAGCGCGTACGGCGCCTGGAGGTTCTTGGCGGCGACGAACAGCTCGTCCTCGTCGAGGCCCGCGAGCTTCTTGATGTCGCCGAGGATGGTGCGCATGTGGCGGGTGGCCTCGACCACGTTGCCGGTGCCGGCCTCGCCCTTGGAGCGGATCATGGCCGCGCCTTCGGCGATGCGGCGCAGCGCCTCGCCGAGGTTCGTGGCGCCGCAGACGAAGGGGGTCGTGAACTTCCACTTGTTGATGTGGTTGACCTCGTCGGCGGGGGTCAGCACCTCGGACTCGTCGATGTAGTCGACTCCGAGGGCCTGGAGGACCTGGGCCTCGACGAAGTGGCCGATGCGGGCCTTGGCCATGACCGGGATCGACACGGCCTCGATGATGCCGTCGATCATGTCGGGGTCGGACATGCGCGCGACGCCGCCGTCCTTGCGGATGTCGGCCGGGACGCGTTCCAGGGCCATGACCGCGACCGCGCCGGCGTCCTCGGCGATCCTGGCCTGCTCCGGCGTGACCACGTCCATGATCACGCCGCCCTTGAGCTGCTCGGCCATGCCGCGCTTGACCAGGTCGGTGCCGGTCTTGGGGGCGTTGCCGGACGGCTCGGGGCTTGCGGGGGTGGTGGACACGCTTGACCTCACACGGCGGAGACGACGTTGCCTTTCCATCGTACGAGTGAACGGGCCTACCGTTTCGCGCCACTTTCGGGGTGAAAAACCGGACCACTTCGTCGCGTGGACGCCTGGGCTTCACCGCGCGTTCGGATATCCGTGCGACAACCGACCCACCGGCCGCGCGGGGCCGCGGCGCGGTTCACGTCGCCGCGGCGCCGCCCGGCAGCAGTGTCGGCGGTTCCTCGTCGTCCATCTCGAACGTCACGGGGTACGGCGCGTGGCCCGCGAGCCGCAGGTAGCGCACGAGCCGGTGCCGGCGCACCGCGCGGGCCGACCGGACGGCGTCGTTGTGGAAGCGCCGGGCCATGGGCACGCGGCGCACCGCGGTCCGCAGCTCGCCGATGAACTCCTCGCCGCCGGGCCGGGAGCGCAGGTCCTCGACCTGTTCGGGCTCCTCGAAGACGATCCGCAGCGCGCGGGTCAGTTCGCTCTCCGCTATCTCGCGGTCCTCCTCGGGGGCGCCGCGGGCGTCGTGGGCGGCCCCCGCGAGGACCAGCGAGCTGGCCGGGTCGAGCAGCCCGGAGGTGGCGATCTCCAGCGCGGTGGAGGCGCGGCGCACCAACTGCGCGTCGAGCGCCGCCCGGGTGGAGTCGACCCGGGCGTGCAGGCGGTCCAGGCGCCCGGCGGTCCAGCTCAGGTAGATGCCGATCGCCACCGCGGCGAGGGCGAACCACACGAAGGCAGGCATCGGTCAGCCTCTCGGACCGGGCCGGGTTCCGGCTCCGGCGATGACGGTTTCGTAGACACCGAGGATGTCGGCACCGACGGCGGCCCAGTCGTAGCGACGCACGTGGCGGCGCCCGATGTCGCGGAGCCGGGCGCGGCGCGCGGGGTCGCGCAGGAGCGCGGTGGCGGCGTCGGCGAGCGCGCCGGCGTCCTCGACCGGGAACAGTTCGCCGGCCCGGCCGCCGTCGAGTACCTGCCGGAACGCGTCCAGGTCGCTCGCGAGGACGGGGGCGCCGGCCGACATGGCCTCGACGAGGATGATGCCGAAGCTCTCGCCGCCGGTGTTGGGAGCGAGGTAGAGGTCGACGCTGCGCAGCAGGCGGGCCTTGTCCTGGTCGCTGACCATGCCGAGGAAGGTGACCTGGTCGCGCAGGCCGTCCGGCAGGTCCTCGGCGGCTTCCTCGGCGTCGCCGCGGCCGGCGACCAGCAGGCGGACCCCGGGGAACGCCTCGGCGATGCGCGGGAAGGCGGCCATGAGCACGGGCAGCCCTTTGCGGGGCTCGTCGATGCGCCCGATGAAGCCGAGTGTGGGGGCCTCGTCGGTGCCTTGCCACGCGGATTCCGCGTCGGCGTCGGCGAAATACGCGACCTCGACGCCGTTGGGGATGACGACCGCGTCGCCGCCGAGGTGTTCCACGAGCGTGCGGCGCGCGTACTCGCTGACGGCGATGCGCGCGCTGATCTTCTCCAGCGCGGGCTGCAGGATCGGGTACGCCGCGATCATCGCCCGCGAGCGGGGGTTGGACGTGTGGAACGTGGCCACCACCGGCCCGGACGCCGACCAGCAGGCGAGCAGCGACAGGCTGGGGGTCGCGGGCTCGTGGATGTGCAGGACGTCGAAGTCGCCGTCGTGGATCCAGCGGCGTACCCGTGCGGCGGACAGGAAGCCGAAGTTGAGCCGGGCGACGGAGCCGTTGTAGCGAACCGGGACGGCGCGCCCGGCACCGACGACGTAGGGCGGCAGCGGGGTGTCGTCGTCGGCCGGGGCGAGGACGGAGACGTCGTGGTCGCGGGCGGTGAGCCAGTTGGCGAGGTCGCGCACGTGGTACTGCACGCCGCCCGGCACGTCCCAGGAGTAGGGGCAGACGATGCCGATCCTCACGCGGCGCTCCCGGAGCCGGTGCCGCCCGTGCCGGGCCCGGATGCGGGGTCGTCCGGGGCGGGGGCCGGGTCGTCCGGGGCGGCGTCCGGCGCGTCCGGGGGCGAGGCCGGGGCGTCGGGGGCGCGGCCCTCGATGCGTGCGCGGCGTTCGGCGTCCAGGTCGGACAGCCACAGCCGCTGCAGCATGTGCCAGTCCTGCGGGCTCTCGCGGATCCCGGCGGCGAAGGCGTCCGCGACACTCTGCGTCATGGCCGCTATGCGGGTCTTCCGGTCGCCTTCCTCGGGGGGCCGGACGACCGGGTGCAGGGTCGCGTGGATGCCGACCTTCCGGTACGCGATCGTCACCGGGATCAGCGCGGCGCCGGTCTGGAGCGACAGCGCCGCGGGCCCGGCGGGCATGCGCGTCTGCTCGCCGAAGAAGTCCACCGGGACGCCGTTGCGCGTCAGGTCGCGGTCGGCGAGGAGGCAGATGAGCCGTCCGTCGCGCAGGCGCCGGGCGAGCGTCCCGAAGGTGTTGCCGTCACCGCCGGTGAGCGGCAGGACCTCCATGCCGAGTGATTCGCGGTAGGCGACGAACCGGGTGTACAGCGACTCGGGTTTCAGCCGCTCGGCGACCGTGGTGAAGGGGTAGCCACGCGCGGTGATCGCGGCTCCGGCGAGGTCCCAGTTGCCCATGTGCGGCAGCGCGAGAATGACGCCCTTGCCGCGTGCCGAGGCCTCTTCGAGCCGTTCCAGGTGGGCGATGGACATGCGGGCGACGACGGTCTTCTCGTCCCAGACCGGCAGCCGGAACGCCTCCTGGAAGTAGCGCAGGTACGACCGCATCCCGGCGCGCGACGCGGCCCGGATCTCCCGGTCGCCGGCGTCCGGCAGGACCCGGCGGAGGTTCGCCTCCAGTTGCGTGACACCGCCGCCGCGCCGGTACCACACGACGTCGGCGGCGGCGGTGAACGCCCCGCGCGTGACCTTCTCCGGCAGCCGCTTGACGAGCGACCAGCCCAGGCCGAACCCCGCGTCGACCAGGCGCTGCCTCACGCCGCGCCACCGCCCTCCGGGGCCGCTCCCGGCCGGGTCATCTCCAGGCCGTCCGCCTCCCGCCGGACCGCGAGCATGCGCTGGAAGACGGTGACGAAGCTGCCGACCGCGATCGCCCAGAGGGCGACCTCCTGGATGTACGGGACACCGAGGCCGGAGAAGCCGGTCGCGACGAGCACCCCGACGAGGCGTTCGGCGCGTTCGACCAGGCCGGACACGTCGCATTTGAGGCCGAGGCTCTCGGCGCGGGCCTTGGTGTACGACACGACCTGGCCGGAGGCGAGGCAGAACACGCACAGCACGGAGAGCCGCAGGTTGTCGCCGTCCCCGGCGAACCACACGGCGAGCGCGCCGAAGATCGCGGCGTCGGCGACGCGGTCCAGCGTCGAGTCGAGGAACGCGCCCCACTTGGTCGACCGGCCGATCTGCCGGGCCATGTTGCCGTCGACCAGGTCGGAGAAGATGAACGCGGTGATCACCAGCGTGCCGACGAAGAAGTGCCCGAACGGGAAGAACACCAGCGCGCCGGCGACGACACCGAGCGTCCCGATGAGCGTGACGGTGTCGGGGCTGACCCCTTTGCGGATGAGGAAGCTCGCGAACGGGTTGAGCACGCGGGTGAAGAACGCGCGTGCGTATTTGTTGAGCATCGCCTTCCCGAAGGATCGCCTGGGGACCGCCTGGAACGCGGGCACCGCGGATCCTCTGAGACCCCCGCCGCACCCGCCCGGTCCCGCCATCGTACTGACGCGGCCGGACCCCGATGCCCGCACGTGGGCCCGGCCTCCGCGGTGGTCGGGCGCGCGCCGCGGGCGGAGACTTGAAGCGGAGCGCCGCACGGCCTTGTGCGCGCCCCGCTTTGGGCGGAAAGCTGCCCGTGAGGAACCGGATGTGCGGACCATATAGGCCGACTCCCGACCTTCCCGCACCTCCACGACGGATCAGGAGGTGGGCGCGTTGGCGGACAGATCTGGTGGACCGAACGGGGCCGCGGGCACGGGCCCTGCCGTGGACGGCCCCGACAGGGTGCGCAATGTCGTGCTCGTCGGCCATACGGGCGCCGGGAAGACGACGCTCGTGGAGTCCCTGCTCGTGGCGACCGGCACCATCGGCCGTCCCGGCCGCGTCGAGGACGGGACCACGGTGTCCGATTTCGAGGACATCGAGCACCGGCAGCACCGCTCGGTGTCGCTGTCGGTCGCCCCGGTCGCGTTCGACGGCGTCAAGATCAACCTGCTGGACACCCCCGGGTACGCGGACTTCGTCGGCGACCTGCGGGCCGGGCTCCGCGCGGCCGACGCGGCGCTTTTCGTCGTCTCCGCGGCGGACGGCGTCGACGGCTCGACGCGCATGCTGTGGGACGAGTGCGCGGCGGTCGGCATGCCCCGCGCGATCGTGGTCACCAAGCTCGATTCGGCCCGCGCCGACTTCGACGAGGTCACCGCGGTGTGCCAGGAGGCCTTCGGTGACGGCGACTCCGACCGCGTGCTGCCCCTGTATCTGCCGCTGCACGACGGCGACGGCTCGGTGGCGGGGCTGCTGGGGCTGCTCACGCAGCGGGTGTTCGACTACTCGTCCGGCGCCCGCGTGGTCCGCGACCCCGAGGCGGAGCACCTTCCGCTGATCCAGGAGGCCCGCAACCGCCTTATCGAGGCCGTCATCGCGGAGAGCGAGGACGAGACCCTGATGGACCGCTACCTCGGCGGCGAGGAGGTGGACGTCGACACGCTCGTGGCCGACCTGGAGGTGGCCGTCGCGCGCGGGTCCTTCCACCCGATCCTGGCGTCGTCGACGGTCAACGGGCTCGGCTCGACGGAGCTGCTGGAGGGGATCGTCCGCGCGTGCCCGCCGCCGACCGAGCACGAGGTGCCGCCGGTCACGACGGTCGCGGGCAGGCCGCGCGAGCCGCTGGCCTGCGATCCCGAGGGCCCGCTGGTCGCGGAGGTGGTCAAGACGACGTCGGATCCGTACGTCGGCCGGATCAGCCTCGTCCGGGTCTTCTCCGGGACGCTGCGCCCGGACACCGCCGTCCACGTGTCCGGGCACGGGCTGGCCGACCGGGGGCACGAGGACCACGACGTCGACGAGAAGGTCGGCGCGCTGTCGTCGCCGCTCGGCAAGGCCCAGCGGCAGCTGAACCGCGGCATCGCGGGCGACGTGGTGGCGGTCGCCAAGCTGACCCGCGCGGAGACCGGCGACACGCTGTCCGATCCGGACGCGCCGCTGCTGATGCGGCCGTGGGTGATGCCCGATCCGCTGCTGCCCGTCGCCATCGAGGCGCACAGCAAGGCCGACGAGGACAAACTGTCGCAGGGCCTGTCCCGCCTGGTCGCCGAGGACCCCACGCTGCGCCTCGAACACAACCCGGACACACGGCAGTTGGTGCTGTGGTGCATGGGCGAGGCGCATGTCGACGTGCTCCTCGACCGGCTGCGGTCGCGCTACGGCGTCGCGGTCGACGCGGTCCCGCACAAGGTGTCGCTGTTGGAGACCTTCGCGGGCAAGGCGTCGGGGCGCGGGCGGCACGTCAAGCAGTCCGGCGGGCACGGCCAGTTCGCGGTGTGCGAGATCGAGGTCGAGCCGATGCCGAACGGCGGAGGGTTCGAGTTCGTCGACAAGGTGTTCGGCGGTGCCGTCCCCCGGCAGTTCATCCCGTCCGTCGAGAAGGGCGTGCGCGCGCAGATGGCCCGCGGCGTCGCGGCCGGGCACCCGGTGGTGGACCTGCGGGTGACGCTCGTGGACGGCAAGGCCCACTCGGTGGACTCGTCCGACATGGCGTTCCAGATGGCCGGGGCGCTGGCGCTGCGCGAGGCGGCGGCCGACTGCGCGGTGCACCTCCTCGAACCCGTGTCGGAGGTCGGCGTCATCGTGTCCGACGACTACGTCGGCGGCGTGATGAGCGACCTGTCGTCACGCCGGGGGCGCGTGGTCGGCACCGAGCCCGTGGGCACCGGACGCACCCTGATCCGCGCCGAGGTCCCCGAGATCGAGATCAGCCGGTACGCGATCGACCTGCGCTCGATCTCCCACGGCACCGGCACGTTCAGCCGCGCCTATGTGCGCCACGAACCCATGCCGCCGAACCTGGCCGCGAAGGTCAAGGCCGAGACGGCGCACTGACCCGCCGCGGGGACCCGGCCGGGGAACGCCGCGCCGTGGCGTTCCCCGATGACCCGCGCGCTGGTGCCCGTTCGACGCGGGCGTGCGGGCGCGTCACGCGGGCGCCGCCGGGGCTTCGGCGGGGGCCGGGGCCGGGGGCTCCGCCGGAACGGCGGCCTCCTCCAGGAGGCCCGACACGGTGGTGAACTCGAAGCCTTTCGCCCGCAACCCGCTGATCATCTCGGGCAGGCCGCGCAGCGCGACCAGGCGGTCCTGCGCCCCGGTGTCGTGGGCCAGGAGAATCGTGCCCGGCAGCACCGCGTCGACGATGTAGGTGACCAGGCCGGAGGGGTTGGCCACATACTCCGACTCGACCATTTGCAGCGACCACAGCGTGATGTCGTAGCCGAGGTCGGCCGCGGCGAGGAGCGTCGTGCCGCCGAGATGGCCGTACGGCGGCCGGAGGTGGCGGGGTTCGCGCCCGGTGACCTGCTCGATCATGTCGTGTGCTTTGGCGATCGCGTCGTACGCCTCGGCCTGGTCCATCGTGGCCATGTTCTTGTGCGCCCACGTGTGGTTCGCGTACTCGTGCCGTCCCGTCCGGCCCCGCAGGATCCGCGCGTTGTCGCGTATGCGCTCCCCGACGGTGAAGAACGTGGCCGGCACGTCGGCCTTCTCCAGGGTGTCGAGCACCATCGGCGTCCAGTCGGGCATCGGCCCGTCGTCGAACGTCAGGGCGATGAGCTTCTTCTCGGTGTCGACGTTCCAGTTGACGTCCACGTGGCCGTGCCGGGGCGGGGTGTGCCGGTCGGGGTGGGTGGCCGGTCCGTGCCGGGGCTGGCCGCCGTCGTCGGCGAGCAGCGTGTGCTCCGCGGTCGCCGCCGCCGCCGCGCCTATGGCCGCACCCGCCCCGGCGAGGGACAGGTTGCGCAGGAGAGCGCGGCGTGAAGAAGTCATCGCGTCAACCTCGGGTCGGCGGGCGCCGTCACCGCGGCGGGAGGCGCGTCGTTGCAGCGTAGCGGTGATCTCGTTTGGCGGCGGCGGTGGGTCGGCGGTCATACTGGCCGACGGTCACACGTTTACGGCGCCTTTCGGGCGGACGGTCCGGGCCGGGAGGAGAGCGCGTGCGTCTCGGATTGCGGCGGCCCCGCCGGCTTGCCGCGGTCGGTCTCGCGGCGGTCGTGTGCCTCCTTTGCGTCCTGGGCGTCGTCGCGTGGAGCGGCGCCTCCGAGCCGTCCCGGCCCGGCACCCGGCCGCTGCTGCTCGGCGGCATAGCCCCCGACCCCGCGGCTCCCGGCGGCATCCTGGAGCGGCCCACCGACGCCGGGCCGCGCGTACCGACCGCGGACGAGCAGGCGTGGCTCGCGGTCGGCAGCGTCCCCGGCGCGACCGAGACCCAACGCGACATGGCCCGGCAGGCGCTGCTCGACCTCAGGCTGCTGACCCTGCCGAACGGCGACGTCGCCGCCGCGTGGCACGGCATCTGGAAGTACGTCTGGCCGCGCGACGCCGCGTGGGCCGCCGCCGCGTACGCCGCGACGGGCCACGGCGACGACGCCGCCCGCGTGCTGCGGCGCCTCGCCGCGCTGCGGAGCCCGGACGGCACGTGGGAGGCCCGCTACCGGCTCGACGGCACCCCCGTCGACGACGGCCGTGCCGCGCAACTCGACGCGAACGGCTGGTTTCCCTGGGCCACGTGGTTCTGGTACGAACACCAGCGCCCGGACGACCCCGCGGCACGCGACCACCTCGCCGCGCTGTGGCCCGCGGTCCGCGAGGCCGCCGACCACGCGGCGGCGTCCCTCGGCGACGACGGCCTGCCGCGGCGCTCGGCCGACTACTGGGAGACGCGGACCGACCAGCAGACCCTCGGCACCGCGGCCCCTCTGCTCACGGGGCTGCGGGCCGCCGCCGACCTCGGCCGCCGTGTCGGTGCCGGCGAGGACGCCGCCCGGTGGTCGGCCGCCGCCACGCGGCTCGCGGACGCCGTCGACACCCGCTTCGGCGCCCACGGCTACCCGCGCACGCCGTCCGCGAAGGGCGGCGCCGACGCCGCGGTGACCTGGCTCGGTCCGCCGTTCGCGGCCGGCGACCCCGACGTCGACGCCGCGGTGCGCCGCTCGGCGGCCGACCTCACCCTCCCCAACGGAGGCATCCTGCCGGGCGCGAAGTGGGGCGGCGACCTCACCGCCGCGTGGACGCCCGAGACCGCCGGCTTCGCGCTGTACGAGGCGGCGTCCGGCGACCACGCCGCGGCGACGGCCCGACTCGACTGGCTCGCCGCGCACCGCACCGCGGCCGGTTCGCTGCCCGAGAAGGTCGACGCGCGCGGCCTGCCCGCGTCCGTCGCCCCGCTGGCGTGGACCGCCGCGGCCGTCCTCCTGGCACTGGGCGCGCAGGAGACCGCGCTTCCGACACCACCGCCCTGAACCCCCGGGCCCGGCCCCCGCGTTGGGCGGTGCCGTCAGCCCGCCTGCGCCCCCGGCCGCCGCTCCGGCGACATCGCGCACGCCGGCGTCCCGCCGGGAAGTCTGTAGCGGTTGTCGGCGATCAGCCGGTACACCCAGGCGGCGATCACGTCGACCGGCGGGATCTGCAGCACCGCGCCGGGCACGCTCCACACCCCGCGCCGGTACGCGAGCAGCTTCGCGAACGCCTTCGCGCCGCCGTGGACCTCACCGGTCGGCGTGACCAGCAGGACTTCGTGCATCGCCCGCTCGCGGGTCACGCCGAGTTCGTCGAGGTCGGCGAACTGCCATGCGGTGATCTCGACATCGGGGTCGATCCGGCGCTCGACCAGCTCGACCGACTTCGTACAGAACCCGCAGTCCCCGTCGAACACCAGCACCGGGCGCGTCGTCACCGTTCCTCCAAGTCGTGTGCCGCCGCCCCTCGGACGTCAGTCCGTCGGCCAGGCGTCGGCGATCATCGCCCGCGTCTCCGCGAGCAGCTGCGGCAGGATGCGAGTGTGCCCGATCACCGGCATGAAGTTGGTGTCGCCGCCCCAGCGCGGCACCAGGTGCTGGTGCAGGTGCGCGGCGATCCCCGCACCGGCGACCTGGCCCTGGTTCATCCCGATGTTGAAGCCGTGCGCGCCGGACGCCTTGCGCAGCGCGGTCATGGCCCGCTTGGTGAAGTCGGCCAGCTCGGCCGTCTCGGCGTCGTCCAGCTCGGTGTAGTCGGCGACGTGCCGGTACGGGACGACCATGAGGTGCCCGCCGTTGTAGGGGTACAGATTGAGCACCGCGTACACGCTGTCCCCCCGGCGCACGACCAGACCGGTCTCGTCGTCCACCTTGGGGATCTCGCAGAACGGGCAGCCGTCGTCGGCGGTGGGGCCGGTGGGCTTGCCCTCACCTTTGATGTACGCCATCCGGTGCGGAGTCCACAGTCGCTGGAACGCGTCCGGCTCCCCCACACCGTTTTGCAGCTCCGGGTCGCTCGTCATGCCAGGAATCCTATGACCAGACCGGAGCATCGCCGCCGGTCGGGGGCGACGGCCCGCCATCGCCCGTACCCCCCGCGGTCCTCGTCCCGCGACGCCCCGGACACGCGCGAGGCCGGGCACCGTGACGGCGCCCGGCCCCTGCCGCCGAAACCTTCGGGTCAGACCTGCACGCGCTCCTCGACCGCCTTGACGATCTCGGCGACCGCGTCGTCGACCGGCACGCCGTTCTTCTGCTCGCCGCTGCGGTAGCGGAACGACACGGCCCCGGCCGCGACGTCGTCGTCTCCCGCGAGGAGCATGTACGGCACCTTGTTCTTCTGCGCGTTGCGGATCTTCTTCTGCATGCGGTCGTCCGCGGTGTCGATCTCGACGCGGATGCCCTTCGCCCGCAGCTTGGCCGCCACGTCCCGGAGGTACGGGATGTGCGCGTCGGTGATCGGGATCCCGACCACCTGCACCGGCGCGAGCCACGCCGGGAACGCCCCCGCGTAGTGCTCCAGCAGTACCGCGAAGAACCGCTCGATCGAACCGAACAGCGCCCGGTGGATCATGACCGGCCGGTCGCGGTGGCCGTCCGAGCCCTGGTACTCCATGTCGAACAGCTGCGGCATCTGGAAGTCGACCTGGATCGTCGACATCTGCCAGGTGCGGCCGATGGCGTCCTTCGCCTGCACCGAGATCTTCGGCCCGTAGAACGCCGCGCCGGCCGGGTCGAGGACCAGGTCGAGGTTCTGCTTCTGCGCGGCGGCGCGCAGCAGCTCGGTGGCCTCCTCCCAGTCCTCGTCGGACCCGACGAACTTCTCCGGGTCCTTGGTCGACAGCTCCAGGTAGAAGTCGTCGAGGCCGTAGTCGCGCAGCAGGTTCAGCACGAAGGTGAGCAGCGAGTCGAGCTCGCCGGGCATCTGCTCCTTGGTGCAGTAGATGTGCGCGTCGTCCTGCGTGAAGCCGCGCGCCCGGGTGAGGCCGTGCACGACACCGGACTTCTCGTAGCGGTAGACGGTGCCGAACTCGAAGAGCCGCAGCGGCAGTTCACGGTACGAACGACCGCGCGCCCGGTAGATCAGGTTGTGCATCGGGCAGTTCATCGGCTTGAGGTAGTAGTCGACGCCCTCGTCGAGCTGCATGGGCGGGTACATGCCGTCGGCGTACCAGTCCAGGTGCCCGGAGATCTCGAACAGCTTCCCCTTGGTCGCGTGCGGGGTGTAGACGAACTCGTAGCCGGCCTCCTCGTGGCGGCGGCGCGAGTAGTCCTCCATGACGCGGCGGATGATGCCGCCCTTGGGGTGGAACACCGCGAGCCCCGACCCGATCTCCTCGGGGATCGAGAACAAATCCAGCTCGTTGCCGAGCTTGCGGTGGTCGCGCTTCTCGGCCTCCGCGAGGAAGGTCAGGTGCTCCTTGAGGGCGTCCCGGCTCGGCCACGCGGTGCCGTAGATGCGCTGGAGCTGCTTGTTCTTCTCACTGCCGCGCCAGTACGCCGCCGCGGAGCGCATCAGCTTGAACGCCGGGATGTTCCGGGTGGTCGGCAGGTGCGGGCCCCGGCACAGGTCCTTCCAGCACAGCTCGCCGGTCTTGGCGTCGAGGTTGTCGTAAATGGTCAGCTCGCCGCCGCCCACCTCGACATCCGCGCCGTCCGCGGCCTCCGCGGCGTCCGGCCCCTTGAGGCCGATCAGCTCCAACTTGTAGGGCTCGTCCGCCAGTTCGACACGGGCGTCGTCGTCCGCGACCACGCGCCGCGAGAACCGCTGGCCCTGCTTGACGATCTCCTGCATCTTCTTCTCGATGCGCTTGAGGTCGTCGGGCTGGAACGGGGTCTCCACGTCGAAGTCGTAGTAGAACCCGTCGCGGATCGGCGGGCCGATGCCGAGCTTCGCCTCGGGGAACAACTCCTGGACCGCCTGCGCCATCACGTGCGCGGCGGAGTGCCGCAGGATGTCGAGGCCGTCCTCGGAGTCCATCGGGACGGGTTCGACCTCGTCGCCGTCCGCGACGACGTACGCCAGGTCCTTGAGCTGACCGCCCACCCGTGCGGCGACGACCGACCGGTCACCGTCGAAGAGTTCGCCGGCGGTCGTGCCCGTGGCCACCAAGCGCTCTTCCCGGTCCGGGTCGCGTTTGATGATCACTCGGGCGTCGGACACAGCTTTCTCCTGACGTGTGGTGCGGATAGTGGTGGCTCCGATGCTATCGGGGCGCGCGAACGCCTCGCGCCTCGGTTTCCCGGCGCTCCTCCCGCACCGCGAAGCCGTCCGCCGCCCCTCCTCGGCACCCGCGCGACGCGGTGCCCCGGACGCCGCCGACGAGGCGCGAAACGACGCGGCCCCCCGCGATGCGTGGTCGGCGCGCCCCGGGTTCTCCCACGTCGACGCGGTCGCGACCGATTGACGGCTTTCGCCGGAGGTAAGCGACGCCTCTTACCCTTGCGGTCTGATAAATATCCGTCCCGGGGCTCCCGCGTTCACCCGGACGGGTGAGAATGGGGGCCGTGAAGCATCGGACGGACCACCAGACCGCGCCGCTGCGGTCCGGCGTCCGGGTGCTGGCCGTGGCGTTGCTGATGCTGGGCGCGCTGATCGGCGGGGCGTTCCCGTCCCACGCCGAGTCGCCGTCCGCGCCTCCTCCGACCTTCGTCTTCGGCGTCGACGGGCCGGTCGCGTGCCCGTACCACGCCAGCAGCCCGCAGGACGCCCAAGGCGGGCCCGGCGGCGGCTGCGCGGCCGAGGCCAACGTCAAGGCCCCGTCGACCGTCCCGCCCGTACCGCCGGTTCTGACGACGCCGGTCGGGTCGTTCGTCCCACCCTGGCTGGTCGACCCGGACGGCACCGGACCGGCGCTCGCGGCAGCCGCGAGCGCCGTCGGAACCAATCTCTGCGGCCTCTGCGTCAGCCGGACCTGAGCGAGCCCCCGACACGCCTCCCACGCCGCGCGTGGCCTGTGGCGTGTCCGCTCCCCGACGACCTTTCGCCCGCACACTTTCTCCCCGGAGGGGATTCATGGGGCCGCAACCAGGCTCGAAAAAGCAGAACAAGGCCGCCCGGAACGCGAAGATGGCGGCTGCCCGCCAACGCGTCGCCGAGCAGCGTGAGCGCGAGGCGCGGGCCGCGCGCCGCCGGTCGATCATCATCGGCTCGGCCGCGGCCGTCGTCGCGCTCGGCGTGATCGGCGGGCTCGTCGCCGTCGTGCTGTCCGACGACGGCGGACCGAGCGGGGGCGACCTGACCGCGGAGGTCACCGTGGCGCCCAACCTCGCCAGCCCGATCACCGGCGTCACCGGCTACACCGCGTCGCGCGACCACGAGCCGAACAAGAACATCATCTACCAGCAGGTTCCGCCGGTCGGCGGCCAGCACGACCCCGTGTGGCAGAACTGCGGGATCTACAACTCCGCGATACCGAACAAGCACGCCGTCCACTCGCTGGAGCACGGCGCCGTGTGGATCACCTACAGCCCGAGCCTGCCCGCCGACCAGGTGGAGAAGCTGAAGGCGAAGGCGAACCAGGACTTCATGCTGCTCAGCCCGTACGACGGCATGGAGACGCCGATCACGGTCACCTCGTGGGGCTTCCAGCTCAGGGCCGACAACGCGGACGACGCGAGGATCGACCAGTTCATCACGACGTACCGCAACAACAAGGACACGACGCCCGAGTACGGCGCGGCCTGCACCGGCGGGGTGGGTGACCCCGCGTGATGCGACGCCACAAGACGGTCGCGCTCGTCGCGGCCGTCGTCTTCGGCACGGCCGGCCTGGCCGCGTGCTCGTCCGACGACGACAAAGGCAGCGCCGCACCGGCCCCCACGGCACCGGTGACGACACCGGGCCTCCCGAAGGCCGAGGTGCCCGACCCGCCGTCCGACACCTCGGTGGACGCGGGCTTCGCCCGTGACATGAAGGTCCACCACCAGCAGGCCGTCGAGATGGCGTTCATCGTCCGCGACGCCACGGACAACGAGCAGATCCGCAAGTTCGCGTACGACATCGCGACGACGCAGTTGAACCAGATCGGTCAGATGATGGGCTGGCTCGACCTGTGGGGGCTCACGCAGACGACCACGACCCCGCCGATGCAGTGGATGTCGCCCGAGGGCATGTCCGCGATGTCGGGCCACACCATGGGCCCCGGGGAGGCCATGCCGACGCCGGGCCCCGATGACCCGCTGATGCCGGGCATGGCCACCAAGGCCCAGTTGGACGAACTGCGGTCCCTCACGGGCGTCCAGGCCGAGGTCAAGTTCCTGCAACTGATGATCACGCACCACCTGGCCGGCGTGCAGATGGCCCAGGACGCCCTGAACCACGGCCAGACCGAGGTCGTGAAGGCGCTGGCCAAGGGCATGGTCAACGCGCAGACCTCGGAGGTCTCGCTGATGCAGGCGTTCCTCGCGGAACGCGGCGCCTGACCGCACCCACAACAGGCCGGAGGGCCGGGACGCACCGCCGTCCCGGCCCTCCGCCCGTCAGCCCGCCTCCTCCGCCGAGACCAACGCCGCCTCGCGACCCCGCTTCCGGCGCTGCCGCAGGGACCGGATCATCCGCCGCGGTATGCCGACGAACAACGGCACGGACGCTCCCAGCGCCATCCCGCAGGCCGCGACCACGAGCGGGCTGTCGTGCACGAACTCACCCGCGAGAGCCCCCAGCGTGAGGGCGTACGACACCGATATCCCCGCACCGACCAGCGTCGCGGCCCGGAACTGCCGGGGCGGATAACCGACGCGGCCCGCGAGGATGTTCACCGCGGTACGCCCGCCGGGCAGAAACCGCGCCACGACCAGCGCCGCCATGCCGCCGCGGTTGAGCGCCCGCTCCGCCAACCCGAACGCCTTCTGCCGCCGCGGCCCCAGCGTCACGTCCCCGCTCCGCCGCAACCCGGCCCGACCGACCGCGTACGCACACTGGTCGCCGACGAAGGCCCCCAGCACCGCGAGCACCAGCACCGACGCGAGATAGCCGAAACTGCCGCGCCCCACCGCCGAGGCGGCCATCACCAACTCGTCCCCGGGAATCACCGGCACCACCGAGTCGGCACACACGGTCAACGGCAGAACAAGCCACAACCAGGGAGAAAACAGCAGCCCTGTCCCCGCCGCGGTCACCAAACACCCCAGGCCCACCGGCCACAGTCGATCATCACCAGATCATCGCGCGCCCCCAAAACCCCGCCCCCAGCGGGTCCCCCCACCCCACCAGCGACACACCCCAGCCCCCACAAACACCACCACACCCACACCCCCCACCGCACAAGCGGGCACCACACAACCCGGAGCCGTGCACCCCAAACCGCACCCGCGAGGACCACAGGCACCAAGGGAAGCACCACACAAGCGGAGGACAGCGACACACCCCAAACCACCGCGCAAGCGGGGGGGGCGCGGGTGGCGCAGCCCCCAACCACCGCGCAAGCGGGGGGGCGCGGGTGGCGCAGCCCCCGCACCGCGCGGCGAAGCCGCGCAAAAAACAACGAAGGCGACCCCGCCTGCGCTTTCCGCAGGCATGGGTCGCCTATCGCCTTCGTGGGCGATACTGGGATCGAACCAGTGACCCCTTCGGTGTGAACGAAGTGCTCTCCCGCTGAGCTAATCGCCCCGATGCGTGAAGAACCTTACCGCATGCGGGAGTGTCCTCGTGCCGCTCAGGACGGCAGGGCGAACCCGTACTTCCACAGGTAGAGACCCGCCGCGATGGCGATCAGGACGCAGCCGACGATCAGGATGATCACGTTGCGGCGCCGCGTCTTGGGGTCGAGGGCGCGTTGGGCCGCCTTCGCGGCCTGGTCCTTCGTCCACAGCAGCGTGCGCTGCGCCCAGACGAACTCGGTGCCGAGGATCGCGAGGCCGAGCAGCAGCGCGGGGATGCCCGGGCCCGGCAGCACCATCATCGCGAGGCCGGCCACGATGATCGCGAAGCCGACGACGGCGATGCCGATCTGCCACGTCAGGTGGAGTGTCCGGGACCGCTTGACGAAGTGGGGCGCCCGGGAGGAGTGCCCCCGCGGCGGCGGACCCGACGGCGCCGCGGTGGCGGGCTCGGCCTCAGGCTCCGCGACGGGCTGCGCCGTAGCGGTCTTCGCGGCCTCCTGCGCGCCGCCGGCGCCTCCTGCGGCCCCCGTGTCCATCGTGGCTACCCCTCTCGTGTGCCGTACCGCGCGTGCCCGGCGCCGGGCCGCCGGGTCGCGACCGCACAACGCTACAAGGGAGGTGGCGGGCGCACACGTCCCCACCGCACGTCGGTTTCACTCTCCAGGGTTACAGAAGATTCGCCCCGCCGCCGGGAAACCGCCGCCGGATCCGCGCCAGGGCCCGGCCGCGGCCCGGGCGGATGGCCCGTCGGCCGATTGCCGGGCGTGTACGAGCACGCACGGGACCGCCACCGCGCTCCACCGAACGGCGGTGTCGCGGGACCCCGTCCAGGGGGCAGGCTGGACCCACGCGCGTTGCCCCGCCCAGTTGCGCACGGCGAATGGGCTCGCGTGCCCTTTGGCGCGTTTCCCGAAGCGTCGCTCTTAAGGAGTACCCAGAGCCGCGTATATCGGGCAACGACGTTTACGAACGGCGCGTAGGTGGGATGTTGCGAACGCCGAGTGCGAATCCCCGAGCGCACACTGAGCGAAAGGCCATGGCGCTTATGAACACCACGGTCAGCTGCGAGCTGCACCTGCGCCTCGTCGTCTCCGCCGAGTCTTCGCTTCCCGTCCCCGCGGGACTGCGCTACGACTCGTCGGACCCCTACGCGGTGCATGCCACTTTCCACACCGGCGCGGATGAGACGGTCGACTGGGTGTTCGCCCGCGACCTCCTCGCCGAGGGGCTGCGCCAGCCCTCCGGTACCGGTGATGTCCGGGTGTGGCCGTCCCGAAGCCACGGTCAGGGCATCGTCTGCATCGCGCTGAGCTCCCCGGAGGGCGAAGCGCTTCTCGAGGCCCCCGCGCGGGCTCTCGAATCGTTCCTCAAGCGCACCAACGCCGCGGTCGCGCCCGGTGCCGAACACCGGTACTTCGATCTCGACCGCGAGCTGTCGCAGATCCTCGCCGAGAGCTGACCGCTCGCTCCCACCGCCGGTGAGCTGCACAGAGCCGGCCGGACCTCCCACTCGGGGAAGAGGGTCCGGCCGGCTCCGGCGTTTCCGGGGGGCTGGCGGGCGGGCGATTTTGCCGTCGTTTCCGATCCCGTTCGTGGCCATTAATGCTACTAACGTGATCGTTTGAGTCCGGCCGCACGGGGGATTGCCGGAAACTTCCGGGTTATTCGCGCATACATATCCGGGAGCCCGCATCACCGCGGGAGGACGATTCACCGGTGCGATTCCCGGGAAGAATCAGGTGCTCCCTCGGGAACCCATAAACCCGGGGGCGAGCCGACGGGACGACGCGCCTGTCACCCGCCGAAAACGTCCGGCGCCGCATAGCCCCGGCTCAGATTCCCCGCCGCTTGAGGATCTCTTCGATCTCGGCGAACTCCCCGCCCAAACCGGAGTCCCCGCGCCTGGACCGCGACTGCTTCGCGGGCTTGGCCTTCGCGGGCCGGGCGGCACCGGGCTCGGTGGGTGAGGGCAGCGGACGGCCGGACGCTCCGGGCAGCGACGGGGGCGCCTCGGCGGCGGCCCCGGCACGCCGGGCGTTGACGGCGCGGACGAGCAGCAGCATCGAGATCGCCACCGCGAGCACCGCGACACCGGCCCAGGCGCGGACGCCGAAGGCCAGGTCGGTCGCCCAGTCCGTGAGCGCGCTGCCCACGCGCCGGGCGAGGGTGGCGAGCCCGGTGAGGTAGAGCCCGATCGGGATGAGTGCGAGACCGGCCCAGCGGGTGGCGCGGAGGTAGCTGCCCTGCTGCGCGGAACGAAGCGCGAGAACGCCGCCGAGCCCGGTCAGCGCGGCGCACATCGCGCCTGTGACAATGCTTGCGTCGGACATTTCGCCCTGCTCCTTCGTGGTCGACCCCCTCCATAGTGCCCGGCTCGCGGTGTTGTGGCGTCGTTCGCGGGCACGAAGCGGTATCCGGGACGTGCGGAGGACGCGCGTGGGGCTGGGAGAATCGCCGGATGACCGCTTCCGTACCGCCGCACCTGGATTTCTGGTGTGACCTGCAATGTCCCGACTGCCGTGCGGCCTTGGCCGACGTGGCCGCGCTACGCGGCCGGTTCGGCCCCGAACTCGTCGTGGAACTGAGGCACTTCCCGCTGGAGAAGCACAAGAACGCACACCTCGCCGGGCAGGCGGCGGAGGAGGCACGGGCGCAGGGTTCGCTGTGGCCCTTCGTCGAGGCCGTCCTGGCGCGCACCGACGAGCTGGCCGCGGCGAAGGGCGCCGCGGTGGAGGGGTTCCTCGTCGAGGCGGCCCGCTCGGTCGGTCTCGACGCCGACGAGGTGGAGCTGGCGCTCATCGACGGGCGCCACATTCTGCAGGTCGACGCCGATGACATCGAGGGGTCGGCGATCGGGGTCAAGGTGACGCCGACGTACGGGGTCGGGGGCAAACTGCTGGACGGCCGCCGGGACCGGACGGGGCTGCGGGCGCGGGTCGAGGCGCTGCTCGCGGGCTGACGCACGGACTTCGGTGGGCGGCCACGCGTCGCCGCGGCCGGTCGGGGCGACCGGTCGCGGAGGGGCAATGCCGGTGCGGGGCAAGCCGGTTCAGAGGATCGCCTTGCCGAGGTGGCGCGACTGCGTGCGGTAGCCGAGGCCGACGGCGGTGTGGCGCGCGGCCCGGGCCGGGCCGACGAGTTCGACGCCGAGTTCGCCGAGCCCGGCACCGTACGCGAAGTGTTCGGCGGTGCGGAGGAGGAACGTGCCGTGGCCGTGGCCGCGCCAGGCCTCAGGCACCCAGAACGCGCGGACCTCGGCCCGGCCGGGGACCGTCGACGCCATGTCCCACCACACCAGGCCGGCGGGGTGTCCGTCCGGGGCGCGGAGGACGTGCGCGACGCGGTCGCCGCCGGACAGCCGGGCGGCGGCGCGCGCCTCGGCGTGCCGCGGCGACCAGCCCGCTCCGGTGAGGATGTCGACGTAGTGCCGGCGCGCGCCGTCGCGCCACGTGTCGTGTTCGGCCGGCGACATCTCGGAGACCGTGAAGCCCGGCGGTGGTTCGGGCGGTGTGCGGACGGCGTCGGCGCCGCCCCGGACGCGGGCGAGGAGGTAGTGGCTGTCGAAGACGTAGCCCAGCGACATCGCGAGGCGCAGGACCGGCAGGTTGCCCTCGGGGACTTCGACCGCGACGCGGCCACAGCCGCGCCGACGCAGGATCTCCTCGGCGGCGAGCAGGGCGACGCAGCCGTGGCCGCGGCGGCGCCGGGAGGCGATGACCTCGACGTGGTCGATCCAGCCGGTGGTGTCGCCCCAGCGTCCGGTGTCGGCCAGGTGCAGGCGGCCGATGGGGCGGCCGTTGGCGCAAATCGCGTACCAGTCCCCGGTGTCGGCGTGGACCTGGCCGGTCGATGGTGCGGGCCGCAGTGTCGTGGTCACTCGGCGCTGCCCTCCCTACTCCCCCGCTTCGTGCGCCTTCGTGCTTACGCGTTCGGTGTTTCCGTACGGTTCGTGCGGTTGGTGCGTTGTGTTCCGTGTTCCGTGCGCTTCATGTGTTCCGTGTGTTCTGTGTGCTCGTGCCGTCGAGGTGGTGCTGCCCGCCCCGGACCGGGGTCAACCCGGGCGGCGATACGGCGTACGCCACGTGATCGTCTTCGCCGTGCGGACCGTTCACGGGTCGATGTCGGCGCCGGACCGGGTCGCGAAGGCCTCCGCCGCGGCCCGGGTGAGCGGGCCGGGGGCGGGCAACTCGCGGGCGTCGACGCGGTGTACGGGCTGCACGTCGCGAAGTGACGAGGTGAGGAAGACCTCGTCGGCCTCCCCGAGGGCCGCGAACGGCAGGTCGGCTTCCTCGGCACCGGTCCATTCCAGGACGAGGGCGCGGGTGATGCCCGCGAGGCAGCCGGATTCCGTTCGCGGGGTGAGGAGTCGGCCGCCGATGCCGACGAACACGTTGGATCCGGTGCCTTCGCACAGCAGTCCGGCGGTGTTGGCGAAGAGCGCCTCGGACGCGCCCTGCCGGGTGGCGCGGGCGATCATGACGACGTTGTCGGCGTAACTCGTCGTCTTCAGGCCCGTCGTCGGGGCGTTCTCGTTGCGGGTCCACGGGACGGTGACGACGGCGGTGGTCGGCGGACGCGTCGCCGCGGCCCCCAGCGCCACGACGAGTGTCGCGGGCGCGGCACCGCGGTCGGAGCCGAGCGGGGCGACGCCGCCGGTGTAGGTGACCCGCAGGCGTCCGACCCCGTCGAGCGGGTTGGCGCCGAGCACTTCGGCGCAGGCCTCGCGGACCAGGCCGAGGTCGGGGTCGGGCAGGCCGAGGCCGCGCGCGGAGCGGGTGAGGCGGGCCAAGTGGCGGGTGAGGGCGAAGGCTTGCCCGCCGACCGCCTTCATGGTCTCGAACACGCCGTCGCCGACGGTGAATCCGTGGTCGAGTACGGAGACGGAGGCGTCCTCTTCGTGGACGAGTCCACCGCCGGTGCTGTCGCCGAGCCAAATCTTCACGGGTGCCCCACGTCCTTGCTCTCGTTGTCCACGGTCGTGCCGTGCGGTGTTCGGCCGCCCCGGTCGGGCGGAGCGTCGCCCGCCGCGACGGCCAGCAGGCGGGCCGCCTTGAGTTCGGTCTCGTCCCATTCGCGCCCGGGGTCGGAACCGTACGTGATGCCGGCTCCCGTGCCGAAACACAGGCGGCCCTCGGCGTCGAGGAAGAAGCTGCGTATGCCGACGGCGAGTTCGCCCTCGCGACGGTCGGCGTCGACCCAGCCGACCGCACCGCAGTAGGGGCCGCGCGGGACCGGTTCGAGGGCGCGGATGATGCGCAGCGCGCTGGATTTGGGGGCGCCGCTGACGGATCCGGGCGGGAAGGTCGCGGCGAGCAGTTCGGGCCACCCGGCACCGCCGGCGAGGCGTCCGTCGACGAGCGAGACGAGGTGGACGAGCCCGGGGTGTTTCTCGACGACGCACAGGTCGGGGACGGTGACGGTGCCGACGCGGCAGGTGCGGCCCAGGTCGTTGCGGACCAGGTCGACGATCATCACGTTCTCGGCGTAGTCCTTGGGCAGCAGGTCGGACTCGGTGCGGCCGGTGCCCTTGATGGGGCCGGACTCCACGTGCGCGCCGCGCCGCCGCAGATACAGCTCGGGGGATGCGCTGGCGATGTGCACGCCGTGGTCCGGCAGGCGTATGACGCCGCCGTGTGGAGCCGGGTTGCCGCGGGCGAGGCGTGCCGCGAGGCCGGTGATGTCGGCGCGGTGCGGATCGGGAAGTGTCGCGCTGAGCATGCGGCAGAGGTTGACCTGGTAGACCTCGCCGGCGGCGATGTGCTCGCGGATGCGGCGTACGCCGTCGCGGTAGGCGTCGCCGTCCAGGGAACCGGTCCACGCGTCGCGCGCCGGGCCGTGCCAGGGGGCCGGGGGCAGCGGGGCCTCGCGGACGTCGTCGAACCGGGCGCACACGACGCGGCCCTCGAAGTCGGCGGCCACCGCCCAGAATCCGCGCGATTCGAGCGCGGCGGGGTCGTCGGTGACGTCACGCAGTCCGGTCGCGAGTCGGCCACCGAAGAAGGCGAGGGCGGGTGGCGTGTTCCTGTTCACGAATCCTGGGGGGGTGTCGGCTCCGGATCCCCGTCGGGTCTCCGGGTCACCGCCGCATCGGGCCGGGCCGGCCCGGTGTCGGTCGCGGTGGAGGGCCCATTGTAAGGACCCGCGTCGGGACCCGGTCGGGGATGTTCCCGGACACACGGTGCCGCGAGGCCGCGTGCCGCCGCATCCCGGGCAGGGCGGCGGTTCCCGCCGGGCTCGGGGCACGGCATGATGCGGTGTCAGTAGGCGCGGGAACGCCTCGTCCCCCCGCCGATGTTCGCAAACCGAAGGGTTCCATCCGTGCTCTGTCCCGCCTGCGGCACCTGGTCCACCCAGGCCGACCGCTGCTCGCACTGCGGTGCCGCGCTGGCCGCGCCGCCGCCGGCGCCCGTTCCCGCGGGCGGCTCGGTACCTCGGCCCCCGGTGGCGCCGGCGCCCGCCTACGGTCAGCCGGTTCCGGGACAGGGCCCGTACGCGCAGAACCCGTACGCGGCGGCGCATCCCTACGCTCCGCCCCAGCAGCCGATGCCGGGGCAGATGCCGCCTCCGGGGTCGGCGGCGCCGGGGCAGTACGGTGCGGCGTACGGCCCCTACCCCGCGCAGGCGCCGTACGGAACGCAGCCGGCACCGGGCTTCCCGGGTGCCGGGGCGTACCCGGGCGGGCCGGGTGTCGCGGGCCACGGCTGGCGGCCACCGCAGCCGTTCCAGCCGCTGCGCGGACTGGCGACGTCGCTGTACGTGCTCCTCGGGGTCTCCGCCGTAGGCGCGGCCGTGAGCGTCGTCGCGTACATCATGCGGGCCCTGCTGCTGAGCGATCTGATCGACGACCCGGACTCGGTGAGCGGCGGCGACGCCGACAACGCCGACAACTTCGTGACGGCGGCGGCGGGCTTCACCGGTGTCGTGCTGCTGGCGACCGTGGTGGTCTTCTGCGTCTGGTTCCACCGCGCGCGGTCCAACGTCGACCTGTTCGGTCCGTCGCGGCAGCGGCTCGCGAAGGGCTGGGCGATCGGTGGCTGGTTCTGCCCGGTCGTGTGGTGGTGGTTCCCGAAGCTGATCGCCCACGACATCTGGAAGGCGAGCGACCCGCAGGCGGCGGAGCGCGGCGGAGCGACGCCGGGCCGCAAGCCGTTGTTGTGGGTGTGGTGGGTGTTGTTCGTGCTGGCGCTGTGGTCGCCGGTGGCGACGGCGTTCCTGTACCCGGCGGAGGACGACATCGTCGCCGAGGACGCCAAGGACCTGCGGCTCGCGGACTACGTGTCGAGCGGTACGCAGGTGATCCTGGTGTTCGCCGCGATCGCCGCGGTGTTGGTGGTGCGGCGCATCACGGCGTTCCAACATGCCCGGGAGGCGCAGGCGTTCGCGGCGCTGGGCGGGCCGCAGGGGGCGCCGGGCGCACCGATGTGGAGCGGTGCTCCGATGCCCGGGGCCGTGGCCGGCCCGGGTGTGCCGGCCGCGGCGCAGCCCGCTCCGGCGCCTGCCGCGCCCGCCCCCGCTGCTGCTCCCGTCTCGAGCGCCGCGCCCGCCGGGCCGCCTCCGATGCCCACCGTGGCACCGACCGTGCCGCCGCCCGCGCAGTCCTCCGCCGCACCGGCCGAGGCCGCGGCGCAACCCGAGGCGACGGCGCAGCTCGCGGCGCAGGCGCCGCCGGTTGCCGCGCCGCCGGTGGAGGACGACGCCGTCCCGGCTCCGGCTGCCGCGCGGGGAACGGACGGCGTCGAACGGGCGAGCGAGAGCGTGGCCGAGCCGCCGCGTGTGCCGCTCGCGAAAGCGGAGCCCGAGCCCCGTCCCCCGGCGCCCGCGGCCGAGCCGTGGGCCGAGGGGACCACGACGGTGACCCCCGCGGTTGCCGACGAGGCCCCCGCGGCGGGTGAGCCGGTGGCGGACGAGGTTCCGCCCGCGAGTTCTCCGACCGGGGCAACCGAAGTAGTGTCGGCGCTCCCCGCCGACGCCGCGCCCGTCGTCGGGCCGCAGGCGGCTGACGAGGCACACGCGGCAGACGAGGCCGGAGCGTCCGGCGGGGCCGAGGCGGGTACGACGGTCCTTCCGGCGGTCTCGCCGGTCTCCGGTGACGGCGGCGACGGGACAGCCGATGCCGCGCCGTCCGTGGACCGGACCGAGTCGGCGGAGCGGACGGAGGACGGGCCGGTACCGGCTCCTCGGGCCGAGGCCGGAACGGTGGTCCTCCCCGTCGGCGGCGAGGACTCGGTGCCGAACGAGCGCGGGGGCGACACCCCGCGCCCGTAGCCGGAAACGTCGTACGGCCGTGTGTTCGCGTCCCCACAGCCCGACCGGGTTGTGGGGACGCGGCACGTCCGCCGCCGGGAACGCACGCCGCGGTCCGCGTGCGGGACATTTCACCCGCGAGTCGATTCGCCGAGAAACAGAATTTGTCCTGGCCAGGGTTTCCGCTAAAGTTCTTCACGTCGCCGGGACGCGGAAACGTGGACCGGAAGGCACGCGGACGTGGCTCAGTTGGTAGAGCATCACCTTGCCAAGGTGAGGGTCGCGAGTTCGAATCTCGTCGTCCGCTCGACAGCAAGCGGGGTCGGTTCCGGTTCGTCCGGCACCGGTCCCCGTGTCTGGTGGAGTGGCCGAGAGGCGAGGCAACGGCCTGCAAAGCCGTCTACACGGGTTCAAATCCCGTCTCCACCTCGATGAAGTGATCTCCGGTCCGCCGGAGAGACCTTCCCCGCGCGATTAGCTCAGCGGGAGAGCACCACACTGACACTGTGGGGGTCACTGGTTCAATCCCAGTATCGCGCACGAAGACGAAGGCGATCTGTGTCCGCAGAGAGCGCGGGCCGGGCGCCTTCGTCGGTTATGGAACGGTTTCGGTGCCCCTTGGGGCGGTGGGACCGGGTGTGACGCAAGTAGTAGCATCAGTGCGGATCATGGATCCGTCCCGCGCGATTAGCTCAGCGGGAGAGCACCACACTGACACTGTGGGGGTCACTGGTTCAATCCCAGTATCGCGCACGAAGACGATGGGCGACCCATGCCTGCGGACAGCGCAGGCCGGGTCGCCTTCGTTGTTTTGCGCGGCTTCGCCGCGCGGTGCGGGGGCTTCGCCACCCGCGCCCCCGGCTGGCGCGTTGGTGGGAGTGGGGGCGCTCGGAGAGGCCACGATTTGTGGTGCCTCGTTGGCGTGTCCGTGGGGGCTTGCGTGTGGGGCTTTGCGCGTGCTTGTCGCGGAGTGGTGCGAGCGCGGGGCTTTGGGGGGCGGGTCTGCTTGTGAAAACTGCTGTGCGTCGCCTCGCTTCGGCGACGGAGCGTGCCAAGAGATGTCCGCGACAGGCTGGTTGCCGACCCTGATGATGCCCGCTTGCCTGGTTGCGTTGCGTGGCGGGTGAGTTCGTCTTTGCGTGCTACGGGCCGGTGGCGAGTGTGGTGGAGTTCCGTGGGTTTGGGTGCGGAGCGACGTTGGCTCGGGGAACGCCGTGCCGTGGTGGGTGGGTGGGGAACTTCTTCGGGGGGTGGGGGTGTTGGGTGGGGGAGGCGTCGGGGGCCTGGTGGGTGGGTTTCGGCGGGGTGGAGGTTATCCCGGCTACGATGGCTTGCCCGTCGTCCGGGCATTGACGTGACGTCTCATCGACCGACACGACAGGCACGCCCTATGACCCTCAGACGCCTGTGGCGCAGCGCCGGCAAACCGGCGATCGGCCCTGAGCCGTCGCCTGGTGACCGTCAGGCGACGGTGGCCGCGTATGCCGCGATCATGGCGATCTCGTTGATCGACGCGCTCGTCGATCCCGCGGTTCCGGGGGCGGTCGCGCTCGGGCTGGTCGCGCCGGCCGCGGCGGGTGTGTGCAGCAAGCGGCAGGTCACCGGGGTCGCTTCGGTGGCGACGGCCACGGCCGTGGTGCTGGTGTGGCGGTTCGAGTCGACGACGTTGACGTCGAAGTGCATCCACGTCACGGTCGTCGGCGCGCTGGGCGTCGTGGCGCTGGGGGTGACGTCGACGCGCCTGCGGCGTGAGGCGCAGCTGAGACACGCGCGTTCGGTCGCGATGACATTGCAGAACGCGGTGCTGGAGCCGGTGCCGCCGCGGCTGCCCGGGCTCGACCTGGCCGGGCTCTATATGGCGGCGGAGGCCGAGACCCTGGTCGGCGGCGACTTCTACGCGGTCGTCGAAGGTCCGTACGGCGTGCGGATGTTGATCGGGGACGTGCGCGGCAAGGGGCTTCCGGCGGTGCATACGGCCGCGGCGCTGATGGGGACGTTCCGTGAGGTCGCGTACCACGAGAAGGACCTGACGGAGGTCGCCGCGCGCCTCGAGGGACGGGTGCACCGGTTGGCGTCGGAGCGTACGGGCCCGCCGGGCGAGCGCTTCGCGACGGCGTTGGTGATGGCGTTCGACGAGCCGGACACCCTGCGGATGATCACGTGTGGGCACACGCCGCCGATCATGCTGCGCGACGGCACCGCGACCGAGATGGAATTGCCGGATATCGCCCCGCCGTTGGGCTTGGCGCCGATGTTCGTCGACGGCGTGCGCTACGTGGAGCACGAGGTGCCGTTCCGGCCCGGTGACACGTTGATCGCCACCACCGACGGCATCAGCGAGGCGCGGGACGCGGAGGGGCGGTTCTATCCGGCGGCGGCGCGGCTGGCGGGCTGGAGCCAGGCGTGGCCGCAGCACATCGCGCTGCACCTCTACAACGACCTGCGCGGGCACACCGGCGGGCCGCTCCAGGACGACGCCGCGGCCCTGGTGTTGCAGCGACCGCGCCGGGAGATTCCGGCGGGGCCGCGGCGGCGCATGCCGCATCTGATCTGAGGAAGTTCGCGGAAACGGCACGCGGCCCGGGTGGGAACCCGGGCCGCGAACCGTGCGTTGGCCAAGTGGATCCGGCGGTCGCTCCGGCGGATCGCCGGTTGCCGTGGGCGGGCCGCACCGACCTGCGGTCCGCTCAGGGCGACCGGCCGATGCTCACCAGTCCGCGCCCGGTGGCGCGGCCATGAGCGCGCGGACGAAACGATCGTAGGAGATCTGGCAGCTCTCCAAACGCTCGTACGTCCGCGCCGACAACGCGACGACAGCTCCCCCGTCGATCGCGAGGCTCCAGCACCAGCCCCGACCACCGTCCGCGCGGCCCATCAGGGGCCGTAACTGTGCGATGCGCGCCCTGAGCGCGTCGAGTTCCGTGCGGCACGCCGACGCGGTGGTGTGGCCCCGGGCCGAACAGGCGATAACCCGTCCGTTGGGCGCGACCATGCGCCACCGCACGCGGTGTTCGTTGTCCAGGTGGACGTCGTAGCGTGCGGTGCGCTCGGGATTTCCGCCCGGGGCCTTCGTCTCATCCGAATCGGCCGGCGACATAGTCGGCCGTCCTCGGGTCGCGGGGTGCGCCGAACACGTCGGTGGTCGCGCCCGATTCGACGATGTGGCCGGGGGTGCCCTCGGCCGCGAGGAAGAACGCGCAGTTGTCGGAGACGCGTTGGGCCTGCTGCATGTTGTGCGTGACGATCACGATCGTGACCTCTTCACGCAGTTCGGCGATGGTGTCCTCGATGCGGCGCGTGGAGGTCGGGTCGAGGGCCGAGCAGGGCTCGTCCATGAGCAGCACGTCCGGGTCGACCGCGAGCGAACGGGCGATGCACAGGCGCTGCTGCTGGCCGCCGGAGAGCGCGCCGCCGGGCTGCCGCAGGCGGTTGCGCACCTCGTTCCACAATCCGGCGCGGGTGAGGGCGGATTCGACGACGGTGTCCTTGTCGACGCCTCGGCGGCCCGTGAGCTTGAGGCCGGAGATGACGTTGTCGTAGATGGACATGGTCGGGAACGGGTTGGGCTTCTGGAAGACCATGCCGACGCGGCGGCGGGTGTCGATGGGGCGCCGGGACGAGTCGTAGATGTCCTCGCCGTCGAGCAGGACCTCGCCCGCCAGTTGCGCGGACGGGACCAGTTCGTGCATGCGGTTGAGGATGCGCAGGAAGGTCGACTTCCCGCATCCGGACGGGCCGATCAGCGCGGTGACGCTGTTCGCGTGCATGGTCAGGTCGACGCGTTCGAGCACCTTGTGGGTGCCGAACCACGCGCTGACGCTTCGCGCGTCCAGGGTGGACGCCCGTCGTCCGGCTGGTCGTGGGCCGGGCACGGGCTGGATGGGCAGGGTGGCAGCGGTTGTGTCGGTGGACACGGGACGAACCTTCCGCTCCGGGGACGGGAATTGCCGGTCGGTTGTTCGGGGACGTGATGCGGGGGTCACTCCATGGGGATCACAATGTGGCGGGAAGCAGACGTGACGCGGTGTCATAAAGCGCCCACAGCACGGCGATGGTGGTGGGGACGCCGAGGACGAGGGTGACGCGGCGGTCGTAGCGGCGCAGTGCCCACGCCATCGCGCCGCAGACGACGGCGAAGGCCTGCGCCCACAGCAGCAGGGCCATGCCGGCGCCGGCTTCGCCGCCGGTGCCCTTCTCCTCCTCGCCGATCGTGCGGGTGCGGCCGGGTTCGGCGACCTGGAACTGCCCTTGCAGGTCGGCGATCACGGCGGTGCGGCCGTCGGGCCGGATCCAGGAGTCGGCGGTCACGAGCGTGAGGCGGTGGTCGCCGCCGGGCGCGATGACGTCGTCGTCGCCTTTGCCGACGTGCTTCTTGTCGCTGACGACGTACGTGAACTCGCCCTGCTGCGTGGTGACCTGGATCTTCTGCCCGTTCTTGAGCCGGTCGATGTCGCCGAACGGGCCGCCGTACGACCACTCTTTGCCCATGAGCACGGAGTTGCCGAACCCACCGGGCAGGGACGTGTTGCGCACATGGCCGGGGCCGCTTCGGAGTTGCTTCGCCGTGGTGCCTTCGACGACGACCTGTTTGAGACCGATGGACGGGATCTCCAGGATCGCGATCGGGGTGCCGGCCTTGATGTCGCCGCCGAGGGGACCGACGGCGTTGTAGAAGTCCTCCGAGATGCGGTCGAAGAGTTGGCGCTGGGTGCGGGCCTGCTGGAAGTCGGAGACGGTCGCGAGGTAGAGCACGAATCCGCCGAGCAGGGCGACGATCAGGCCGAAGGCGACGCCCGCGGTGGTGAAGGGGTCCCAGGCCGGGCGGGTGGCGGAGGCGGGCTTGGTCCCCGGCCCGCTGCCGCCCGTCGTGGGGGCCTCGGCCGGTTCCGGCCGCGGGGGATGTCGTGGTGGCGCGGTCGGGGCCGTGGCGACGGCGGTGGCGCTGGTCGGGGCGCCGGGTTTGGTGAGGTCCGGGGTGGTCATGTCACGCTGCTCCGGTCGGCCTGATGCGCTGGATCATGCGGATCACGGCGGCCACGGGTGGCGGCCAGTTGCCGGTGCGGCGCTGCCAGCCGAGGCTGAGCAGGATCGGTGCCGCGACGGCCGCGCCGACGGCGGCGAACATGATCACGACGAGCAGGATCGAGGCGGGGTCGCCTTCGAGTGCCTGTTTGATGCGGTCGATGACGGCGCCGGGCAGCGATGGCGCGTCGTTCGAGGTGGCTGCGGCCGGTTGGGTCGCGGGGTGGGCGGCGGGGGGCGACGCTCCGCCGCCGGGCGGGGCCGTTCCGCCGGAGCCGCCGCTCGCGGTCCCGGTGTCGGCGAAGGAGCCGGTGCTGTCACCGGTGCCGCCGCTACTGCTGCCGTCGGTGCTGCCGAACGAGCCGTCGGTCGAGAAGCCGGAGCCGGTGGTGCCCGACGATGCGGAACCC
Organism: Yinghuangia sp. ASG 101; assembly: GCF_021165735.1. Taxonomy (GTDB): domain Bacteria; phylum Actinomycetota; class Actinomycetes; order Streptomycetales; family Streptomycetaceae; genus Yinghuangia. The sequence goes on along the minus strand of NZ_CP088911.1, from coordinate 6,506,718 downwards.
GATCCCGACGACGTCGTGCCGCCTGTTGTGGACGGCGGCGGTGACCCGGGCGGTGCGTTCGCCGCCTTCTTGACGGCGTCGCGGGCGTTGACCACCTGTTGCTTCTGATGGTCGTTCAGCGGTGCGTAGCCGGGCGGGAGTTGGCCCGGCAGCAGGCTGGGCACCTGACCAGGGCCGGCGGCGTACGCGAGGTATTGGTCGATCGCGGCGGCCTTCTCCTGGGTCACTTCCTTGGTGGGGAAGGCCACGACGTCGGTCGTCGTGAGCGGATAGGCCTTGGGGTCCTTGGTCGCGAAGTCGTTGGTGAGCGTGACACCGTCCGGCCCCGCTTTGGCCGCGGCGACTCCGGCCGCGATCGACTCCCGGGTGGGGGCGACGAATTCCCCTGCGGCGTTGCGGAGTTTCGCGACGGGCATCTTCATGCGCTCGGCGGCTTCGAGGCTGGTGACGGCGATGACGCGGCGGTTGCCTGGTTCATCAGGATTGATGGCAGACGGAGCCGGATTGTTCCCTGACTGACGAACCTCCGCAGCTTGCGACTGCGCAAGCTTGTCCACGATCTCCGGGTACGAACTGATGGGCCGATACCTCAGCGACAGGCCCTCAATGCGGTTGCTGATCAAACCCAGCGGATATTCCAGCGAGCCGATCCGCCATGCGTCGGGGCAGGCGATGCCGTTCTCATCAGGGGTCCCCGACAGCCACGCGCGGGTAGCCGGGTCCGAGAGGAGCCAGCGGGTCAGCTCGTAGATCGTGTCGTCGTAGGCTCCGCGCACCAGGAGCGGGTGTACGGCAATGGTCTTGGCGTTTTCCGGGTAATCGGGGTTGGCCGCGACGAACTCCGGGTCTTCGAAGAGCGTGCTGTAGTGCTCGTACGTGGGCGGGAAGCCGGGTACCTCTTTCTTGGGTTCGCTCCCTGACTTGTATTGCAGCGGCGTCCCGTATGTGAATGTCAGCAGCTTCGCGACGAGACGCGGTGTCAGATTGAGCGGTGGCAGGACCATCGCGTTGCTTGCGGCGTCTTTCGCCTCCAGGTTGGTGGAGATGGCGATCGCGCCGTTGGTCAGCGGCGCGTACGCGACCTCCCCGGGATTGCGCCCAGGCTCTCCTTCCGTGCGGCCGAGCCCCTGGTCCAACGGGCCCCCGAGCGGCTGGGAGGTGATGACGCCATCGGGAACACCGGTCCGAAAGGCGTCGCGGCCCTCCTGCGAAGTTCCCGAGCCGACCGTCATCATCATGGAGTCGGCGGAGCGGCACAGTCCGCCCTGCCAGGACAGCCCTGCCGCCGTGTGCTCGGCGTTGCCGGCCACGTTCAGTTCGGTCGGCTGGTCCTCGCAGACGCTCGCCCCGGGCACGAACTCGATGGGAGCCCACGCGGCTTGCCCGGCCGCGACGGCGAGATCAAATTGGGCAGGCTCTGGGATGTTCGCAAAAGCGGACCCCACCGAGACATTCGCTGGTTGGAAGTTGTCCACGGTCGCCAGAGAATGCGGACGAACAACCGCGGCCACGATGCACGGCGTGGACTCATCGCACCCCAGTTCAGGGCGGTCCTCGGCGGGCCGCACCTGCAGAAAGCCCTCGCCGGTGCTTCCGTTCCCGCCGTACAACGCGCGGTGGCCCAGATTGGCGAGCGCACCGATGCCGTCGCAGGTCGCCGACGAAGGCACTGTCCCCTTGCACTGCACGATGGTGATTGCGTACTGGTTCTCGACGAACCCGGACCAGGAGACCTTGATGCGCTGGTTCACCAAGTCCTTGGATTGCGACAGGGTCAGCTTGGGCCCGGTCGGCTCGTCCGCCGCGGCAGAGCCCGTCATGACCGCGAAGCCGCTCAGGGATCCCAGCAGGATCGCCATGACCGCGGCGACAACTCCCGGCACGTGCCAGGGCCGTTGATGAAACAAGCGTTGCACGGTGTCTCCGGTCGTTCGTCCGGCCGCCGGGCGGCGACGGCCCGCCGACGTGCTGCGGGATTCCGGAACACCACCTCACTTGTTGCCCGAACTTCCGTCCAGAGCTGGCGAGTTGTGCTCATCGTCTCGTTCCGCCCCGCACATGATGCGGTCACCTGTTGTTGACTTTCGGCGCCGGCGAAGCCCTTCCATCCGTTTTGTCGCGGGGCTGCCGTGGGCCGACCCACCGACGGCAGCCGCGAACCGCGGCGATGGCGGCTCGTTTCCGTTCCGGACATCCGGGACATCGCGCGTTTCCCTCGCGGTCACTCCGAACCACCCGACGGCAGGCCAGTGTTGTGGCCGTCGCCACGGCAACAAGGCGACACGGACACAAGCTCGTGTTGGCTTCCGAAGGAGACCGATGATGTTCGGCAAGATCGCCACCGCCGCCGCGGCTGCCGCCGCCGCACTGTTCATGGCCGTTCCGTCCGCCAACGCCGCCACCTACGCGGGTGTGGGCTCGGACACCACCCAGGACGTGATGCGCGCGCTCACCGAGGAGTACGCGACGACGGTCAACCCCACCAACACCTGGGTCAGCATCGACGCCGGTTCCACCACCCAGACGATTCCCGGCTGCACCATCAGCAACCCGGCGCCGAACGGCTCCAGCGCCGGCATCAACGCGCTGCTCGCGGACAGCACCGGCTGCATCGACTACGCGCGTTCCTCCCGCCCGCTCAAGACGGGCACCGAGCAGAGCACCCTGACCGCGGTCCGCCTCGGCGGCGACTCGGTGTCGGTGGCCGCCCTCCCGCAGGCCGCGGGCGGCCACGCCCCGGCGAACATCTCGCTCGCCGACATCCAGAAGATCTACAAGTGCGAGATCACCAACTGGAACGGCGTCGCCGGCGGCACCAGCAGCGACCCGATTGTCCGCTACCTGCCGCAGGCGGGTTCCGGCACCCGTGACTTCTTCATCACCTCGGTGCTCGGCTTCGACCCGACCGACCTGAACACGGGCAACTGCACCACCCAGCCCACCCTCGTCCAGGAGAACCGCGGCGACGCGGTCGCCACGGCCGACCGCGACAGCGCGATCCTGCCCTACTCCAAGGCCGCCTGGACCGCGCAGGCCAACTCCGGCGACACCGGCGTCCCGGACCACCGCGCCGGCTTCGTCCTGCTCAACATCAACGGCACCGCCCCCGGCGGCACCGGCTTCGTCGGCAACCGTGACGTCTACAACGTCTACAAGACCGCCGGGGCCGACCCGACGCTCGTGGCCTTCCTGAACTGGGCCGCCGCGCAGAACGACTTCAAGGCGCTCTACGGCTTCACCGCCTGAGCCTGAGCACCATCCCAGCCACACCCACCGCCCCGGCGTCCCTCACCGGACGCCGGGGCGGCCGCGCGTGCGGATCAGCGCAACTGGCCCTTCCCCTAAGCCCATTCACCGTCACCTGCTGTTTCCCCCGCAGTCGTCCCGACCGCATCGGGCCACTGGTTGGCTCATTCAAGGTCTCACCCGGCAACGCACCTTTTCCCCGGAAGGTTCCGCATGACCGCCGTGCTCCCGGACGCCCCGACCGATTCGCCGCGACGTGTCGTCGTGCGGCGTACCCGCGTCGACCAGGCGTACCGCTGGACCACGCGCCTGTCGGCGTGTGCGGTCCTCGCGCTGCTGGGCGCGATCGGCTTCTATCTGGTGCGCCGGGGCTACGACGCCATCCACGCGGCCGGCTGGTCGTTCCTCACCGAGGACAAGTGGTCACCCACCGGAGGCGGGGACTTCGGGGTGCGCGGGCTGCTGACCGGCACCGTCCTCGTGGCGCTGACCGCACTCGTGGTCGCCGTGCCGATCGCCCTGACCGCGGCGCTGTACATCACCGAGTACGCACCGGCCCGGCTGCGCCGCCCGCTCACATCGGTGGTCGACATGATGGCGGCGGTGCCGAGCATCGTGTACGGCCTGTTCGGATTCTTCCTGCTCCAGCCGCAGTTGATCCCGGTCAGCGAATGGCTGGCGAAGAACCTGGGCTTCATCCCGATCTTCAAGGTGCACAAACTCGAGGGCACCACCCGCTACATCGACGGCCAGTTCGCGTCGTCGCTGTTCATCTCCGGCGTCGTCGTGGCGTGCATGGTGATCCCGATCTGCTGCGCGGTGATGCGCGAGGTCTTCGCCCAGTCTCCGCCCGGTGAGAAGGAAGGCGCGCTGGCCCTCGGCGCGACGCGCTGGGGTGTGATCCGGGCCGTCGTCCTGCCGTTCGGACGCGGCGGCATCATCGGCGGCACGATGCTCGGCCTGGGACGGGCCCTCGGCGAGACGATCGCCGTGGCCATCGTGCTGTCGTTCAACACCGACTTCACGATCCGGATCCTGGAAGGCCAAGGATCGACGATCTCCACGCTGATCATCCTCAAGTTCGGCGAGTCGGACAGCTTCGCCCTCTCCGCCCTGATGGCCGCCGGCCTCGCGCTGTTCACCATGACCCTGCTCGTCAACGTCATCGCCGGCTGGGTGATCTCCAAGTCCCGCAGCGGCTCGGCGACCGACATCTGATGCATCGTCCGAACCCCCGTGCCGCCTCGGCCGATTCCGCTTGGAGTGGAGAGACCGCCCGATGACGACCGTCACCGCGCCGCAGCCCGCCGCGCCGCCGGCCGAAGAGGAACCCGTTCCCGCGCCCGAGCGCCGCATCGCGCTGCGGCAGATCCCGGTCGAGGAAGTCGGCGTGGCCGCCGCCTCGCTGGTCGCCGGCGCGTCGTTCGCGTGGGTGCTCTACGGCCGCATCCTCCCGGTGTCAGGCTGGCAGGGCTACCTCATCACCGCCTACTTCTCCTTCCTGGCGCTGTACGGGCTGAGCAGCTATCTGCGCACCGACGCCGTGCAGGCGCGCGACCGGGTCGCGGGCACCGTGGTGGCCACGGGCATCGCCGCGCTGCTCGGCACGGTGACAACCGTGCTCGTGTACGTGATCCAGCGCGGCTGGGGCGCCATCGATGTCGACTTCTTCACCGAGACGCAGGAGTACTTCGGCGCGCTGAGCGGCCCGGACGTCGCGGTGGGTGCCGCGCACGCGATCGTCGGCACGCTCGAGCAGGTGGCTCTCGCGACGCTGATGACGGTGCCGCTGGGCATCGCGACGGCCGTGTACCTCAACGAGGTTCGCGGTCGGCTCGCGCACGTCGTGCGCATCGTCGTGGAGGCGATGAGCGCCCTGCCGTCCATCATCGCGGGCCTGTTCGTCTACGCGGTGCTCATCATCGGGTTCGGCCAGGGACGCAGCGGCTTCGCGGCAGCACTCGCCCTCGGCGTGATGATGCTGCCGATCGTCACCCGCACGACGGAGGTCGTGTTGCGCCTGGTGCCCGGCGGCCTGCGGGAGGCCTCGCTGGCATTGGGGGCGAGCGAACTGCGCACGCTGTGGCACGTCGTGCTGCCGACCGCGCGCAGCGGCCTCGCGACGGCGGTGATCCTGGGCATCGCCCGCGCGGTCGGCGAGACGTCGCCGGTTCTGCTGGTCGCGGGCGGCAACGCGCGCATGAACTGGAACCCCTTCGAAGGCGAGCAGGAATCCCTGGTCTTCTTCATCTGGCGCAACGTCAAGTCCCCCAGCGACCAGCTGAATTCGCTCGCGTTCGGCGGCGCCGTCGCGCTGGTGGCCATCGTGCTCACGCTGTTCGTCCTCACCCGCCTGCTCGCCGGCCGGGCGCCCGGCGAGCTGAGCCGCCGCCAGAAGCGCCGTATAGCCCGCGCAGCAGCCGCCAAGTGAACCCGCCCGCAACCCCTGGGAGTTGACACCGTGTCGACCAGCACGTCCGTACGCCGAAGAGTCTCTCGGGCGCTGCGCCTGGTCGCGGCGCTGGGACTCGGCATCGTCATGACCGTCGCGTCCGCGCCGCCCGCGAACGCCGCGATGGAACCGATCTACGGCTCGGGGTCCACCTGGAGCCAGGTCGCCGTCGACCAGTGGGCGCGTGATGTGGCCAGCCGCGGGATCAAGGTCAACTACGGCGGCGGAGGTTCGACTCTCGGCCGCACCCAATTCACGCAGGTGAACGTCGACTTCGCGGTGTCCGAGATCCCGTTCCAAGGTGCGTACCGCACACCGGACGGCCTTGTCGTGGACGAGCTGAAGCAGCTCCAGGACCGCGGAATCGGCTTCGCCTACCTGCCGATCGTCGCGGGCGGGACGTCCTTCATGTACCACCTGAAGGTGGGCAAGAACCTGGTGCGCAACCTGAAACTCTCGCCGCCGACGATCGCCAAGATCTTCACCGGCCAGATCAAGGTCTGGAACCACCCGGACATCAAGGCCGACAACCCGGATATCCCGGGTCTCCCGCCGAAGCCGATCATCCCGGTCGTGCGGTCCGACGGGTCGGGCACCAGCGCGCAGTTCACGCTGTTCATGCAGAACCAGACGCCCACCATCTGGACCAGGGGCATGACGTCCGACTTCCCGGCCCCGGAAGGCGCCAAGGCCCAGTCGGGCTCGGACGGCGTCGCCAACTGGGTCGCGGCGGACTACGGCGACGGTGCGATCACCTACGTCGAGTACGCCTACGCGAAACAGCGCAACTTCCCGGTGGCCTCGGTCAAGAACGCCTCCGGCAAGTACGTCCAACCGACGTCGGATGCCGTGGCCATCGCGCTCACCAAGGCGCGGCTGAACCCGGACTCGACCCAGGAGTTGACCGGGGTCTACAACATGCCGGACGAGCGCGCCTACCCGGTGTCGAGCTATAGCTACATGATCGTGCCGACCAACATCCCGGCCAATTCCAAGTTCAACCCCTCGCGCGGCGAAACACTCGGCCGGTACATCAAGTACTTCCTGTGTGACGGCCAGAAACAGGTCGCCACGATGGGTTATTCGCCGCTGCCACCGCAGTTGGTGGAGTTCGGTTACGCCGCACTGCGGAAGATCCCCGGGGCTCCGGACCCGGGTCCGATGCCGAAGGATTTGGACAACATCACGCAGGCCGAGTACCAGGCCTGCCCGAACCCGACGTTCCAGCCGGGCTTCATCAAGCCGATCGACAAGGGCGGACCGACGGGTGGCGCGACCGGTGGCAACGGCGGGGCCTCGGGTGGCTCGAACGGAGGCTCCTCCGGCGGTTCTTCCGGCGGAAATGGCAACACCGGTGGCAGCACCGGCGGTTCGGCGGCCAGCGGCAGCGCGACCGGCGACGCCGGCGCGACCTCGGGCAACGCGGCCGGCGGCACGGGAGACGCCGCGGCGGGAACCACCGGCGACGCGGGAACGACGGGAGGCGCCGTCGACGACGGCGGCGTCGCGTACGACCCGGAGACCGGCGAGGCGCTGACCACCGGCGGGGAAGGCGAGGCGGACGGCGGCTCGGGCGGCGGAGCCCGCAACGCCGGGTCCACCGAACTCGACGGCCCGCCCGCGATCCCCGCGATCTGGCTGTACGTGCTCGCGATCAGCGCCCTCGCCCTCGCGGTGGGCGGCGGCCCCGCCTTGTACTCCTACCTCGACAAACGCCGTGCGGCGTCCCAAGGCCAACCGTGACGGTCGGCCCCTGAAAACGACCACCCCCTGTTTCATCGCCCCCGCATGACGCATCACCCCGGCGCACCCCCAAGTGCCATGCGGGCACACCCGATCCGTGGTGTGCCTCGGTTCCACCCGAGAGGAAAACGACCATGAAGTTCACCCGTACCCGTGCGCTCGTCGCCGCCCTGGTCCCGCTGGCCGCCATCGCCGCGTTCGCCGCGCCCAGCGCGACCGCGGATACGACGGCCGCGCCCGCGCCGAAGATCATCGTCACTCCGAACTATGGTGCGGCGGACGGCGGTACGGCTGTCGCCAAGACCAACGTTCCGTGCCCGGACGGCAGTACGTCGTTCCGGTTCATGCTCTCCGGCCCGAACGTGCCCGGATACGTGTTCGGCAGCTCGCGCCTGGGCACACCGCTGCCCGCGGACGGCATCCCGGACACCTCGGTGATCGGCGCGCGCCTGCTCTTCCCGGCGGGCACCCTCCCGGTGAACGGCGCCTCGTACGCGCTCGACGCCCAGTGCCTGGACGCCGCACGCAACGCCACGACGCTGGCGAGCACCACGGTGAAGGTCAACGAGGGTGTGTGGAACACGCTCGCACCGGTGGTCTACGCGCTGCCGGCCAAGATCGGCTCGCTGCGCGTCTCGCTGGTCGCCTTCACCGGCTTCGCCGGCGGCGAGGGTGTCACGGGCACGCTGCGCGCGGCCGACGGCACGAACGTACCGGTGACGCTGCAGCCGCAGGGCACCGACGCGCAGGGCCGCGGCGCGGCGCTGCTCCAGGTCCCGGCGTCGGTCGCGGACGGCTCGTACACCCTCGTGGTGACCGGTGCGGCGTCCAAGGCGGTCGGCGAGATCGCGGTGACGCTGGACACCACGCGCGTCTGGTGGTAGGTCGTCCGGCCGCCTGACTCGCGGCGGACAACCGACGCCGCCCGGCGGTGCGTGTCTCGCGCCGCACCGCCGGACGGCATCGCCCCGCTGACCTCTTTGACCCACGGTCCTTCCCATCCCTCCCACACTTCGGAAGTCGTCATGCTGCTGCGAATAGCCGGTGCCGCCGGGGCGATCCTGCTCACGGCGTCGGTGACCACCGCGTCGTCGGTGTCGGCCGAGGAGCCGGAACCGACCACCAAGATCATCTTCGACCCGGGAACGGGACAAATCCCCATCCTCAACGGGGCAGCGGGTACGGGCGCGAAGATCAGTGCGGATACGCCGTGCCCGGCCACGCACGAGAGTCAATTTCGGCTCCAGCTCGCCAAAAGCGACGGGAGCGTTGTCAAGAACGCGATCCGCACGGCATTGCCCGCCGACAAGATTCCCGCCACGGCCGCCGACTTCGATATCTGGAGTGCGAGTCAGCCCACCTACCCAGCGGATGGTGACGTCTGGTACGTCAAGCTCTTCTGCCACGCGTCCGTGGCAGTGTCCATCCAGGTCGCACAGGCGACCATCCACGTCAGCGGCACGCAGTGGACCGCCGAGAGCACGGCACCGGAGTACCACCCCGAGCTCGACCTGTCCATCCAGGCCAAGGCGGGCGAGGGCACGTTGTTCACACTCAAGGGGTTCAAATCGGGCGAGCAGGTGGCCATCACGGCTCGTCCCGAGGCCGATGGAGCGGCCACACCCGTACCTGTCGGCACCGTCACGACGACCTCCACCGGCGGCTTTGAGGGCCAGTTGACCCTCCCGGCGGAGTGGGCCACCAAGGTGTACCGGTTCATCGCCACCGGGCAGCAGTCGGCGGCGTCCGTCGAAGCGACGATGCCCGTCACCACCGCCGGATTCGGCGTGACGCTGACGCCGCAGAACATCAAGGTGGGTGAGCGGACCACGGCGGCTCTGACCGGCTTCGGGGCCGGCGAGCAAGTCGATGTCACCGCTGTGGAGCCCGGTGGGTCGACCGTCGCACAGCAGACGGTGACGGTGGACGCGCAAGGCGCCGCCTCGCAAACGCTGATGGTGCCCGCCGGAGCGCAGACGGGCAGATACACCGTCACCGCCGTCGGCAAGACCTCGACGGTGAAATTCGAACTGCCTTTGGGCGTCTCCCCCGCGACCACCACCCCGCCCACCAGCGGGCCGCCGACCAGCGGTCCCCCCACCAGCGAGCCGCCGACCAGCGAGCCCCCCGCCTCGGACGACCCGACCGACACCGGCTCCCCCACCGCCACGGACACCGGGTCTCCCACCCCGACCGGCACCGACTCCGTCGGCGGCGCGGTCGGTGGTGACAGCGGCGGGTCCGACAGCGGCGGGTCGGACGGCGGCAAGGGCGGCGGCGGTCTCGCCAGTACGGGTGCGTTCTTCGACCCGCGCTTCCTCGGCACGCTGGGGGCGATGGTGATGGCCGGCAGCGGCGCGGTGTGGTACCGCCTGCGGCAGCGCACGCCGATGCTGGAAGCGGAAGTCGCCGACTGAGGCGCGGGGTTCACCGCGGGCGGACGCACTCGCCCGCGACGCCGACGGGCGGCGGCCATCACGGCCGCCGCCCGTCGGCTCTTCCGGTCCGGGCCGCCGCCGCACCAAGCGGGGCGGCGGGATCGTGTCGGCGACCGCGTCTCGCACGTCGTCCGGCGGGTGCCGCGGGCCGTGCACTCCGCGAGGACGGGCTCCGCCTCGTCGCGGCACCGGTGTCGCGCCGGCCGGCACGGACCGCGTGTCGTACGACGACGTGACCGTGCCGATGCCGCTCGCCCCGACCGCGCTTCCCACCAGGCGCCGTGCGCACGACGACCGCTCGCGTCGTCCGGGCCCGAGCCGGCCCGGCTACTCCCGACCCGTCAACCGCGCGAACGCCACGACGTTGCCCGCGTAGCCGTCGTCCTTGTCGTACGCGCCGCCGCAGGTGATCACGCGGAGTTCCGGGGCGCCTGTGCCGCCGTAGACGCGGTCGGCGGGGAAGTCCTTCTTGCTGAACACCTGGACGCCGTACACGGTGAACACCGCCGTGCCGCCGTCCTCGCGCGTGACGCGGATTGTGGCGCCCTTGTGCAGCGTCCCCAGGTCGTAGAAGACGGCGGGTCCGGCGGGGACGTCGACGTGGCCGACGATCACGGAGGTGCCGACGGCGCCGGGGGTCGGGGAGCCGTCGTACCAGGCGGCGAGGTTGCGTTCCTTCGACGGCGGGGCGTCGATCCAGCCCTTGTCGGTGAGGCCCACCCGGGCCAGTTTGGCGTAGACGCCGATGCTGCGGATCTCGACGAGTGTGGGTGGTGACGGTCGCAAGGCTTCGGGGCCGGTGGCAGTCGGCGCGGGCAGCGGGGGCGGTTGCGGTGGGGGTGCTTCGGGGGCTTGCGGGGCGTCGGGGGCGGGGCCGGGGGGCGGCGGCGCGGAAGGCGGTCCGGGGGCGACGGGAGAGCGCGTGGGCTCGGGGGTAAGCGCCGGTGTCGGGTCGGGGCTCGCCGCCGCGGCGGGCTGCGGCGGGCCGCCGCGCGTCCGCAGGCCGTCGGCGGTGACGACGATGCCGACGAGGATCGCGCCGATGACGGCCGCGATGGTCAGCAGACGTCCGCGGCGGGTGAGGCGGACCGGTTCGCGGCGCGACGGCGCGGAACGGCGTCGGCGGTACGGGTTCCTCCCCGACGCGGCCGGGGTGCGGGCGGCCCTGGGGCGGCGGCCGGTTCCTTCGGGCTCGCGCGACCGCCGGGGCCGCGGGGCCGGTCGTCCGGTGCGGGCTGGGGTGCGGCGGGGTGGGGCCGGCGCGTCGCGCCGGTGGCCGCGGCCGTCGCGTGGTGGGGTCCGGTCGTCGGATTCGCGGCGGCGGGGGCTCGGCTTGTCGCGCGGTTTGTCGCGCGAGGCGCGGCGGCCGTCGGCTCGTTCGACGCCGCGCCGGCCCGGGTTTCGGGTGGTGCGTCCGGATGGTCCGCGGCGGTCGCTCGCGCCGCTCCGCTGGGATGTCAACGACGTACCTCCGCCCAGGAGTGACCGTGTCGGCCGCACAGCGATTCGGCCGCCGGATCCCCGTCCGGCGGCCGTTCGCTCGTACCGGGCCCGGCGCATCCCCGTGCGCGTGGGTCCGGCTGTTTCGCGGCTTGCCCGTGGCGGGCGACGGCCGGTCTCCCCGAGACCGACCGCCCTCCGCCGCGTGTGGCGGTTTCCCGAATCACCGCCGCACGCCTTCGTCAGCGGCGGGAACGCCGCAGAAGCCGCAGGCCGAAGAAGAGAGCGCCCGCGACGATCGCGATGCCGGCGGCAGTGCGCGGTGCGTCGTCGGACGGTGCGGTGCTGCCCGAGCCGAGGTCGGCGCCCCCGGCCGGGACGAGGTTGCCGAAGACGTCGCGGTCCTGCGGCGCCTGGACGGTCCCGGCGATCGCGTTGTCGGTCGGGCACGCGACCTCGAACACCTTCTGCTTGGCCGCACCGGTCTGCCCGGCAAAGGTCCAGGTCAGCCTGTACTGCCCGGCCGGCAGGGACAGCGGCCCGGTGTGGCCCGTGCCGGTGGTGAGTGCGAGGGCTCCGTCCAGGGCGGCGCCGCCGACCCGGTCGGGCTGCGGGGCGATCGACCAGGTCACCGCCTGCACCTGGTCGAAGGCGGACGCGGCGAGGTAGAAGCGGCAGACCTTGGTCTCGTCGCGCGGGTCGTCGAAGGCGGTGCTGGTGGCGTGGATCCTGACGTCGCCGTTGTCGCCGGGGGCGGCGGCGGCGTTGCCGGGCAGGGTCACGAGCGTGGCCGCCGAGGCTGCCGTCAGGACGATCGTGAGCGGGAGCGTGCGGGTGGCTCTGGGGAGTACTGAGGTGACGGACACAGGGACTCTCCGGATTTCGCCCGACTGCCTGCCAGTCGGATAGACCGACTATCGGGCTGTCCAAGCCGATGGCTGCCGGACTCTTGCGGCGACGCGCCCAAACGTCACCCCGATGGCGCAGCGGTGGCCTGATACGGCGTCGTGGGCACCCAGTTCGGCCGACGGGCCGTCGGGGAGGCGGCCGGGTGGTGTCGCGGACGCGGCCAACTCGACGTCCGGATCGGAGGGTTCGTCGCGCGGTGGACAGGCGCGTACCGGACCTTCCGGATCCGGGTGCCCGAAGTTGTGTCAGGGTGCGGTGTGTTCCGCTCACGTGGAGGTGAACGCGGTGACCGACCTGTTCGGGGCGTACGACAAAGGCCTGTGGCTGCCGGACGCACCGGTCTCCGAAGAGGAGCTGGTGTCGGCGCAACACGGGTTGTTCGAGGGGCCGTTCACGTTTCCGGTGATGGTCGCGCGGCGGTCGGCGCTGGAGGCGAACATCGCGACGATGGCGGACTACGCGCGCCGCCACGGCGTGCTGTTCGCACCGCACGGCAAGACGTCGATGTCGCCCACGTTGTTCGCCGCGCAACTGGACGCGGGCGCCTGGGGAATCACGGTGGCCACCGCGAACCAGGCACTGGCCGCGCGGCGCTTCGGGGTGCCGAGGGTCTTCCTGGCCAACGAGCTGTACGACGCGCGCGTGCTCCGGTGGATGGCGGAACAGGTCGGCTCGGGTTGGGAGTTGGTGTTCTACGTCGACGCGCCGGAGGGTGTCGCGGTCGCGGCGGAGGCGTTGGCCGGCACCGCGGGGGGACGCCTCGACGTGGTGGTCGAGTTGGGCCGCCCGGGCGGGCGCACCGGCTGCCGCACCGTCGCTCGGGCCGTGGAGGTCGCACGCTCGGCGGCGGAGTCGGGGCTGACCGTCCGGGGGGTGGCCGGTTATGAGGGCGGTCTGCCGGACGCCGCGTCCGTCGCGGCGTGGCTGCGCGATCTCGCGGCGGCGGGCGACGCGGTCGCCGAGGCGGTGCCGGTCGACGGCACGCCCGTCGTGTCGGCGGGCGGGTCCGCGTGGTTCGACGTCGTGACGGATGTCCTGGGGCCGTGGACGGACCGCGCGGAGGTCATCCTGCGCAGCGGCGCCTACGTGTCCCACGACGACGGCTTCTACCGCGGTGCCACGCCGTTCGTGCGCAGGCCGTCGGAAGGGGGCCTGGCCGGGGCGTTGGAGGTGTGGGCACACGTGCAGTCGGTGCCCGAGCCCGGGTTGGCGGTGCTCGGGGCCGGCCGCCGCGACGTGCCGTTCGACCTCGGGCTGCCGACGCCGCTGGAGATCCGGGCGTGCGACGGCGCGCGGCGTCCGGCGGACGGCATGACGGTCGTGCGGGTCGACGACCAGCACGCGTACGCCGACACGAACGGCGTCGCCGTGCGGCCCGGCGAGTCGGTGCGGCTGGGGGTGTCGCACCCGTGCACGGCGTTCGACAAGTGGCGGGTGATCCCGGTGGTGGACGAGGACTACCGGGTGGTGGACGTGCTGCGGACGTACTTCTGAGGGTGTCGGGCTCCGGGGTCAGGGGCCCGCCGGGCCGTCGGCGTACGCGAAGTAGTTGATGTCGCGGGACAGCCGGTCGAGCAGCCGCGTCGGCGGGCGGCCGTCGCCGTCGTCGAGTTGCAGGGCGTTGCGGCGCAGCGTGCGCTCCGAGAACGGCAGCGCGCCCGAGGAGAGGTAGCGGATGGCCCCGGACAGGTCGCGGGCCGGGACGATGTGGGAGCGGGCCAGGCGGCTGGCGCTGAAGGGGATGTCCAGGCTGCCCTCGGCGAAGGCGGTCGGGATGGCGTTCAGCAGGTCGCCGCCCTGCAGGAGCGGTTCGACGATCTCGGCGACCTCCTCCTCGATCCACGCGGATTCCTCCGCGACGCGGTCTTCGTCGAGCGCCACGAAGTCCAGCAGTTCGGACGCGGCGAGGTGGGTGGTGGCGAGGCCGGCCAGGTTGGCGTCGGTGTCGGGAACCCCGAAGGCCTCCTGGTGGGTCTTGGTCAGCACCTTGGTGGCGCCGCCGAGCCGGGCCGCGAGGGCGCCGTACAGGATGAGCGCGTCGGCCCGCCGACGGGCCCGGGGGAACGGGCCCATGTACTGGTGCAGCACGGGATAGCACTCGACCGTTTCGGGCAGGTAGCGCGCCGCCAGCCGGGGGATGCTGCGCAGGGTCGCGGTGTCCTGCACGATCTCGCCGCCTTGCGGGTACGCGATCGACACGCAGCGCACGCCTTCGCGGGCGGCGAGGACGGCTTCGAGGAAGCTGATCGCGAGGCTGATCGACGGCGGCATCAGCACGGCGGTGAGGGTGCCGAAGTACTCGCGGTCGACGATGATGCCCTCGCGGGCCAAGTCACCGCATACGGCGTCGACTTCGCGCCACAGGGCGAGCGATTCGGTGATCGGGAAGTTCTTCGCGTACGGCAGGTTGTAGCAGATTCCGCCACCTTCGAAGGCGGTGAAGCCGCTGGCCAGCGTGGTCTCGAACAGCGCCCAGGGGTGCGGGGATCCGTGCCGGATCTGGATCGGTGCCCGGACCGCGTCGTTGAGTTCGCGTCCGCGGATCCAGCCGTGGCCGACGAGCGGGTAGCCGTTGAGGTCCTGGGGGCACTCGCGGATGCCGCGCAGGGCCTGGTCGAAGCGGCGCATGCGGGTGTGCGCGTCGATGGTCAGGGTGTGGATGTCCGGTTGCGCCCCGGCCTCCAACGCCCGGAGCAGTCGCAGTTGTTCGTGTTGGTTGCCGACGCCGCAGCGCGGCTGCACGGCGACCTTGCCCCGGGCCTTGGCGGTCCGCAGGACCTCGGCCACGGTCTGCTTGGGCAGGGCGCGGATGTAGGCGATGCTGTCGGCGAGCGGCGGGAGTTCGGGGGTCTTGAACAGCTCGTCCCCGCCGTGGTGCCCGCCCGACTCCGGGCCGTGATCGGTGCGTTCGCTCATGCCCGCCCCTCGCCACGCTCGGCGCCGCATGCGCGCGACGCGACCCTTGTACTGACGCGCCGGCTCATGTGTGGTGGTCCTCGCCGACCGCGTAGGCGGTCGCCTCGGCGTCGTCGGCCGTGCGGGCCGCGAGGAGCTTGTCGAGCAACGCCGCGATCTGGTCGGCGTCCTCCAGGATGTGGTCGATGCCGAGGTCGTACAGCCGCCGCAGGTGGTCGTCCGACTTGTGGCTGCCCACGGACAGGTTGCCGCCGAGGATGATCGGGCAGTCGATGCCGGTCTCGGCGCGCTCCTCGGGGAGGTCCAGCAGGTCCTCGTACGCGTGCCCGTTGATGCTGCCGATGACGATCGCCTCGGCGTCGGGGTGGTCGCGCAGCGCGGCGAAGAACTCCTCGACGGTGGTGTTCACCCCGAGGTTGACGACGTCGAAGCCCTCGTCGCGCAGGGAATGGGCGATGAGATGGTTCGCGACCGCGTGGGCGTCACTCGCGGTGACGCCCAGGATCACGGTGCGGGCGTCGCGGGACTCCCCTGCGCTGGACCGTTCGGCAGCATTGCTCACACCGGCCATGACCGACTTCTTTCTGTCGTCGAACGGTGAACGATTCGACTCGTCCGACGCCGCGGAAACGGGCCGGGGAACCGAACAGGCGTTACCGTCAGCCAAGTTACGGTAGCCGGGCATGATCGGCATACCTGCTGTGCGCAAACGTGGCGAATCGCGCCCGCGCAACTCGGATAGCGGACGGGAAGGCACGGCGGTACGACGGCCCGGACGCGGGTTCCCGACGCCACCGCGCCGCGCGGCCGACCGGAAAACGGGTGGGTCGGGGCCGCCGTGTGCACGGGGTGTCACAGGCTTGTCGCGGAACCCTCACGGGTCTCGGTCCCGTGCGCGCCCGTTGCCACGGTCGCGCGACGTACCGGCACGCGGCGGGCGAACACCGTTCCGCCGCCTCAGCCGATCCCGCCTCGCCCGCCGTTCCCGCCGCCTCCGCCGACGCACGCGCCCGCCTGGTCGCCGGGCGGTTCGTCGCCGCGCGTACCGCCGCGCCCGCCGGCGCCTCCCCCGTGACGGTGTCCGGTACGGGCGGGTGGGTGCGGTCACACGTCTGCCCACTGCTCAACTGACTCACCGTCAGCTATCGTGGCCGGGCAGGGCGGAATCTCTGACTTGGGCAAGCATTGTGGCGGAACTCCCAGGTCACGCGGTTCCTCGCTCGGGAACGGCACGACCATGGACGGAGACACGATGCACGTCGGTGAGGTCGTAGGCGTCGATTTGGAACGCTTCGGCAAGCCCCTGGACGGGATCCGGGTGCTGGCCGTCGAGCAAATGCAGGCGCTCCCGTACGCGACACAGATGCTCGCGCGGCTGGGTGCCCGGGTGATCAAGGTGGAATCGCCCGGACCGGGCGATTCGGGGCGCGGCTCGCTGCCGTCGATGACCGATCCCGACGGGCGGCGCGTCGGCGTCACGTTCCTGCGCAACAACCTCGGCAAACGCAGCATCACCGTGGACCTGAAGCACCCTCAGGGGCGGGAAATCGTCCGCAAGTTGGCCGCGCGCTCGGACATCGTGTGCGAGAACTTCAAGCCCGGTGTGGCCGCTCGGCTCGGCCTCGGCTACGACGACGTCGCCGCGATCAACCCGCGCGCGGTCTACCTGTCGGTGTCGGGGTTCGGCAACACCGAGACCCCGTACGCCGGTCGGCCCGCGTACGCGCCGATCGCCGAGGGCATGGCCGGGCTGTACGCGTTCAAGCAGACTCCGGGCATCCCGCCGACGGTGTCGCCGATGGGCGCGCTCGGCGACACCGGGTCGGCGCTGTTCGCGGTCATCGGGGTGCTCGCGGCCCTGCGGCACCGCGACCTGACCGGCGAGGGCCAGTACGTCGACATCTCCATGTACGACGCGATGGTCGCCCTCAACGACGCCGGCATCAGCTACTGGTCGATGGGCCTGAAGGACCCGGGCCGCGCACCGCTGATCAACCACGCGTTCAAGGCGTTCGACGGCTACGTGATCGTGCAGTGCGGACGCCCGCACATGTTCGCGAGCCTCGCCGCGCTGGTCGGCCGGCCCGAGTGGGTGGACGATCCCCGCCTGGCCGGGCCGCAGGACTGGTTCGACCGCGTCGACGACGTGATCCGCCCCGGTATCGAGGCGTGGGCGGCCGACAAGTCGCGCGCGGAGGCGTGCGCCGCGCTGAGCGCCGCGGGGGTGGCGTCCGGGCCGGTGCACAACGCGGGCGACGTCATCGAGGACCCCCACGTCGCCCGGCGCAACATGCTCGTCGCGATGGAGCGCACCGACGGCGTGCCCGAGCCAATCCTGTCGCCCGGCAATCCCGTCAAGCTCTCCCGGATGGCCGAGGGCCCGTGGGGCCGGGTGCCGTGGCTGGGCGAGCACACCGCGGAGATCCTGCGCGACGAACTCGGCCTGTCGGACGAGGAGATCGCCGACGTGACCGCGTCGGGCGCCACCGGCTGAGACCACGCGGGGAGTTGCCCGCGCCGGTGCGTCACGCGCCGTACACCCACCGGAAGTTCGCACCCGGGTGCCGGATCGCGGCACCCGGCCCGCACCACCGGCCTGCTGGACCGCGGCTCCCCGGGGCGCCGCCGAGCGGAAGCGACGGTACCGACCACGATGAGCACACCGAACCGCCAGGACCCGCCCGTGCGCGGCGTCCTGGGCTACGGCGCGTATCTGCCGTACCGCCGCCTCGACCGGGCGGCGATCGCCCCGGTGGCCGGGGGCGGCGGCGGGCGGGGCACGCGCACGGTCGCGTCGTTCGACGAGGACACCACCACGATGGGCGTCGAGGCGGCCCGCGACGCGCTGCGGGCGGCACCGCACGTCCGGCCGCGCTCCCTGCTGTTCGCGACGGTCGCGCCCGCGTACGCGGACCGCACCAACGCGACGGCGGTGCACGCGGCGCTGCGCCTGCCCGCCGACGTGGCCGCGATCGACGCGGCCGGGTCGGTGCGCTCTGCGGCCGGCCTGCTGCGGCTGGCCCTCGACGGCGGCACATCGGCGCTGGTCGTCGCCTCGGACCTGCGCGGCGGCCTGCCCGGCAGCGGCGATGAGGCGGCGGGCGGCGACGGCGCGTCCGCGCTGCTGGTCGGGTCGTCGGACGACGGCCCCGTGCTCGCGGAATACCTCGGCGGGGCCTCGGCCACCGCGGAGTTCGTGGACCGCTGGCGGGCGCCGGGCGAGGCGCGGTCGAAGCTGTGGGAGGACAAGTTCGGCGAGAAGCACTACCTGGCCGCCGGGCGCCAAGCGTGGACCGACGCGCTCAAGAACGTGGGCCTGACCGCGGACCAGGTCGACCACGTCGCCGTGACGGGGTTGCACGCCCGCGCGGTCGCCGGGCTGGGCCGGTCGCTGGGGGTGCGCGACGGTGTCCTCGCGGACGGGCTCGGTGCGACCGTCGGCGTCACGGGCGCGGCGCACCCGGGACTGCTGCTCGCCTCGGAACTGGACACCCTGGCCGAAACGGGCGGCTCGGCGGCGGACCGGATCGTCGCGGTCGTCGTCCTGTCCGACGGCGCCGAGGTGTTCGTGTTCCGCACGACGGACGCGCTCGAGGCGTACACGCCGGCGCGGCCGGTCGCGGACCAGGTCGCGGGCGGGGCGCCGATCCCGTACGGCACGTTCCTGGCGTGGCGCGGCATGCTGCCGGTCGAGCCGCCGCGCCGCCCCGAGCCGGCCCGCACGTCGTCGTCGGCGGCGGCCCGGTCGGCGGAGTGGAAGTTCGGTTTCGTCGGCTCGCGCGACCGCTCCTCGGGTGCCGTGCACCTGCCGCCCGCGCGGGTGTCGATGCGCGGCGGCGCCGTGGACGACATGGAGCCGGTGCCGATGGCCGACGCGGTCGGCACGGTGAAGACGTTCACGATCGACCGGATGGCGTACTCGCCGTCGCCGCCGGTGGTGTTCGCGGTCGTGGACTTCGACCGCGGCGGGCGGCTGCCGATCGAACTCACCGACGTCGACGCCGACCGGGTGCGCGTCGGCGACCGGGTCGAGCCGACGTTCCGGCGCGTCGGGACGGCCGACGGCATCCACAACTACTTCTGGAAGGCCCGCCCGGTGCGGGACGCCGCGCCCACGCGGTCGGCACAGTCGGCTCGGGAGGCCTGACATGGGATCGCACGGCATCAAGGACCGCGTCGCGATCGTCGGCATGGGCTGCACGCCGTTCGTCGAGGCGTGGGACAAGGGCACCGACGACCTGCTGATCGACGCCGCCCGCGAGACGTTCGCCTCGGCGGGCGTCGCGAAGGACGACGTCGACGCGTTCTGGCTGGGCACCGCGCAGGCCGGTATGAGCGGCATGCTGCTGTCCAAGCCGCTGCAACTGGAGAACAAGCCGGTCACGCGCGTCGAGAACATGTGCGCCACCGGGTCGGAGGCGCTGCGGCAGGCGGCGTACGCGGTGGCGTCCGGGGCGTACGACGTGGCCATGGCGATCGGTGTCGAGAAGGTGAAGGACGGCGGCTACCAGGGCCTGAACGCCTTCCCGGTCCCCGGCGACGGCACCGCGCGCACGCTGACGGCCGCCGCGATGTTCTCGATGGTCGCGCCCGCGTACGGCCGCAGGTACGGCGTCTCGGACGACGAGATGCGGGCCGTGCTGTCGCACATCGCGTCGAAGAACCACTACAACGGCGCGCGCAATCCGCGTGCGCAGTTCCGCAGGGAGATCGCCCCCGAGAAGATCTCGGCGATGCCGAAACTCGCGGGCCAGTTGGGCGTCTTCGACTGCGCGGGCGTCGCGGACGGCGCGGCGGCGGCGATCGTGGTGCGCGCCGAGGACGCCTACCGGTACACCGACAAGCCGGTGTTCATCAAGGCGTTGTCGATGGTGGCGGGCAACGGGTCGGGGGTCATCGACCCGGAGTACGACTACACGACGTTCTGGGAGATCGCCGCGTGCGCGGAGGACGCGTACCGGCAGGCCGGCGTCGCCGACCCGAGGGCCGAGATCGCGATGGCCGAGGTACACGACTGCTTCACGCCCACGGAGTTGGTGCTGATGGAGGACCTGCGGTTCGCCGACCGGGGAACCGCGTGGAAGGAGGTTCTCGCGGGCGCGTTCGACCTGGGCGGGCGGCTGCCGGTCAACCCCGACGGGGGCCTGAAGTCGTTCGGCCACCCGGTCGGCGCGTCCGGGCTGCGCATGGCGTTCGAGGCGTGGTTGCAACTGCGCGGCGAGGCCCCGCCCGAGCGGCGCATCCCCGAGACCGGCCGCACGCTGGCGCTGACCCACAATCTGGGCGGCTACCCGGGCGAGATGGTCTCGTTCATCGCGATTCTGGGCAGCGGCCGGGGCTGACCGGCATCGGGACGCCGTTGGCGCGCAGCACCGCGCGGACGTCGAGGATGAGCGGGAAGATCTCCTGGTTGCGGTCGCGGCCCTGCTCGTCCCAGGCCCGTTGCTCGGCCTCGACCGCCATCCGGTCCTCGGCGAAGACCCGTTCGGTGAACCGCCGGATGAACGGCCAGGCCAGGTCGAGGGCTCCGGGGACGCGCGGTTTCGCGATCGTGAGCAGCCCGTAGACGTGGTTGACGCGCTGCTCGGCGTCCACCGGTACGTACGCCGCCCACAGGGAGAACGCCGGGAGTTCGGCCCGCTCCGGCACCAAGTGCAGTTTCTGATACGGGTATTCGGTGCGGATGGTGATGGCGTCCGCCGAGTCCCGGCCGCCGCGGAAGCCCTCGGCCGCGAGGAAGCCCGCGCCGCGGTCCTTCCGGCCTCCCCGGTGGGTGAACAGGTAGCGCGCCTCGACGAAGTCCCGTCCGGTGTCGCTGCCGAGGAACACCGGCTGGATGCGCCCGACGACGCCGCGGTGCAGGAACTGGTGGTTCATGTCGAGCAGGTTCTCGTGCATGAACGAGTAGTGGCACTTGACCGTGCGCGAGAAGGTCATCGTCTTGTGGCGCGGCGACGCGTACGCCGGGTGGGAGGGGAACTCCGTCGTCTCCGCCTTGTCCGGGTCCCCGGGGAAGACGAACACCAGGCCGTACGCCTCGCGGACCGGATAGGCGCGCACCCCGCGCGGCGGCCGGTCGACGCCCTTGGGCAGATAGGGGATCTGCGAGATGCGGCCGTTCCCCCGGTAGGCCCACGCGTGGTAGCAGCAGCGGAGCACGTCGCCTTCGACCACCCCCATGCTGAGCGGCACTTGGCGGTGCGCGCACCGGTCCTCCAGCGCGTGGACGGCACCGCTCGCCGTACGGAACAAGGCGATCCGCTCCCCCGCGAAGGCCGTGGCGCGAGTCCGGCCGCGGCGCACGGCGCGGGACACCGCCACGGGATACCAGCGGTCCGGATCGATGCCGACCCGCCGCAGATCGGTCGTGGCGTCAACTCGCCCGTCCGCCACGGCGGTTCGATCACCGATCGACCCGGCCGAGACGTGCGTGCCGGGTGCGGGCTGCGCTCCGCTCATGCGGCTCCTCCTCTTCGCCCACGTGATCTCGGGACAGATTAGGTCAGAGCGTGGCGTACGACGCAATGGCGACCCGCCGGGTGCGGCGTACGCGGCACCCCTCCGTGCGGGCCCGTCCATAAGCTGTCAAATGATCTTGTCCGACGGATTGCGAGGTCTCCGATGACCGACGACACGAAGTGGTACTACTGCCTCAGACACGCCACCGCCGAAGAGGGCGCCGGCTGCCGGGCCGCCGACCGGCTCGGCCCGTACGAGTCCCGCCAGGCGGCGGAGCACGCCCTGGAGTCCGCCGCGGAGCGCACCCGCACCGAGGACCGCCGCGACGCGGACTGGGACGACGACTGAACCACCGGCACACGGGCCGAAGCCCCCCGCGGTGGCGACGCGGGGGGCTTCGGTGCGGGGCGCCGCCCGGCCTGGGGAGGACCGGAACACCCTGCGGAGAGGTGGTTTTTCGGGGGGACGCGCGCCGGGGCCCGGGCTCAGGCCACGGAGGCGAAGTCCTCGATCTCGGCGACCGGGCTGTGCTCGGCCGGGTTCTCGGAGGGGGCCGCCTTCTCGACGGGTCGTTTCGGCGGCTTGCTGTCGATCAGCCGGGCCAGGCCGTCCACCACCCTCCCGCGCGGGTCCGGCTGGACGCGGACCGGCATCGCGGTGGCCGCGCGGATCGTGGCGTCGATGCCGGGGATGTCGGCCGCCCCGCCGACCATCGTCAGGCCGCGGGCGGCCAGGTCGACGACGAGGTCCGCGGACAGCCCGCGCAGCACGGCGCCGATGCCGTCGAGGACGGGCACCAGCGAGACCCCGATGACCGTCCGGAGCGCCGAGGTGTCGACCGCGGCGTTGCGGGCCCACCCGCTGCGAACGTCCTTGCCGGTCACCGGGAACGTGTCCGCGCCGCCGAGGCGCAGGCAGATGTCGCGAGCGCCGCCGCTCGTCAGCTCCAGGCCGTGCCGGGCGAGCACGTGCTCGGTGATCGCCCGCTCGATCGCGTCGCCGCCCACCGGGACCACCGTCCCGGCGATCACATCGCCGAACGCCACGACCGCGATCTGCGTGGTGGTGGCGCCGCAGTCGACGAGCATCACCGGTTCCGCCTGGTCGGTCTCGACGCCGCACCCGACCGCCGCCGCGACCGGCGACGCGACGAGTTCGACGCGCCGCAGGCCGAGCGCCGACAAGGCCTCGACGGCCGCCTTCCGGGTCAGCGGCCCGGAGCCGTACGGCACGCCGACGACCGCGCGAACCCCGCGTTTGCGTCGCCGCAGCGGCAGCACGTGGCGGCTGACCATGTGGCGCAGCATCTGCTGCGCCAGGTCCACGTCGGCCACGGTCCCGCTCGCCAGCGGACGTTCGACGCGGATGTGGCCGGGGACGCGGCCGAGCATCCGCGCGGCGACCGAGCCCACGGCGACGATGTCGCCGGTGCGGGTGTCCACCGCGGCCAGGCTCGGTTCGTCGACGACGAGCCCCTCGTCTCTGACGTGGATCCGGATCCGGGACGCACCCAGATCCACGGCCACCCGGCAACACCGCAGCGCGGCACTATCGACTCCCACAGCATTCCTCCGAATCGAACCCGCGCTGCCCGGCCGAATCCGCGTGGACCCGCGTGGACGTCGCGAACGGACAGCGAAAACAGGACCCATCGTGAGCCGATGCGCCACGGCATCGCACGGTCAGTGGCCCGGGCGAGTGACGACACACCCCGAAGGCACCCGGCCGGTGCGCCAACCGGGGCCGGGCAAGTCCGTTCACGACCGATCACATAACAGCCGCGGATCGGACCACTCGGAGGTCATACCTGCCAGTCACGACCAATGCGGTGAAATCGACTCCTCGGCAAGGTGTCCTGTGCCAGAGTGCGGTGCGTCGGACAAGAGAGGCGTAGGCGGGTACATGCACGAGCGGACCGGGTTCGACGCGGCCGAGCTGACCTCGATGATGACGAGGGTGGCCCGGCTCCGCTCGCAGGTCGACGACCTGCTCGCGGGCTACGTGTCCCAGGAGTCCACGCGTCAGGCGCACGTATGCGAGCTGCTGGCGGCGAGCCTCGAACAATCCCTGGGGCATCTCGGCCGCCTGTGCGCGACGGCGCCCTCCGGGGACAGGGCCGACCGCGCGAACACGCCCTTCCCGAAAGGGCTTTCCACCGCACGCATACGGTCCGGCCCGGTCGACGGCATCGTGGGCGACACCCTCGCCCCGGACCGCCTGCCCGCACCGCACGACCTGCTGCCGCCGCGCGACGGCACCTTGACCTTCGGCCGGGTCCGCGAATCGGGCCTCGACAACGTCGTCCTCCCCGCACCGCGCGCCAACACCGGTCTGCTGGCCAGCGCGCAATGGCATCTCGACACCGACGAGATCCGCTGGTCGGGCGAGATGTACCAGATCTTCGACCGCGACCCGCTGCTGGGGCCGCTGCGCCTCGACGACCTGCCGGGCCGGGTCGTCGCCGGCGATGTCCCGGCCCTGGAACGCTTCGTCGCCGACCTCCTCGTCGAACTCTGCGCCTCCGAATGCGAGTTGGGAGTCCTGCGTCCGAACGGCACGACGCGGGCCCTGCACCTGCTCGGCGAACCGGTCCTGGATGTGGACGGATCGGCGCGCAGCATCTGGATCATCGCGCGCGACGTGAGCGAACTGCGGTGGACACAGGCCGCGCTGTCGGAAACCCGCGAGCAACTCCTCGTACAGCGCCGCCTCGCCCGCGCCGAACACCGGCTCGCCACCGAGCTTCAGCGCGTCGTCATGCCCCGTTGGACGCGCGCCATCGTGCTGCCGGGCCTGGAGATCGCGACGCACTACTCCCCCGCCGAGGCGACCGCCCGCGTCGGCGGCGACTGGTATGACGGCATGGCGCTGCCCGACCGATCCGTGCTGGTGACACTCGGGGACGTATCCGGCCACGGGCTCGCGGCGGCCTCCGGGATGACGACGCTGCGCAGCGCGCTCGCGGGGCTCGCGGTCACCGGGGCGGCTCCCGGCGCGATGCTCTACTGGCTCAACCGCCTTCTGCTCCAGGCACTCCCCACCGAGGCCATCGCGACCGCGCTGTGCGGCCGGTACGACCCCGAGCACCGGGTCCTGACCTGGGCACGCGCGGGCCACCCACCCCCGCTGCTGTTCCGCGACGGGCGCGGCACGGTGCCGGACGCCCCGGACGGCATCGCCCTGGGAGCGCACGACGAGCCGTCGTATGACGAGGCGCGGTTGGAACTGCGTTCGGGAGACCTGCTGCTGCTCTTCACGGACGGGCTGGTCGAACACCGTGGCCGCGACGTCGACGAGGCCATCGACGTCCTGCTCGGGCTGGCTCCGCTGCTGTGCGGCGCCGACGCGCGGTCGTGCGTCGACCTGGTCGTCAGCCGTCTGGGGCCGACGGACTACGAGGACGACGCGTGCGTCATGGCGCTGCGCGTGACGTGAGCGCGCCGTCGGGCCCGTCCCGCCCCGGACGGCGGAGGACATGAATCGCGCCGGGAACCGCCGCACGACCGAGGGGCGACGCGTCGTCGCCCCTCGGTCGTCGGGTGGGCCGGGCCGCTACGCCTGCGGCGGGCCGGCCGGCCCTCCCCCGTCGGCGATCTCCTCGTGCAGGCGCCGGATCTCGGGGACGTCCTTGTAGCGTCCGGTGAGCCGCCGCATCTCGGCGAGGCGGTCCCACGTGCGGTGGGACGACACGTCGCCCGTCGCCCGGATCGCGAGCCGGGCGTACCGCGCGCCCGCGTCCGGCTGATTGTCGAGCAGGTACGCGGACGCCAGCGAGATCAGGTCGAACGTCTGCGAGCGCTGGTGCCCCTGGGCCCGCAACTCCATGGCCTTCTCGGCGTGTTCCTGCGCCGGCCGGGCGGACGAGGGGTCGGTCTCGGCCAGCGTGCGGTAGATGAGCGCCTGCATGCCGTGCAGGTCGGCGTCGTCGAAGAAGCCGATCCAGTCGGGGTTGTTCTGCGGCTGCGACCGGGTGAACTCCCGCTCCGCGAGCCCGAGGGTGCGCCGGCAGTCGGCCGAGCGGCCGAGCGAGGCCTGCGCCCACGCCTCGACGGTGTGGAACATCGCGCGCGTGGTCGGGGTGGCGCGCTCGCCCGCCGTGCGCTGCGCGAGTTCGATGAGCGACAGCGCGTCGCGCGGCCGTCCCAGGTGCACCATCTGGCGGGCCGCGCGCGACAACGCCTCGGCGGCGCGCGGCAGATCGCCCGCCTCCCGGGCCGCGTGCGCGCCGATGACGAAGTAGTTCTGCGCGGTGGGATTGAGGCCGACGTCGTGGGACATCCACCCCGCCAGCACGGACAGGTTCGCGGCCACCGCCCACAGCCGCTGCCTGACGGGCGCGGCGTTGTCGGCGGTCAGCAGGTTGCCGACCTCGTTCAGCTGGCCGACGACGGCCTTGCGCTGGAGGCCGCCGCCGCGGTTGGCGTCCCAGGCGCGGAAGATCGTGACCGCGTGTTCGAGTGCGGCGACCTCGTCGGCGCCCACCGGGCCCGCGTCGACGGGGGCGTACGCCGCGTGTGTGCCGAAGCCGGCCGCGCGAGGCGGTCCGATGGCCGCCGCGGCGTCGGACGCGCCGGGCGCGGATGAGCCGACGGCCAGCCAGCGGTCGAAGTTGGTGACAAGAACGGGGCCCGCGACCAAGGCGAATCCCGTACCGACGAAGCCACGCCGATTGAGCATGAGATCCATTCCCGTGAACTCGGTCAAGGCGTCCACGGTGCGCTTGGTGCTCCACGGCAGTTCCTCGGGAACGGCTGGTGTGTGGTGCCTCGGGCGCCCGGTGAGGCCAAGATCCTCGGAGGTGACGACACGTCCGAGTCGCTCGGTGAACAGCGCCGCGAGAACACGGGGCACGGGGTCGCGCGGGCACTCGCCGTCTTCCAGCCAGCGCCGCACCCGTGAGGTGTCGGTGGCCAGTTGCGGGTGTCCCATGCCGGCCGCCCGCCGGTTGACCAGCCGGGCGAGTTCGCCTTTGGACCAACCGGTGAGCGCGAAGAGGTCCACCAGTTTGGTGTTGCGCTCGCGCCGCATGTCGGTCCGCCCTTCGAGTCGCTGTCCGTCGAGCCCCCAGGCTGCTCGGTCCTTCGAGGCTAATGCGGGGCGCGGCGGCTGCCTTCGATTCGCCAGGGTCCGCCAGGGTCCGCCACATGGATCACCACCCGCGGCAGGGAGTGTCGTGGAGGGTGGATCCGGTACGCGAACACCCACCAGGTCGCGCCGCCGGATCCGAACCACCGGATCCGCAGCGGGAGTTGCCGCCCGCGAAGGTGTCCGCCGCCCGCGATCCGCGCGGCGGCACGGGATCCGTCGCCTGACCGGGCACCGGCGAGCGCGGCCTGCCGCCGCGCCGGTGCCGGCAACCGGTCGGGGCGGCCCCCAGGACGCCCCGGACCGGGTCCCCCGTCCCTCGGCGCCCCGGCGCGCAGGCCCCACCCCGTCACCGGAGCAGGAAGGTCCTCGATGTCACCGTCACCGTCCCCACCGCCCCGCCGTCCGTCGGGTCCGGCCACGCGCGGCACGCCGCCCCGGCTGTCGCCGCACTCCGGCCCCACGACGTCGCCGACGCGCAGACCGGCACCGGGCGGCGCGCCGGCCGGACGGGCGGCGGGCCAGTCGGGGGCGCGGCCCCCCAACGCCCCGAGCACCGATCCGGGACGAGGGCGGCCCGGCGCCGCGGGGGCGCAGGGCGCGTACGGTCCGGTCGGCCGCGAGTCGGAGTCTCCGAGGCGGAGGGTGCCGGTGGCACACGGCGGATACAGCGAGTCGGACCGGAACACGGAGGCCGCGCGGGCCCACCCGTTGCACCTCCCGCCGGTCCCCCCGAAGGCGGTGGCCGCCGTGGCGGCCAAGGTGTGCCCGGGGTTCGTCGCGGGCGGGGTGATGCGGCGCACCCCGAAGTCGGTGCTGATGACCGGGTCGCTCGGCCGCAACCCGGTGGTCGTCAAGTTCCTCGCGGACGATTCGCCGCACTGGGTGCAGCGGTTCCGGCACGAGATATCCGCCTACCGCGCGTTCACCCGGCAGCGCCCGCCGGTGCGCGTCCCCCGGCTCTTCGGTGCGGACCCGGAGCGCCGTGTGCTGGTACTGGAGCACGTTCCGGGCCGACCGGTCGCCGTCGAGCGCCACCCGGGCGCCGCGCTGTCCCGGGCGGACATCCGCGCGGTGCTGCACGCCTTCGGATCGCTGAACACGTGGAAGCCGCCCGCGGGTTCGTTCCACGCGGCGTTCGACTACCTCCCGCGCGTCGACCGCTACCACCGGCTCAGCCTGCTGACCGACCGGGACGCGAGCGACCTCGCCCAGCTGCTGCGGGGCCTGTCGCGCATGCCGCTCCAGCTGTGCCACGGCGACGCGTTGTTCTCGAACGTGCTGCTGACGTCCGGTGGACCGGCGCTGGTGGACTGGGAGTTCGTCGGCTACCACCTGCCCGGGTACGACCTCGCGGTGCTGTGGTCGCTGCTCGCCCGGGACCCGTTGACGCGTCGTCACATCGTGCAGGCGGCCCAGCAGGGCGGATCGTTCGCACGTGACGCCTTCCTGGTGAACCTCATGCTCGTCCTGGTCCGCGAGATCCGCATGCACGACGGCCATGCCACGGGCGAGGAGGACCGCAGGCTGCTGCGGCGCCTGCACGACGACTGCGCGACGGTACGCCGGGCGGTGCGGGCGGCGGTGGGCACGCACTGAGCCCGGCCACGTGCCGGGGGCGCAGCGGCGCGCGGGCGGGGGCCGAGCGCGCCGCCTCGCCCGTGCGGGCCGACGCTCGCGGTCCCTTCTAGCCTTCGGCCCGTCGCGCGGGTTCCCCGCCGACGACGGCCACGCGGGTGCGGTGCCGCGTCGGGGCCTGTGCCTCGTCGACGACGGCGATCGCGAGGTCCGCGTACGACAGTTCCCCGTCGGTGAGCGGCAGCGACTCGTCGAGCAGGCGGTAGCGCCCGGTCCTCGGCGCGTCCGGGGTGAGCCGGGCGGGCGGCGTGAGCACGAGCCAGTCCGGGCCCGCCGTTTCCCGCAGGCGGTCGAGGCCGTCGGTGTGGGCGCGTGCGAACGGCCGGATCTCCGGCGGGAACAGCGCGGGGTCGTCCATCACGAGCACTCCGTCCGCGGTCCGGAGGTTCGCGAACAACCCGATCACCAGCAGCCGTTCGACACCGGCGGCGGCCATGCCGACGCGCAGCGCGTCGCTCGACCGCACGAAGAAGCGCGGGTCGAGGTCGGCGAAGCCCTGCTCGGGCCCGGTGAACGGGGAGACGGCGTGGACGACGGCGTCCGCGCCGCGCGCGGCGGACTCGACCGACGCCGGGTCGGTGACGTCGCCGGCCGCCAACGTCACGTCGCGGTGCGCGACTTCGGCGTGCTTGCGCGGGTCGCGTACGACCGCCGTGACATGGAGGCCGCGCCGCAGCGCCTCCGCGGTGATCGCGCGTCCCGCACGCCCGCCCGCACCGAAAACCGTCAACCGGGTCATGGCCGCTCCTTGCTTGTGCGTCTCGTGGAGGCCGGCCGCCGTGCTCCCGCTCGGCGGCCGGTTCCGGGACGCTAGCCCGCGACGTGCCGATTACCGCAAGGAAACCGGTCCCCACCGCGACCGGGTGCGGCGGTCCCGGACTACCGTCGTGCGCATGCCCGCGCCCTTGGATCCGGAGATGTTCGACCCGATGTGCCCGTCGTCGGCGCTGCCGTTCCAAATCGGCGACAAGTGGACCGGGATGATCGTCCTCTGCCTCCGGGACGGCCCCCGCAGATTCGGCGAACTGCGGGTTCCGCTGGCGGGGATCACCGCGAAGGTGCTGGCCGGGACGCTGCGCGCGATGCGGCGCGACGGCCTCGTCACGCGGACCGCGTACGACGAGAACCCGCCGCGCGTGGAGTACGCCCTCACACCGCTCGGCCGCAGCCTGTTCACGCTGATCGACGCCGCACGGGACTGGAGCCGCGAGAACCTGGCGGACCTGCTGCGCGAAAGGGCCCGCAACACGGAGGACGCGGGCCCCGCGGAGCGGGAGACGGGGTGACGGAGGTGGCCTCGGCGGCCCGCGGTCAGCCTCGGAACTGCTCGGCGGGGATCGGCTTGAGCAGCGCGAAGATGTCGTCGGTGAGCGGCCGGTCGTACGAGACGATGCGCACTTGGACGTCGTCGCTGCGGTCGAACTCGACGCAGGCGAGCCGCCCTTCGGCGTATTTGACGCGGCGTACGACGAGCAGGCCGTCGTCCTGCATCACCGGGTGCTCCTCGACGCCGGTCTCCTCCGGCATCTCGTCGTGCCCGAGCGCCGCGATGAGTTGCTGGGCCTCGATGCGGCCCACGTCGTCGGCCCGACCGGGCGAGCCGGCCGGAAGGTTGCCGATCAGCATGGCGGGGCCGCGCCCGGCGAGCAGGTCATAGCGGACGAAGATCCCCTGACATGTGCCGTCGGCCCCCGGCAGGATGTGCACCACCACGGAACCGGGCCAGTCGGTGAACGGGATGGCGAGAACGTCGAAGTCCGGCCCGGCGGGCGGGCGGCGGCGCAGGAAACCCATGGAGGCCATGCTAAGGCGTCCGACCGGGTCGGCCCGCCGCGAGGGTTGCCCTCGGCGGCGGACATGCGAAGGACCCGTCCCTGGGCGGGACGGGTCCTCGCCGGCTCAGCGCGCGCTCACCGGGGTTGGCCGGTTCGCCGCGCGTGCGCCGAAGTCTGAGCGGGACTCAGATCGGGCGGACCTGCTCGGCCTGCGGGCCCTTCTGCCCCTGCGTGACCTCGAATTCGACCCGCTGGTTCTCCTCAAGCGTGCGGTAGCCGCTCGTCTGGATCGCCGAGAAGTGGACGAACACATCCGCGTTGCCGTTGTCCTGCTGAATGAAGCCGTAGCCCTTTTCCGCGTTGAACCACTTGACCGTACCGGTGGCCATGTCTTCTTCCTTCATGAAAACCTCAGCCGCCGCACTGCGCGACGTCCGGGTCGCTTACGTCGAGTGGTCCCACTCCCCGCGAAGTACTCCGGGATGGAAAAACGCCCACGGTAGTCAAGTCCGCAGGCGTCGGTCTTGCGAGGGAACTACTTCTACTGCTTGCAACCGCGGGCAACGTTACACGGGAAGATCCGGGTGCAACAGCCCTTCGACACCCGAATCGCACGGGCCCTCGGCGCGGCCTCCGGGGCTGTTTCCGCGGCTTGGCGCTGTTCACGCGGGTGTCGTGCGCAGGCCGTCCCGGCCGCGGATTCACCCGCGCGGGGTGGGTATGACCATCGTCGGAAAATCGGAGCGAACCGTTCCGAGAGCGACCGCGGTCTTCGAAAAACCCAGGAAAATCGCGAGGCCGGCGGCCAGTTCGACGGTTCCGTCGGGACCGTACGCCGCGACCAGGTCGGCCCGCAGCCCGGCCGCTCGTTCCTCGGCCGCGCCGTGCGGATCAGCGAGGAAGAAATCGGCGAAACGGATCACCACTTTGTGGCGTTCCGCCAGGCGGCTGAGTTCGAAACCGTCCGCGATCAGGGCGACCTGGTCCTCGTCGAGCCCGTCGGCGCGTGCCTGGGCGAACCGGATGTTGCGGCAGTAGCGGCAGCCGGTGACCCGGGCGCTGCGGAGCCGGGCGACCTCCTTGGCGGGGTGATCGACGACGCCGTCCCACCACAGGGTCGCGCACATGCGCAGGTAGGACGCGAGCAGCTCCGGCTGCCGGGCGAGCGGCGTCGCGGCGACGGGGCAGGCGGGCACGTGTCCGGCCGGCCCGGCGGGCGCCTCGGGGTCGAGTCCGCACGGGTGGACGAGCATCGGGTACGGCAGCTCCGGATCGGTTTCGTGGATGCCGAGCACGATCCGGAACCGGTCGAAGCCGTCGTACGCCGCGCACACCATCGCCAACCCGGCCACCCCCGCGTCGCCGAGGAGCCCGGCGAGCCGCGCGCGGTCGTCGTCGGTGATCATCCCGGGGGCGAGCACGAACAGCTCGGCGAACAGCAGGCACGCCGACTCGACCGGCGAGAAGGCGGCGTCCCCCGACCCGTGGGCCAAGCGGTCGATGCGGGTCTCGGTGAGCCCGGCGTGCACCGCGGCGCGCGTCCGGGCGGCCTGCTCGACCGGGCAGGCGTGCAGGCCCGCGATCCGCAGGCGGACCAGCTCGGTGAGCACGGGGTCCAGGACGGACGGCGACCACAGGCGGGTCACGAAGTCCCGATAGCGGGTGTACAGCGCGGGGCGCAGGCCGAAGGCACCGTCCAGCTCGGTGATCCCCTCGGCGCTCTCCGGAAGCCAGCCGGCCATGGGGACGCCTCCCTTCCCACACGTCGTCGGCACGCGTCCGGGCAGGTCACGGCCCGGCGCGCGCAGGCGGTCCGGGGGCATGGGTAACAGATGTTCCGTACAGCCGGAAGAGGCGTCGCGGAGCGTGGCCGCCCGCCGAGCCAAAGGCCCGTTTTGCCCGATAGGCACGGTGTGGCAAACCCGCATTTCCCACCAATCAGCCACATTTCGGTGTGACTTAGGTCATCTTTCATCGCGTTTGCCACCCGAATGCCCGCATCCTGTCTAGTGCTGAGGCTGAGAACGTCCGCCGGTTCGTGTCGCCCGAAGCCGGGTGCGCGCGACGACGCGGGCGCCGCACCGTGCTCCGGACACCACCGGGCACCCGCGGGCCGCACCGCGGGCGCCCTCGGGCACGGACGGTCGGAGCGGGCGGGTTTTCGCGGTCGCAGCAGGGGCGGATCATCCCGACCCGCCACACCGTCCGACCGCAGTCTTCGAGGAGCCGGACATGGAGCTCGACCGCAAGGACCTCACCCCCGAGTGCGCCGCCGCCGCGCGCAAGCTCGCCGGAACGGTCATCGCCCAGCGCTCGGGCTGGGCGGTACGCCACCCCGCCTTCTCCGGCTGGGCGAGCGTGGTGGCCGGTCAGGCCGACGACCTCGCCGCGACGGCGCCGCCCTTCCCGAGGGCGAGCCTGTGCTACCTGGCCAAGGCGCTGCGCGAGGCCTCGCACGCACACGGCGCAGGGGACAAGGAGGGCACCGCGGCGGCCTTCGCGACCGCACTGCGATTCGCCCGCAGCCTGCTGCGCACGCTCGACCGCTACGCGCCGGTCGCGGCGCCGGTGCTGTGCGAGGCGTGCGGCGAGCCGTACGTCGCCGCGCTCGCCCGCATCCCGCGGCAGCTCCCGTCGGGGCGCGCCGAGGAGGGGCCGGCCCACCTCGTGACCAGCCACGGGTCGCCCTACCGCGCCGAGGCGCACCAGCCCTGCCCCGCGGCCTGACCGGTCCGGCCCGCGTCGATCACCTGTTCGATCCGGTGGGATTCGGCTCGGCCGGTTCGGGACCGCCCCGAGGTCACCGCCGGCGGTACTCGCGGAGCCTCGGACGTACGGCGACCAGCACGAGCAGGATGCCGGCCCCCAGGACGACCGGGGGCAGCACGTCCCAGCCGGACAACGCGTCCTCGGCGTCGTCGACGCGACGCGAGAAGTCGGCGTGGTAGGTGCTCGCGAAGTCGTCGAGGGTGTCCTGGTAGTCGAAGAACTCGAACGCGAGGTTCCCGCGGCCCACGTTGGTGGCCATACCGATCGCCGCGGCCCGGTCCCCGCCCCGCACCGCCGCCACGAGCGCGGTGTCGTCGCGCCGGAACGCGGCGAGCCGCCGGACCAGCTCCTGGTTCCCGGAGGCGCCCTCCAGCACGGCGACCTTGTCGGAGAACTGCGCGCGGTAGTAGTCGGCCCGGTCCGGAAGGATCAGGTAGCGGCTCTCGTCCGCGTTGGCGTCGGACGCTATCGCGCGCGTGCGGGCCAGCGTGCCGAACGGATCGAACGACTCCGTCTTGGCGTCGCGCAGCCGCTCTCCGTGATCGTTCAGGAGCCCGGCCCCCAGGCCGGTCACGATGGCCACCGCCAGCGTCACGGCGGCGAGCGCCGGGTTGACGATCCGGCGGAAGCGGCGCGCCAACACGATCTGGAAACCGACGAGCACGGCCACCGCCGCGACACCGAGCGCCAGGACGACCAGCGCCGCCGTACGCGCGGAGTCGCGCCCGTCCCGGGTGGACGCGCTGAGCCCGGCCTCCGCGTCGGCACCAAGGCGGTCGGCCGCAGGCAACATGTCCTGGTGCAGGAGGGCGGTCGCGGTGAGGTAGAAGTTGATCGCGAGCGCGGGCGGGCGCCCCACCGACACCCGATCGACCACCTGGTCGTCGGCGAGGCGGGCCTGCCCGGTGAGGGAGTCGTACGTCGCCAGGTCGGCCAGCAGCGCCCGCGCCACCTCGTCGCCGTCGCCGCTGAGGCCGCCGTCGACGAGCTTCTGGATCGCGGCGCTGACCGCCGCACGGTCCCGGCGCAGTTGCCGCAGGGCCGACTGCTTGTTGCCGATCTCTTCCTCGTGGCCGATCAGCAGGACGTTCGCGACCTGGGCGTCCATGTCGGCCAGCGAATAGTAGAGCTCGGCGGCGGTCGCGGCCTGCGGGGCGGTGTCGCGCCCGACGGTGTGGAGGTCGCCGCGCGCGTCGGAGACACCGCTCACCAGCGTGACGAGAAGGGCGGCGATCAACGCCAGCGCGGCTGCCGTCCACAGGCGCAGGCGCATCGGAACGGACCAGCCGCGGAACCGTGGTGACGGGGCGTCAGGCATGACGTGCGACTTCGGCCCGGGGCGGGCCGGGAGGCCGGGTGCGCCTCCGGGAGGCGAGGCCGCCGGAGCGGCCACCGGTGCGGTCATGCACGAACGCTAGGCATGTGCCTGGTCGTCGTCCTCACGGCGAGGTGGCGCCCGGGCGAAGCCCACGTGAACGAAAGCGATTTCGCGGGGGTTGGGCGCCGCTCCGCGCTCGGGTTGGGCCCCGCGCCCGACCGAGGCACACTGGAGACAGCGGAGCCGTGATCCGCACGATGGGTCGCGGCCGAAACGCTGGAGGTCCGATGACCGGCACCAAGGTGGACGAGCAGAGCACCCGCGTCTCCCGGCACGAGGTGCACTCCCCGGAGCGCGTCATCGTCTCGCACGGCGACGTGCACCCCTCCGACGAGGACATGACGTCGGAGCAGACGTCGCACGCGAGCGAGACGTCGCAGGCGGAGGGGGAACGCGCGGAGGAGGCGTGACGAGCGCCCCGGCCCGCGGGGTCGTGGGCGGCGGACGAACTCGCGGATGCGTGTGAGGAGTTCGCGTTTCGAGCGCGGCTCCTCTCGCTGGTGCTGTACGGGGGCGCTCGTACCGCGGACGTGGTCCCCGACCGAACTCGCGGACGAATGCCAGGGGTTGGCGCGTGTGGGTTCGTCGCGTGCCCGGGCTCGCGCAGGCCCCTCGCGCAGGCCCGGGTCGCGTGCACGATCCCGGGCCGTGGCGAGAGAGCGGGAGCCGACGGGGCGCGGTTCCCGACGCGGATGCCCGGTGACCGGGCTCGTCGGCGCCGCCTCCTCTACTCCTGTTACTCCCGCCGGAAGACCGGTGCGCGCTTCTGCGCGAACGCCGTCGGTCCCTCCTTCGCGTCCGCTGTCGCGAACACCGGCTGCCCAATGGCGAGTTCGCGGGCCAGAGCTTCCGCTTCCGGGAGGTCCGCCGTCTCGATGATCGAGCGCTTGACCGCTTCCACGGCGAGCGGGCCGTTGGCGTTGATGGTCGCGGCGATCTCCAACGCGGCCTCCACCGCGGTGCCGGACGGCACCACGCGGCCGATGAGCCCGATCTCGCGAGCCTCCTCGGCGCTGTAGCGGCGCCCGGTCAGCAGCATCTCCATCGCGTTCGTATAGCCGATCTGGCGCTGGAGACGCACGGTCGAACCCCCGAGGGGAAACAGGCCGCGCTGGACTTCGGCGACCGCGAACACCGCGGTCTCGCCGGCCACCCGAATGTCGGTGCCCTGCAGGATCTCCGTCCCGCCCGCGACGCAGTAGCCCTCGACCGCCGCGATCAGCGGCTTGCGCGGGCGGTGGTGCCGCAGCATCGCCTTCCAGTGCAGGTCCTTGTCGGCGGCCATGCGCTCGCGGTAGACCGCCGAGGCTCCGTCGGCCAGGCCGGCACCGGCGAGGGCCTTGAGGTCCATGCCCGCGCAGAAGGCCCCGCCGGCGCCGGTCAGGACGATCGAGTAGATGTCGTCGTCGGCGTCGGCCTGGAGCCACGCGTCGTACAGGCCGACCAGCATCGGCAGGGAGAACGCGTTCTTCGCCTCCGGGCGGTTGAGCGTGACGAGCAGCGTTCCGTCACGCCGTTCGACCAGAAGGTGCGGGTTGGCGGCCAAGGCCCCTCCTTGTGCGACACGTCCCGAAATCGTCCGGGAATCACGATCATTGTCACAGTCAAGGGTGCAGGGGGTACGACACCGCCACAAGACCCACGGCGCGGTTATCGCACATCGCTATGGAATTCCCGCGCTCGCCTCCTTACTCTCCCGCCCATGGAATTCAACCTTGCCGACCTCTTCGAGTACGCGGTTGACCAATATCCGGCCCGCGAGGCCGTCGTCGCGAACGGCGAGCGCCGCACGTATGCCGAATTGGAGGCACGCGCGAATCGCCTCGCCCACCATCTCGCCGACGCGGGTGTCCGGGCGGGCGACAGCGTCGCGGTTTATGCCTACAACATCATCGAGTGGGCGGAGGCGATGCTCGCGATCTACAAGATCCGCGGCGTCTGCGTGAATGTGAACTTCCGGTATGTCGCCGACGAACTGGCCTACCTGCTCGACCAAGCCGAACCGGTCGCGATGATCTTCCAGCGCCGCTTCGCGGACCGCGTCGCGGAGGTCAGGCCCAAGATGGCGTCGCTGCGGCACCTCGTGGTCGTCGAGGACGGCACCGGCACACCCGGGGCCGACGCGTCCGGCGCCGTCCTCTACGAGCAGGCCCTCGCCGCGGCGTCGCCGGAGCGCGACTTCGCACCGCGGACCGGCGACGACGTGTACCTGCTGTTCACCGGCGGGACGACCGGGATGCCCAAGGGGGTGATGTGGCGTCAGGAAGACGTCATCTTCGCCCTCGGCGGCGGCATCGACCCGACCAACGGACACCGCGTCGACCGCGCCGAAGACCTCGCGGAGAAGGGGCGCGACGGCACCGGGACGTTCTTCCCGATCGCCCCGCTGATGCACGGCGCGACGCAGTGGGGCCTGCTCCAGAACCTGGCGAAGGGCCAACGGGTCGTGCTCATCGACAAGTTCGATCCGCATGCCGTGTGGCGGGCCGTCGAGGAGGAGAAGGTCAACGTCATCATGATCACCGGCGACGCGATGGCGCGGCCGTTGATCGAGGCCGTCGACGAGCCGCGCGCCGACGGACGAGCCGGTCCGTACGACCTGACCTCGCTTTTCGCGGTCTCCTCCAGTGCCGCGCTGTTCTCCCCGTCCCTCAAGGAAGCCTTCATGGAGCGCCTCGGGGTGATCGTCTCCGACGCGATCGGCGCGTCCGAGTCGGGCGCCAACGGGGTGGGCGTCGCGGTCAAGGGCCAGGCCGGGCGCGACGGCGGCGGCATCACCGTCAAGGCGGTGCCCGACTCGGTGGTCCTCGACGACGACCTCAATCCGCTGCCGCCCGGCGTCGTGGGCCGGCTCGGCCGAAGGGGCAACATCCCGCTCCGGTACCTCGGCGACCCGGTCAAGACCGCCGAGGTCTTCCGCACCGCGCCGGACGGGACGCGCTACGTCGTCCCGGGCGACTTCGCCCGCCTGGAGGAGGACGGCCGGATCACCCTGCTGGGCCGGGGTTCCGCGACCATCAACTCGGGCGGCGAGAAGATCTTCACCGAGGAGGTCGAGGGCGCGGTCAAGGAGCACCCCGACGTGTACGACGCGATCGTGGTGGGTGTCCCGCACGAGCGCTGGGGCCAGACGGTCGCGGTGGTCGTACAGCCGAGGGCCGGCGCCGAACCGACGCTGGAGGCCATCCAGGAGCACTGCCGCACGAGGATCGCGGGCTACAAAGTGCCGCGCGTGCTGCGGCTGGTCGCCCAGACGCGGCGGACCCCCACGGGGAAACCGGACCTGCCGTGGGCGCTTTCGGTGGCGGCGGAATAGCAGGCGTTCCCGGGCCGCGAATGCTCGGGACATGACGGTCGACCGGATGATGCGTATCCGGCCGACCGTCTTTCGCGTTTCGACCACCCCGGGCCGGGTCCCCCGCGGCGGAATCCGCCGGACCGGATTTCGCGCCCCGTATTCTCCGGAGCCGCGCATGCCTTTTCGGCCGACCGGAATTCTCCGGCCGACTCCGACCATGCACCGAGCCGATACTCCCGCCGCACACCTCGCCGCCGACGCACGTCCCGTGCGGAAACACCGGAATCCGCACCGGCTGTGTCCGGCACGACACGTCGGCGTGCTCGCCGAGCGACGCCGCCGCGCACCATTTCCTTGACTCTGCCTAGCAGTATGGCGTGCCGCGGCGCCGAACGGAAGGGTGGATCTGATGGAACGTCAGATACGACCGCGGGCGGACGACGCGGCACGCCTCGCCGTCCGCCCTCTCCCATCGCGCGATGCGTGGTTGCCTACTCCTGCGGGCGGTAGTCGCTGGACGCTCCCTCGGGGTCCGTCAACCGCAGCAGCGGACCGTACTCGTCCTCGGTGAGTTCGAAGGTCTCGACCACCGTCCGCTTTTCGCCGTCCCGGTTCGCATAGTTGCCGCTCTCACTGCACGTGTTCTGCATCGTGGTCTTGAGCTTGTCCGGCTTGAAGGTGATCTTGTCGCCCTGCACCGTGGCCTTGCCCTCCTCCGCCACGAACAGCGAAGTCGTGCAGCTGTAGACCGTGGACTGAAGCAGACCGTTCTGGCTGTACGAGCCGTCCGCCTTGATGGTCAGTTCCCTGTGCGTCCCGCTCGCCGGCGCGAACGCGCCCGTCACCGCGTCCTGGTAAGTGGTCGGCGAGGCGGAACCCGTCTTCCACACACCGACCAACTCGGCGGGAACCTTGCCACCGCCCTTGCCGCCGCCCTTGCCGCCCGCATCGGCCGCGCCCTCACCCGAGTCGCCCTGACCGGCGGCCACCTGGCCGCCCACACCGAACGGGCTTGCCGCGTCGGGATCATCGTCACCGCAGGCGGTCAGCGCTCCGAGCGCCAGCACACCGCCGGCGAACGCCACCCAACCCTTGCGCACCTTGCTGCGCGTCGTCGTACGCATGAACGTCTTCCCCCCGGAAGCAGTAGATCACCGCACCCGAAGTCCCCCCAGACAACCGGCGGTTCTCATCCCCGCCGGTCGGTGCGTGATGTCCTCACGCTACCGGCCCCGACAGCCGACGGTCGGCGTGCACACCCGCTCGTGACACAACACGCATCGATCGCGAACGAACGTGACCGGAGCGCGAAGGCCCAGCCCACGGGTCACGATGAAGATCGCGCGGACGGTGCACGGATATGCGAAGACATACGGCCACGCGGAAACAGGTCGCCGGCCTTTTTCCCCGATTTTCCCCGGAAACGCAAAAGAGGCTTCTCCCCGAAGGAAGAAGCCTCTCTCACACACAAATTCCGGCGGCGTCCTACTCTCCCACACCCCTTCGAGTGCAGTACCATCGGCGCTGAAGAGCTTAGCTACCGGGTTCGGAATGGAACCGGGCGTTTCCTCTCCGCCAAAACCACCGGAAAACCATCGAACACAACAACCCCAAAACCCAGGGCCACACGCCCGACAACCAACCAGCCCACCCCCACCAACACGGAGGCAGAAACCTGCTTGACGCCAAACCATGAACCACCGGAAACCGGTTGCGGTCCGGGAACCACACAATGAACGCGAACCAAAAAACAATCTGAAGACAAGTCCTCGGCCTATTAGTACCGGTCAGCTCCACACATCACTGCGCTTCCACATCCGGCCTATCAACCCGGTCGTCTACCGGGAGCCTTACCAGGTCAACCCTGTGGGAGCCCTCATCTCGAAGCAGGCTTCCCGCTTAGATGCTTTCAGCGGTTATCCCTCCCGAACGTAGCCAACCAGCCATGCCCTTGGCAGAACAACTGGCACACCAGAGGTTCGTCCATCCCGGTCCTCTCGTACTAGGGACAGCCCTTCTCAAGACTCCTACGCGCACAGCGGATAGGGACCGAACTGTCTCACGACGTTCTAAACCCAGCTCGCGTACCGCTTTAATGGGCGAACAGCCCAACCCTTGGGACCTACTCCAGCCCCAGGATGCGACGAGCCGACATCGAGGTGCCAAACCATCCCGTCGATATGGACTCTTGGGGAAGATCAGCCTGTTATCCCCGGGGTACCTTTTATCCGTTGAGCGACGGCGCTTCCACAAGCCACCGCCGGATCACTAGTCCCTGCTTTCGCACCTGCTCGACCCGTCAGTCTCACAGTCAAGCTCCCTTGTGCACTTACACTCGACACCTGATTGCCAACCAGGCTGAGGGAACCTTTGGGCGCCTCCGTTACCCTTTAGGAGGCAACCGCCCCAGTTAAACTACCCACCAGACACTGTCCCTGATCCGGATCACGGACCCAGGTTAGACATCCAGCACGACCAGAGTGGTATTTCAACGACGCCTCCACAACCACTGGCGTGATCGCTTCACCGGCTCCCACCTATCCTACACAAGCCGAACCGAACACCAATATCAAGCTATAGTAAAGGTCCCGGGGTCTTTCCGTCCTGCTGCGCGAAACGAGCATCTTTACTCGTAGTGCAATTTCACCGGGCCTGTGGTCGAGACAGTCGAGAAGTCGTTACGCCATTCGTGCAGGTCGGAACTTACCCGACAAGGAATTTCGCTACCTTAGGATGGTTATAGTTACCACCGCCGTTTACTGGCGCTTAAGTTCTCAGCCTCGCCCCGAAGGACTAACCGGTCCCCTTAACGTTCCAGCACCGGGCAGGCGTCAGTCCGTATACATCGTCTTACGACTTCGCACGGACCTGTGTTTTTAGTAAACAGTCGCTTCTCGCTGGTCTCTGCGGCCGACCCCAGCTCAAGAGGAAAACTCCGTCACCAGGACCGGCCCCCCTTCTCCCGAAGTTACGGGGGCATTTTGCCGAGTTCCTTGACCACAGTTCACCCGAACGCCTCGGTATTCTCTACCTGACCACCTGAGTCGGTTTGGGGTACGGGCCGCCACGACACTCACTAGAGGCTTTTCTCGACAGCATAGGATCATCCACTTCCCCTCAATCGGGTCGGCATCAGGTCTCAGACACATGCGGTGCGGATTTACCTACACCACGCCCTACACCCTTACCCCGGGACAACCACCGCCCGGGCTGGACTACCTTCCTGCGTCACCCCATCGCTCACCTACTACCCGCTTGGGCCGGCGGCTCCACCGCACCGATCCACCCGAAGGCATCACGGCCGCTTCACGGCCTTAGCATCACGAGGTTCAGCGTTGGCGCATCGTAGCGGGTACGGGAATATCAACCCGTTGTCCATCGACTACGCCTGTCGGCCTCGCCTTAGGTCCCGACTTACCCTGGGCGGATTAGCCTGCCCCAGGAACCCTTGGTCATCCGGCGCACACGTTTCCCACGTGTGATTCGCTACTCATGCCTGCATTCTCACTCGTGCAGCATCCACCACTGGCTTCCACCGCGGCTTCACCCGCTGCACGACGCTCCCCTACCCAGCAACACACCTGAACCACAAAGGCTTGGCTACTGTGTCACTGACACGACTTCGGCGGTGCGCTTGAGCCCCGCTACATTATCGGCGCGGAATCACTTGACCAGTGAGCTATTACGCACTCTTTCAAGGATGGCTGCTTCTAAGCCAACCTCCTGGTTGTCTCTGCGACTCCACATCCTTTCCCACTTAGCGCACGCTTCGGGGCCTTAGTCGGTGCTCTGGGCTGTTTCCCTCTCGACCACGGAGCTTATCCCCCGCAGTCTCACTGCCGCGCTCTCACTTACCGGCATTCGGAGTTTGGCTGATCTCAGTAACCCGGTAAGGCCCATCAACCATCCAGTGCTCTACCTCCGGCAAGAAACACACGACGCTGCACCTAAATGCATTTCGGGGAGAACCAGCTATCACGGAGTTTGATTGGCCTTTCACCCCTAACCACAGGTCATCCCCCAGGTTTTCAACCCTGGTGGGTTCGGGCCTCCACGAAGTCTTACCTCCGCTTCACCCTGCCCATGGCTAGATCACTCCGCTTCGGGTCTTGGGCGCGCGACTCAACCGCCCTCTTCGGACTCGCTTTCGCTACGGCTACCCCACACGGGTTAACCTCGCCACACACCGCAAACTCGCAGGCTCATTCTTCAAAAGGCACGCAGTCACGACCACCACACGACTAGCGCGGATGGCGACGCTCCCACGGCTTGTAGGCACACGGTTTCAGGTACTATTTCACTCCCCTCCCGGGGTACTTTTCACCTTTCCCTCACGGTACTAGTCCGCTATCGGTCACCAGGGAATATTTAGGCTTAGCGGGTGGTCCCGCCAGATTCACACGGGATTTCTCGGGCCCCGTGCTACTTGGGTATTCCTCAAACGAGCCGCATAAGTTTCGTCTACGGGGGTCTTACCCTCTACGCCGGACCTTTCGCATGTCCTTCGACTACCCATACGGTTTCTGACTCGCCGACCGGCCGGCAGACCGATCCAGAAAAAACCCACGACCCCGCGATGGCAACCCCTGCCGGGTATCACACCACCACGGTTTAGCCTCATCCACTTTCGCTCGCCACTACTCGCGGAATCACAGTTGTTTTCTCTTCCTGCGGGTACTGAGATGTTTCACTTCCCCGCGTTCCCTCCACACACCCTATACATTCAGGTGCGGGTGACAGCCCATGACGACTGCCGGGTTTCCCCATTCGGACACCCCCGGATCACAGCTCGGTTGACAGCTCCCCGGGGCCTATCGCGGCCTCCCACGTCCTTCATCGGTTCCTGATGCCCAGGCATCCACCGTGCGCCCTTACTAACTTGGCCACAGATGCTCGCGTTCACTGTGTAGTTCTCAAACAACAACCGGAAACAACGATCTCCCACCGATGCCTACCAGCACAAAGCCAGCGGTACACACGGCCGATCGAAACCGGCGATCCAGAGAGACACAAACCAAACGACCCCACCCCACGCACACGCGAGACAAGGCCGCAGGGCCCGTTCCCTCAGGACCCAACAACGTGCCCGACACCAGACCCCCCCGAACAGACCGCGTTCCACGCTGCAAGCAGCAGTACTAACCGTCCCGGAGGAAACCCGGCACCGAATAGTCAACGTTCCACCCATGAGCAACCCCCTCGGTACATTCGACCGAAGCGGGCCATGTGCTCCTTAGAAAGGAGGTGATCCAGCCGCACCTTCCGGTACGGCTACCTTGTTACGACTTCGTCCCAATCGCTGGTCCCACCTTCGACGGCTCCCCCCACAAGGGTTGGGCCACCGGCTTCGGGTGTTACCGACTTTCGTGACGTGACGGGCGGTGTGTACAAGGCCCGGGAACGTATTCACCGCAGCAATGCTGATCTGCGATTACTAGCGACTCCGACTTCATGGGGTCGAGTTGCAGACCCCAATCCGAACTGAGACCGGCTTTTTGGGATTCGCTCCACCTCGCGGTATCGCAGCCCATTGTACCGGCCATTGTAGCACGTGTGCAGCCCAAGACATAAGGGGCATGATGACTTGACGTCGTCCCCACCTTCCTCCGAGTTGACCCCGGCAGTCTCCTGTGAGTCCCCACCACCCCGAAGGGCGTGCTGGCAACACAGAACAAGGGTTGCGCTCGTTGCGGGACTTAACCCAACATCTCACGACACGAGCTGACGACAGCCATGCACCACCTGTCACCGGCCCAAAAGGACCCCCCATCTCTGGGAGTTTTCCGGCGATGTCAAGCCTTGGTAAGGTTCTTCGCGTTGCGTCGAATTAAGCCACATGCTCCGCCGCTTGTGCGGGCCCCCGTCAATTCCTTTGAGTTTTAGCCTTGCGGCCGTACTCCCCAGGCGGGGCACTTAATGCGTTAGCTGCGGCACGGACATCGTGGAATGACGCCCACACCTAGTGCCCAACGTTTACGGCGTGGACTACCAGGGTATCTAATCCTGTTCGCTCCCCACGCTTTCGCTCCTCAGCGTCAGTATCGGCCCAGAGACCCGCCTTCGCCACCGGTGTTCCTCCTGATATCTGCGCATTTCACCGCTACACCAGGAATTCCAGTCTCCCCTGCCGAACTCCAGCCTGCCCGTATCGAATGCAGGCCCGGGGTTGAGCCCCGGGTTTTCACATCCGACGTGACAAGCCGCCTACGAGCTCTTTACGCCCAATAATTCCGGACAACGCTCGCACCCTACGTATTACCGCGGCTGCTGGCACGTAGTTAGCCGGTGCTTCTTCTGCAGGTACCGTCACTCACGCTTCTTCCCTGCTGAAAGAGGTTTACAACCCGAAGGCCGTCATCCCTCACGCGGCGTCGCTGCGTCAGGCTTCCGCCCATTGCGCAATATTCCCCACTGCTGCCTCCCGTAGGAGTCTGGGCCGTGTCTCAGTCCCAGTGTGGCCGGTCGCCCTCTCAGGCCGGCTACCCGTCGTCGCCTTGGTAGGCCACTACCCCACCAACAAGCTGATAGGCCGCGGGCCCATCCTGCACCGCCGGAACTTTCAACCCCCACCCCATGCGAGGAAGGATCATATCCGGTATTAGACCCAGTTTCCCGGGCTTATCCCAGAGTGCAGGGCAGGTTGCCCACGTGTTACTCACCCGTTCGCCACTGATCCACCCCGAAGGGCTTCACCGTTCGACTTGCATGTGTTAAGCACGCCGCCAGCGTTCGTCCTGAGCCAGGATCAAACTCTCCGTAGATGCCTGCCGGTCATCCGGCGAACACACGGAACAAGCCGGCGCCACATCGGAGGAATAATCCGACCGGCGCCTGCGTCCTCGCTGTGACCCCCGACCGCTGACAATGATCGGAGGATTTTCTCCACCAAAGGAATCCCTACGCCCACCCACACCACCGGAAACGATTCCGATGGCACCAGTGAACGCCGGGGATATGTTACTTGGCGTTGACTTTTGGCACGCTGTTGAGTTCTCAAGGAACGGACGCTTCCTTTGAGACCCTGTCACCGGTCTCTCCGGGCGTTGCGTTCTTCGGTGTTTCTTTGGTTTTTCCTGTCGGTCTCTCCCGACGTCGAGAACAGTACAGGCGTTGCGGCTCAGCTCCAAATCGTGTGCGGGCCCGCTCAAACCTCAGGCCCGCACTTCGACTTTTTCTGCAGTTTGTCCTATTTATCGATCACGGTTCCCGCCCCTCCGCCCGGTCCGGCACCTCTCCGATGTGTGGCGCCCCGGCCGGCTC
Organism: Yinghuangia sp. ASG 101; assembly: GCF_021165735.1. Taxonomy (GTDB): domain Bacteria; phylum Actinomycetota; class Actinomycetes; order Streptomycetales; family Streptomycetaceae; genus Yinghuangia. The sequence continues at coordinate 6,461,912 of NZ_CP088911.1, read as the reverse complement.
GGGCGAGGGCTTCCCGTCGTGGGTGAACGCGATCCCGTACAGCGTCGGCGCCGCCGTTCCGGGGCCGGTCAACTCGACGCGGTATTGGAGGTAGCGCGAGCCGTCGCCGAGCGGGGCACCGGAGCCGGGCAGTTCGCGCCACGCGGTCCAGGTCGCGTCCGGGACCGCCGTACTGCCGGTGCGCACCGCGACCTTGAGTGCGGTGCCCTGCGGCAGGTCGGCCTGCCAGGTCGCCTGGAGCCAGGTGACCATTTGCGTCGCGTCGAGGACCCGCGACGTGTACGAGCCGCCGGTCGGTTTGTCACCGTCCTGGATGTGCCGGATCCGCAGGGGGACGCGGTCCGTGACGGTGTCGCGCGCGGCCGGGGACATGGCGGGCAGTGCGGCCTCGAGGTCGGCGACCTTCCTTCCGTCGACGGAGAACCGGAGGTCCTTGCCGTCGCGTTCGATCGTGTAGCGGTGCGGAGCCCCGTTCCAGTCGCCGTCGATCTTCGTGTCGGACCGTTCGCGTCCGCCGGGTTCGACCGTCACCGCGTGCAGGCCGCCGTCGCGCCACTCGAAGACGGCCGCCGGGCCGCCGACCGGGTCCCCCCAGCCCGCGACCTGGGCCGCGGGTCCGTCGAAGACGGCCTCGAAGTCGAGTCTGCGGCCCGCTGCCGGGGGGAGGCCGGAGCCCGCGGCGCTGCCGTCCAGGGTCAGTGCGCCGTCGTCGACGGCGGTCCGGCCGCCGGGTGCGATGGGCACCTGGCCCCAGGGGCCCGTGCCGGTGCCGTCGGCGAAGTCCTGCGCGGACTCGCCGCCGAGGGTGAGGACGCCGTCCGTGTCGTTGACCACCGCGCCTCCGGTGCGCGTGCCCGTCGCGAAGGTCGGGCCGCTGTGTTCGGTGACGCCGTACTTCGGCATCACGAACTTCGCGGTGTCGGCCTTCTTGCCCGACCATGTCGCCTCGTTGCCCGCGGCGTCCTTCGACACCAGCCGGAACGCGTACGTCTCACCGGGCGTCAGGCCGGTCACGACCGCTTTGTGGGTGGTCGCCGACCCCTGGTCGTCGGCCGCGACGCGCATGTCGCGGGCGCCTTGGCCGACGACCACCGACGTGGTGGCCGGCTCGTCGGTCGTCCAGGTGACGACCGCGCTGCCGTCCGGCCACGGGACCACGCTCTGGTCGCTGATCCTCGGGGCCTTCTTGTCGGCTTTCGGCGTCCTGAACTCCAGGGGCTTCCGCGCCGGGTCCGGCACGGTGGTGCGCCGGCCCGCGGAGTCGACGGTGGTGACGCGGTAGTAGTAGGTGGTGTCCGGTTTGAGCGCGCCGAGCGTCGTGTGGTGGTCGCCGGTGTTCTCGCCGACGATCTTGACCGGTGCGGTCGAGTCGGGCTTCTCGCCGAGGGCGACCTCGGTGGTGCCGGGGGTGTCGGTGGTCCAGGAGACCTCCGCGGTGCCGTCCGCCTTCGGGGTCGCCGCGAGGGTCTGGACGCGCGGTGCCGCGGCGGGCGCGCTGTATGTGGCGGTGTAGGCGCCCGAGACGCCGGGGAAGACCGCGTACTCGATGCCCTTGACGGTCTGTTCGGTGAAGGTGACGGGCGTTCCCGCGCGGGTGAGGGCGGTGAGGGTCGTGCCGCCGGGGCCGGCGGTCGGGAGCATCGTCATGAGGTTCGCCGCGGCGGGGTCGGCGGCGACGGTGAAGGTGACGGTGTCGCCGCCGCGCGTCAGGTTCGCGATCGACGACCGGTTGCGGCCGTCCGTCCACTCCAGGAGCTGCCGGGCGGTGATCACCGGGACGTTCTTGGCCTTGGCGGCGGCGATGACGGCGTCCTGGATGACGGTCTGGCTGACGCGGTCGCAGGTGCCGGTGCTGTTGCCGAGTTGGTCGTCGAGATGGTTGTTGAGGGTGATGGCCGCGTAGAAGCCCTGGCTGCCTTGGGCCCGGTCGACCATGGCGGCGAACTGCGTCGGGTACGTCTGGCAGAACTCGTCGTGCAGCTGCGTGGTCGCCTGGTAGACGTCGATCATGGTGCCGTCGGCCTGCGCGAAGCGCATCGGCAGGCCCGAGCCGGTGTAGTAGCCGGGCGCGTTCTTCATGAGCGGTGAGCCGTACGAGTTCGACCAGATGTCGGGCAGGTAGTAGTAGTTCGTGTCCATGCGGATGCCGAGCGATTCCTCGACGGACGCGACCGTGGTGTAGTCGGGCCAGGTCATGCAGTGGGTGCGGCTGGTGACCGGTGCGTAGCCGTACGCGTCCTCGAAGTCGCCGAGGCTCGCGGTGAAGGCGTTGGTGACGGTCGCGTCGATGACGGACTGCTCGGTGTCGGGGTCGACGGCGATGCAGTGCCCGTTCTGGGAGACGTGGCGGCCTACCTCGAAGCCCTGGGACTGCCAGTCCCGCACGGTGGCGGGGGCGGCGTCGCCGTCGGAGTCCCAGACGTAGAAGGTGCCGCGCATGCAGCGCCAGTCTCGGAGCGCCTGCGCGCGGGTGGCCGGGTTGGCGCACGCGGGGTCGCTGTTGGCGTTGTACTTCGCGACGCGGTCGTTGATGCCGGCCTGCGGCGTGTTGTGGTGGTCGCCCGTGGAGACGAGGACGACGGGGTTGAGTTCGGGGGTCGCGGTCCCGGTCTTGCCGGGGAAGTAGCCGAAGCGCGGTACGGGTGCCTTCTCGCGGTTGGCGAGTTCGATGACGTTGGCGAGCAGCCGCTGCTGCTCGTCGGCCTGCGGGACCTCGACGCGGTTCAGGTCGACCCAGTCCCGGTGGAACATGTCGGTGGAGCGCAGGTTGTCGGTGAGGGTGTCGTGTTCCTGGTTGGCCTGGGCCGGGTTGCCCTGCCGGGTCGTCACGACGGATTTGGCGAGGTCGAAGGCGAACGCGGTGACGGTTCCGGCGCCGGCGGTCCGCCGCGTGACGGCGGGTTTGCCGATGCCCACGGGTTCGGCGGCTCCGGTCCGGCGGAACAGTTCGGCGATGACGGTGGTGCCCGGCGCGGCCGTCCACTGGTCGGCGGTGCCGTGGAACTGGATCGCGCGGTCGGCGTAGATCCCGGCGCCCGGGCCCGCCGCGTCCTGGATCCTCAGGTATTGGTCGGCGAGCACTCCCGCGCCGGAGGTGAGGCCGGTGAGGTCGGACAGTGTCGCGCGCGGGCGCGTCGCGATGAGGTTGCCGCCGTTTTCGACCCAGGTGGTGAGGGCGGCGACGAGGGCGGGGTCGGGGTCGAGGTCGCCGAGGATCACGGTTGTGTAGGCGGCGAGTTCGGTGGCGTTCACGGCGCCGATGTCCCGGGTGGTGAAGGCGTTGAGGCCTTCGGCGCGCAGGATTTCGGTGTAGTAGCAGGCGTACGGGTTGGCGTTCGCGGTGATGACCAGGATCGGCCCGGTGCCCGGTGACGAGCATGGTGCGGGCGGCGGCGCGGCGCCGGTGGTGAAGGTCCAAGTGGCGCCGGTTCCGGTGTTGCCGGCGAGGTCCTGGAAGTTGGCGAGTGTGGCGGTGTATTGCGTCGAGTACGCGAGCGGGGCGGCGGGTTTGAGGAGGACCTGCGTCGGGTGTGCCGGGTCGTCGAACTCGACGGTCGTGGGCACGGTGGTGGCGCCCTGTTTGAGGGTGAAGTTGACCGAGGCGGGTTTGACCGCCTCGGTGAAGTCGGCGCGGGGCTGGACGGCGACGGGGACGCCGGTGGCGTCCGGTTGCGGGAGCCGGTTGGCGAGGAGGGGAGCGGTGGTGTCGGTGCCGTCGGTGTCGAAGAGGACGTCGACCCAGTAGTTGCTGGCCTGGTAGGTGTCGGTGGGGAACGTCGTGGCCGCGGAGTATTTGTAGACGCCGTTGGGGGCGTTGGCAACGCTCGCGGGCGCGACGATCTTGGCGTTGCCGGCGGATTGGCCCGCGAAGTAGTTGTTCGTGTAGGCGTAGTTCCCGCTCATGGTGTGGTACGAGGCGACGTACGTCGTGTTCGCGGTCACCGCGACGGGGCTCGGCAGCGTGACGGTCCGCCATCCGGAGCCGGTCAGGTGGACGTTGTCGACGCCGGCGAGGCGGTTCCCCGCGGTGTTCCAGAGGCTGACGGTGAACGGCCCGGTGTTGGCCTCGCTCTTGTAGAACCGCACCGCCTTGACGAAGCCGGCGGAGGTGGTGTGGAAGCGCACGCCGAGTTCGTTGGGCGAGTCGTCGTTGTTCGGGGTGGCGACCGGTTCGGCGCCGGTGAAGATGCTGAACGTCGATGTCGACGGCGGGGTCGCCGCGGTGGTGAACGACCACGTGACGGGGGCCATCGTGTTGCCCGCGGCGTCCTTGGCGCCGCTGACGGTGGCGGTGTACGCGGTGGACAGCGCGAGGTTTTCGGCGGGGGCGAACGACGCGGTGCGGGTCGCCGGGTCGTAGGACGCGGTTCCGGCGACGGCGGTGTTGTCGGGTTTCGTGAGGGCCCAGGTGATGGTGTCGGCCTGGACGGCCTCACTGAACGTCGCGCCGAGGCCGTCGTTGATCGCGACGCCCGTCGCGGCGGCGGCCGGTGAGGTGGCGGTCACCGTCGGCGCGGTGGCGTCGACGCCGGGTTCGAAGATCGGGTCGACCCAGTAGTTGCTGGCGTTCCAGGAGTTGTTCGGCATCGTGGTGCCGCCGGGGCCGGCCTGGTAGACGCCGTTGCCCTGGCCGGCGGTGCTCGCGGGGGCGGTCAGTTGCTCGCTGTCGAGCGGCTGGTTGAAGAAGCCGGTGGTGGCGGTGTAGCGGCCGTTGGGTGCGACGTATGACGCGATGTACGTGGTCCCGGCGGTCACGTCGACGGGGGTGGCGAAGAGCACTTGCTGCCAGCCGGTTGCGCTCTCGTTCTGGAAGGTCGCGCTGGTGGCCGTGCCGGTGGCGGTGTCCCACAGGAAGCCGCGGTGGATGCCGGTGTTCGCGGCGTCCTTCCAGTATTTGACGCCGAGGACGCGCCCGTTGGTCTTGGGGACGAACCGGACGCCGAGTTCGACCGAAATGGCCTCGCTGTCCGGCCCGATGCCGGGGTTGGTGGTACCGAACAGCGAGCACGGGTTGCACGGGGCGGCCTGGGCGGTGGACAACGGGGAGAACAGCGTGAACAGCAGGGCGGCGACGGCGGCGAGTGCGGTGGTGATGCCGGACGCCGCCGCGGCCTTGTCTCTGCGTGAGCGGAAGGGGCCGTAGGCGCGGCGGCCCGGGGAAGGCGCGTGGCGGCGTGCCATCGTCGGTGCTCCTCAGGGAAGTTCGCGGCGTGCGGGGAGATGCGGAGGGGTGTGCCGTCCCCGGCGCGGGCCGGGGACGGTCGGTGGCGTGCGTCAGCTCGTCGTGAAGGCGACGTCCACCCAGTAGTTGCTGGCGCTCCAGCTGGCGGACGGGAATCCGCCGCCCGTGCCGAGCCGGTAGACGCCGTTGCCGCCGGCGTCCGCGTCGGCGAGTGCCGTGACCGGGCCGGTTCCGGCGCTCTGGACGAGGCCGTTCCGGTCCGCGGCATAGTGGCCGGTCGGGGTGTAGTAGGAGGCGACGTACGTCGTGCCGGCGGTGACGGCGACGGGCGTGTCGAAGGTGACTTCCTGCCAGCCGGTCGCGGTCTCGGTGGTGAACGCCCGGGTGGCGAGCGGCGTTCCGGTCGCGGTCCACAGGTGGGCGATGTGCGGGCCGGTGTTGCCGTCGCCCTGGTAGAAGCGCACGCCGGTGATGTGGCCGTCGGCGGTGGTGCGGAATTTGACGCCGACTTCGATGGGCAGGGCCTCGGGGTCGGAGGGGGTGCCGGGCACGGTTCCCGAGGGCCAGATGGTGCACGGTGCGCACGTCGGCGGGTCCGTCGGCGGGGGGTCGGTGGGCGGCGGGCCGGTGGACGGGGTCGTCGTGAAGACCGCGTCCACCCAGTAGTTCGCCGCGTTCCAGGTCGCGTTGGGGAAACCGCCGCCGCCTCGGTAGACGCCGTTGCCTCCGGGCGCGTCACCCGCGAGGGCGGTCAGGGGCGCCCGGGAGAACTGCGCGTCGAAGTAGTGCTCGTCGGCCGCGTAGTGCCCGCTCGTGGTGAGGTACGACGCGACGTAGGTCGTGTTCGCGGTGACCGGGACGGGCTGCGCGAAGAGCACCTGCTGCCAGCCGGACGCGGTCTCGGCCGTGAACGTGGCCTCGGCCAGCTGCGTGCCGGACGCGCTCCACAGGTGGCCGACGTGGGGGCCGGTGTTCGCGGCGAACTTGTAGTAGCGGACGCCGGTGATGTAGCCGTCGCGGTCGGGCGTGAACCGGACGCCGAGTTCGACGGTGGCGGCCTCGGGGTCGGGGCCCGAGGTGGGCAGGGTGCCCTCCGGCCAGATCGTGCAGGGGCAGGCGACGTCCGGAGGCGGGCCGCCGTCGCCGACGGTGACGGTGACGCCGGGGCCGGGGGTCTCGCCGCGCAGGCTGTCGTCGGTGGCGCGGCTCTTGAGTGTGAGCGGCCCGGTGGTGGTGGGGGTGAAGGTGTAGGTCCACGACTCGCGGCCGGTCGTGGCGGGCTTCCAGGTGGCGCCGTTGTCGACGGAGACCTCGACACCGCCGACCCGGCCGCCGGTGTCGGCGGCGGTGCCGGTGACGGTGACGGCCTTGGCGACCGCGATGTTCTGTCCGGCGACCGGTGCGGTGATCGTCGACGTGGGCGGGACCGTGTCGGTGGACGGGGTCGGGGCGGTCATCCCGGTCATCAGGCTTCCGGGTGATACGCCCATGTCGGCGAAGAGGTTGAGGGTGGCCTGCTGAACGGCCGTGTCGACACCGGCGGTTCCGGAGGTGCGGGTGTTGTCGAGCCCCCATGACCACTGGATGGTTCCGGCACCGAAGACGAGTGCGCCGCTGGGTGCGCGGTAGAGGGTCAGGTGGTGGGTCGCGGTGCCGTCGGCGTACGTGGAGCCGAAGTCCTGGAGCATCTCCCCGGATTCGGTGGTGGTCGACAGCCGGATCAGGTGGGCGGGACGCGCGCTGTTCTCGGTGTCGACGTCCCATTCGTAGCCGAGGAGGCCACTGCCGAGCGTGGTTTCGGTGCCGGGTGCGAGGGTCGCGGCGCGGGTGTCGCGCCAGAACCGGAGTTGCCCGTCGGCGCTGTTGACCGTCATGTCGGTGGTGCAGCAGTTCGCCTTGAACTGCTGCCCTGTCAGGGAGTTTTCGGGTCTGCCGCCGTCGGCGGGAGGGGAGAACCGCGGGTCGCGCCAGGTGCCGGTCCACATGCCGGCGCCCGCCGGGTCGGTCTTGTCGTTGTCGTGGGTCTCCTTGTAGGAGACGAGGGTTCGGTACGGCGCGCCTTGCCCGCTCATGCCGCCGTTCTCCCAACGCGTCTTCCAGAACAGCTCGTTGCCGGAGAAGAACGCGAGGTGGACGCCCGCGTCCCGGGCCGCCTCGACGTTGGCGCGCATCTCCGCCGACCAGTACTCGTCGTGGCCGACGGACAGGAACACCTTGTGGTTCAGCAGGAGTTGACCGCGTCGGGCGGTGTCGGCCCCGGCGGTGTACGCGACGTCGTAGCCGTTGCGCTCCAGGAAGCGCAGCATCGGGTACTCGGCGTTGAACAGCCAGTCCTCGGGGTTGTCGCCGCGTGTGGTGAACGGCCGGTTGTAGCTCACCTTGTAGGCGCGGCCGACGGGTTGGCCCTCGTACAGGCTGTTGCCGCCGTACTCGTTGTAGGCCTGCCACGTGGCGTCCGACGCCTGCATGAGCAGGGCGGCGTGGGAGGCGTCGTCGCGGACCACGAAGGCGATGTGGCTTGCCCCCGAAGTCCCGTCGGTGCGCACCAACTTGGCCAGGTAGTAGCCGGAGACGGCGTCGGCGGGCACGGCCCAGGAGGCGGACTCGGTCCAGTTGGAGCAGTCGATGAGGCCGGTGTTGACGTCGTCGGCGTCGCAGCCGGGCTGGTGCTGCGGCAGCGGGACGGACGGGGTGACGGAGGTGATCTTGCGGGCGCCGCTGCCGCCGTACCAGCCGAGCCGGTAGATGTCGAGGCGGTACGCGGTGGCCGGGGTGTCGACCTTGAAGTGCACGGTCTCGCCGACGTTGACGCTGATCTCCGTCGCGAAGCCCTGGATGTCCGCGGCACCGGCCCCCGTCACGTCCCAGGTCGCGCGCGCGGTGCCGGTCTTGCTGTTCTCGCAGACGATGGCGTTGACGATCGGCGCGGAACAGGGCCCCGCCGCGGCCCGGCCGGCCGTCGGGATGACGCTCAGGAGGGACGCGAGGAGCGCGAACACCGCGAGCCAGAGCGGCGGTACGGCGCGCGCGCCGCGGCGCGGCGGATGCGTGCGGCTGCGGGCGTCCGGGCGGGTTCGTCCGCGAAACCGCGGTCCGGTTCGGCGGATTCCCGCGAAAGCGGGACGGCGAGCTGCCGCGGATTGCATGATGGCGTCCCCTGCCCCCTAGGACCCGACCGGCTCCTCTCCCCAAGAGACCGCCCGGGCCGACTGCCGGCGTCCCCCGCGGGTCCCATTCCGGCGGAGGCGAGCGTCGTCGGCAGCTGCCTGAAGCTCAGTGTGGCGCAAATACCGGTGTGATGTGGGTAGTTCGCCACGGTTGGCGCCGCCGCTCGGTAGCATGCCCTCACCGGACCGGCAGCAGGGTGGGGCTCTGAGTCGCCGTCCGGGGGGCAGGGCGCACGACGTATCCGGGGCATCCGACGCCTCGGCATGACGGCTTGACCGGTGCGACCGGTGCGACACGCACAACCGAATACCAGTGCTGCAACTGACGTCACGACGCTGTGGGGGGCTCATGAAGGTCGTCGTCACGGGCGGAGCGGGTTTCATCGGGTCGAATCTGGCCCGTGCGCTCCTGGCCCGGTCCGAGGTCGGCGAGGTCGCGGTGGTGGACGACCTGTCCACCGGTTCGTTGGACAATCTCGCCGGGGTCGGCGTGACGTTCCATCAGGGCTCGTTCCTGGACGAGGAGTTGATGGACAAGGCCTGCGCCGGCACGGACGCGATCGTGCATCTGGGCGCGTTGCCGTCGGTACCGAGGTCGATCGAGAAGCCGCTGGCGAGCCACCACGCGAATGCCACGGGCACGCTGATGGTGCTGGAAGCGGCGCGGCGCGCGGGCGGGGCGCACGTGATCGCGGCGTCCTCGTCGTCGGTCTACGGCGGCAATCCGGTGCTGCCGAAGCGCGAGGACCTGCGCACGCTGCCGCTGAGCCCGTACGCGGTCAGCAAGTTGGCGACGGAGTCGTACGTACTCGCGTACGGCCACTGCTACGGGCTGCCGGTGCTGCCGTTCCGGTTCTTCAACGTCTTCGGCCCGCTCCAGGCCGCCGACCACGCGTACGCGGCGGTCATCCCGCGCTTCATCGACGCGGCGCTGGCGGGCCGCGTGCTGACGGTGCACGGCGACGGCGAGCAGACCCGCGACTTCACGAACATCGGAAGCGTCTGCACGGTGCTGACGGACGCCGTGGTGCGCCGCGTGACCAATACCGGTCCGGTGAACCTGGCGTTCGGGACGCGGACTTCGCTCAACGCGCTGATCGGGCTGCTGAGCGAGGTGCTGGGCCGGCCGGTCGATGTGGAGCACGTGGCCCCGCGAGCGGGTGACGTCCGCGATTCGCAGGCCGACAGCTCCGAGTTGCGCCGGCTGTTCCCGGACGCCCGGCCGGTCGAGCTGCGGCGGGGGCTCGCCGACACGGTGGCGTGGTTCCGGTCGCGCGTCGCGGTGCCGGCGCGGGGATGACGCGTGCCGCCGATGGCCACCGGGGATCGTGCCGCCCGGTCATGCCGTGCGCAGGGGGCGCGCCGGCGATCCGACCACGACCTGCCCGGCCGGGACGTCGCGCGTGACGACCGCGCCGGCGCCGACGAACGCGCCCGGGCCGACCGTACGCCCTTGCAGGACAACGGCGTTGCTACCGACGGTGGCGTCCTCGCAGAGTCGGACGCCGCCGGAGATGTTGGCTCCGGGGTAGACGGTGACGCGGGCCTCCAGGACGGCGTCGTGGCCGACCGTCGCGTTGTAGTGGACCTGCGTGTGCGCGGCGAGCGAAATGCTGCTGGAGACATGCGCGTTGGCGAGCACCAGGCAGCCGTCGGCCAGGTGGGTCGCGGGGGCGATGACCGCGCGCGGGTGCACGAGGGTCGCCGGGGTCAGGCCGCGGGCGTCGAGCAGTGCGGCGAGGCGGCGGCGCACGTCGGGGGCGGCGATGCCGATGAGGTAGCCGGCACCGGGCTCGGCGTCGTCGGGCCGCAGCACGGGGAGGCCCCGGATCTTGTCGCCCGCGAGGGAGTCGTCGAGGAACGCGTCGACGGTGGTCTCCGAGGCGATCGCGGCGTCGAGGGCTTCGCGGCCGACGCCGCCGGCTCCGGCGATGTAGAACGGCATGGGGTCATCTTGCCGTGTGTCGGCCGCGCGGAGCGCCGGAACGCGGTCGCGGGGCTCGCGAGCTTCGGCGGCGATGGCACGAACACCAGTGCGGAGTACGCGGCTACGGGGGACGTCCCCGCGAACGCGGGTGCCGGGCAGGCTGCCGGGGACCGGGAGTCGGCTAGATCCCGGGGGCGACAGGGCGACGCGGCAGCCAAACACGGTTCCCTGCACGCCTGTTGCGCGCTCAGGGCGGCGACGCGGGCGGCGGGCACGAGCGCCGCTGCCCGGTCCGTGGGTACGGACGCGCCGGGCAGCGTCTCCCGTTCGGGGCACGCGAACGCCGCGGGGGGCGGCGGGTGATCCGGGGCCGGTTGGCGGATTCGGGTGCCGGGCGCGCCTGGCGGCGGTTGCGCCGGTCGCGGGCCGTCCGGCGTTCGCTGCGCGTCACGGCGCGGCTGGACGGCGGGAGCCCGTGGCGTCTGGACCTGATCGGCGCGGTGCTGGTGGCGCTCGCGGGGGTGTGGGCGCTGCTCGCCGCGGCGGGGCGTCCGGCGAGCCCCGAGGGATTCCTCCTCGCCCTGCTGACGGTCGCCGCGGCCTACGGCGCGGGGCGGATCGCGGGCGCCCGGTCGGCGTTCGGAACGTGTGCGACGGTCGCGGGTGCGGTCGCGGTGCTGATGCTGCTGTCGCCGGACGCGTTGTCCGGGGCGGCGTTGGCCGAACCGCTGGGGTACGGGAACGCGAACGGAGCGCTGGTGGCGCAGGCGGTGGCCGCCGCGTGCCTCGCCGCGCTGGCCGCGCCGAGCGACCGCAGGCGCGGTGACATGCATGTGCTGGCGGGGTTGTTGGCGCTGGCCGCGTTCGCGACGCGGTCGCTGACCGCGGTGTTCGGCGCGGTCGCGGTCCTGTTGGTCGGGCTCACGGCGTTGTCCGCGCGGCGGCGCGGTTCGTTCGTGCTCGCGGGCGCGGTGGCCGTGGCACTGGTCGTCGCCGGGACGGTGTCTCTCGGCGGCGACCGCGCCGAGCGCGCGTCGGGCGTGCGGAGCACGGCGGCCGACGGGCTGACGGAACGCCGCATCGACTTGTGGCACGACGCGTTCGAGTCCGCCAAGGACAACCCGTGGCGCGGCACGGGCCCGGGGACGTTCCTCGCCCGCAGCCCCACCGCCCGGGCGGACTCCGATACGAAGTCCGCGCATTCGCAGTGGCTTCGGCAGGCCGCGGAACAGGGCGTGCCGGGTGTGGTGCTGTTGGCCGCGCTGCTGGGGTGGGCGTATGTGCGGCTGTGGCGGTCGCGGCAGGATCCGGCGGTGGTCGCGGTGGGGGCGGTGGCGTTGACGGCGTTCGCGGTGCACGCCTCGATGGACTACGTGGCGGAGTTTCCCCCTGTGTTGGTCGCGGTGGGCGTGGTGCTGGGCGTGGCGACGGCGGCGCCGGATCCGGAGTCGGCGATCTCGCGGGAGTCGCGGCGCTGACCACGCGCCGCACCGGTGGAGTCGTCCCTCGCCCCGGCGTTGTCCGCCTCCGGCCCGGCGGTCGGGCACCGCCTCGGGGGCGGGGAGGACGACGTCGGCCGCCGCCTCCCCGCCGCGTGCTCCTCGGTCAGGAGGCTTCCTCGGCGGGGACCGGATCGGCGGCACTCGGCGGGGCCATGCCCGGCGATGTGGTGTACGGGATGGTCCACGGAGACGGCGGGACGCAACTCGGCGACGAGCGCTTGCGCGGGCCGGCCCCGGGGTCGCGCGACGGCGTCGGCCCCGGGCCGGGGTGCCCGGCCGGGGTGGGGGCGGCCTTCTCGGCGGAGGTGTCGCCGCCCGGGTGGGCGGCGGGCGCGGCGGCTTGGCCGGGGATCGGAAAGCCGGGATTGACTCCCCCGGCACCGGTGATCCCCACCGGCCTCAGCAGCACCCCGACGGTGCGCCACAGGATGCGCAGGTCGAGGCGGATGCCCCGGTGGTCGACGTAGTGCAGGTCGTACTCGATGCGTTCGGGCCATGTGAGCGCGTTGCGGCCCTGGACCTGGGCCCAGCCGGTGAGCCCGGGTCGTACGGCGAGGCGTCCGCGCTGCCGCTCGGAGTAGTGGGCGACCTGTTCGGGGAGCGTGGGCCGGGGGCCGATGACCCCCATGTCGCCGCGCAATACGTTGATGAGTTGCGGGAGTTCGTCCAGGCTCGTGGTGCGCAGGATGTGCCCGAGGCGGGTGATGCGGTCCTTGTCGGGTTCGTCGGGGTGGCGCGGGTGGCGCATGCTGCGGAACTTGAGGATGCGGAACTCGCGTCCGTGGTGGCCGCTGCGGGTCTGCCGGAACAGCACGGGGCCGCCCATGGTGGTGCGGACGAGCAGGGCGATCGCGAGCATCGCCGGGCCGAGCACGAGGAGTGTCAGTGCGGCGGTGGTGAGGTCGAACAGCCTCCGCATCATGCCGTGCCCTCTCCGGTGCGTGGCGGCGCCTCGTCCGCGGCGGGACGAACGGCGGGACGAGGCGGTCGGGTTCCCCAGCCGAGGCCTCGGCGGCGGGCGACGGCCCGGTAGGTGTCGATCGAGGTCCGGGCGACCCGGCGTTGGTCGAATTCGTTCAGGGCGCGGGTGCGGGCGTCGGCGGCGAGGCGGGCGCGCAGGGCGGGGTCGGTGAGCATGCGGTCGACGGCCTCGGTCAGCGCCGGGGCGTCGTGGGGCGGGACGAGGAGGACGTGTTCGCCGTGGGTGCCGATTTCGCGGCAGCCCCGGATGTCGCTGAGCACCATGGGCACGCCGGTGGCGGCGGCTTCCATGGCGGAGCGGGAGAAGCCCTCGCGGTGGGAGGGCAGGACGAACAGGTCGAGTGCGGCGTACACGTCGGGCATGTCCGAGCGTGCGCCGAGGTGTTCGACGTGAGGGTCGGCTCCGGTGCGGAACGCGTCCGCCTTGTCGCGGTCTTCGGGGCCGATCCAGACGAACCGCGCCTTGCCGGCCAGGGCGCGGGCCGCCTCGCGGTATTCGGCGATGCCCTTCTCGGCGACCTGCCTGCCGACGCCGCCCACCAGCAACTCGTCGTCCCCGACGCCGAGTTCGGTACGCACGCGGTCCCGGGCGGCCGGGTTCGGGCGGAACCGCGCCAGGTCGGTGCCGTTCCCGACGACCCGTGACCGCCAGGCGGGAACGGTGCGGGCGAGCGTGTGCCGGTCGGTGGCGTTCTGGTACAGCTCGGCGTGGGACGCGCGGGCGGCGACGGACTCCGCGCCGAGGACGAACGCGCGGCGGGGCCACGGGTCTCCGGGGCGTATCCACAGGCCGTGGCAGGTGTTGACGACCACGGGTATGCCGACGGCTCGGCCGATCAGGCGGCCGAGGACACCGGTCTTGGGGTTGTGGGTGTGCAGGACGTCGAGGTCGAGGCGCCGGAGCGTCGCGGCGAGTTCACGGGCGGCTGCGGCGTCGCGGGCGAGGTCCCACGCGCGGGTGAGTGCGTCGAGTGGCACGTGGGTGGCTCCGGCGGCCTGTACGTCGGGCACGTAGGGGCCGGGCGCGCTGAGTCCGTACACCTCGAAGCCCGCGGCCACGTCGACTTCGAGCTCGGTGCGCAGCAGCAGCGCGAGGCTCATGTCGACGGTGGTCAGGTGGGCGACGCGGAGGGGCCGTCCGCCGGGGCCGACGGGGATGGTGAGGTCGTCGGGGAGCAGGGGGTCGCCGGGAACGGGATCGCCCGGGCGCGGGCCGTCGGACGCGGGGTTGTCAGGCACGGGCACCGGCCTTCTTTCCGAGTGCGACCACGCGGGCGTACGCGCGTTCGGGGAGGAGGCGCCCGGTGAGCTTGGCGCGGACGAACTCCGGGGGGTCGGTGCGGCGGACCGGGACGCGGTGGAGCCGCATCGGGTCGGTCCCGGGCAGGTTGCGGCCGAGTGTGCCGGTGGCGGCGCTGCGGAAGCGGCAGCGCAGGGCGTGTTCCATCGCGGGCACCCGGACTCCCCACGGGTAGGCGAAGTGGTCGGGGCGCAGGCCGAGGCGCTTCTCGATCTCGTCGGACGCGGCGTCGAGTTCGTGTTCCGTCAGGGCCTCGGGACGGGCGTGGCGGTGGGTGTGGTTGCCGAGCGTCAGCAGGTTGCTGTCGAGCATGTCGGCGAGTTGGTCCCACGTGAGCGCGGGTGCACCCGCACTCGTGCCGGTGGAGCCCTCCCAGCGCATCGCGCCGCCGACCATGCCGCTCGCGAGGTAGAGGGTGAACGGCAGGTGGCGCTCCCGCAGCAGCGGCCACGCGTGGGCGTGGACGTCGGCGAAGCCGTCGTCGAACGTGAGGACCACCGACGGCGTGCGGTCGCGGGCCGCCAGCCGGTCGAGCGCCGTGTCCAGGGAGACGACGGATCCGGCGGGCAGTGCCGTGAGTTCGTCCAGCTCGCGGGTGAATCCCTCGGTGGTCAGGTCGAGTTCGTCGCGGGTTCCGCCGCCGACTCGGTGGTGGATCAGCAGGGTCGCGCCCTCGGCGGGGCGTTGTCCGGCGCATCGGGCGAGCGCGCGTTTGAGCGTGGTGCGCGTGCGGTCACCGCTGGGCTTGATCATGTTCCCGCTCCGAAGTGCCGGGACGCGTGGGCGAATTCGCGCGACCGTATGAGCCGGCGGCATATGCGGGCGGACGATGTCGCCGCGGGCGCCGGGCGGCTGCCGACCGTGGCGGTGTGCGGTCGCGGCGTCAGGACGGTGGTTCGGTCGCTCACGCTTTCGTGCCCCCTGTCGATGCGGTGGTACGGCCTCGCCGCCGGGCCCGTATCCGGCCGGCGGCCGACGCGCGGGCGGTGCGGGCCAACGCCCTGACGGGCAGGGCCGCGGCGGTGAGCGGTCGGTCGCGCACGGCCTCGATGTCGAGGAGGGGCGGCCGTTCCGGGGCGAGGCGCAGTTTCTGGCTCGTGGTCGTGGGCAGCAGGTCGACGAGTGTCGGCGGGTCGGTGGGGTCGGCGACGAGAATGTGCTCGTGGGCCTGCCACATGGCGAGGTTGCCGACGCCGAGTCCGGCGAACTCCTCGTCGTAGGCGGTGGAATGCCACAGCGCGACGGCGCCGACGCGGAACCACAGGTACGTGGCCGCCGGCCGACCGTCGACGCGCAGCACGTACAGACGCAGCCAGCCGTTCTCGGCGGTGCGGCGCACGAGCTCGCGGCGCTCGGTGCGGGTCCGTTCCGTCAGCGGGCCCTTCCAGCTTCGCGGGAACAGCGCGGCGTAGGCGGCGAATCCGGTGTCGGCCTCGCCGGGGCGGGTGTACGCCGTGAGGGCGACGTCGCCACGCCTGGCCAACTTGCGGTGCAGACGCCGGGCTTGCGCGTGGAACGAGGCGAACCGGGCGCGGTGGCCGGCCCATCCGTCCGTGACGTCCGCGAGCATGTCGGACGAGCGTTCGCGGGCGTGGACGCGGTAACCCGCGCGCCGCAGCGCGCCGAGCAGGCGGTGGGTGGCCGGGTCGCGGCTCGGCATGCGGCGCAGGCGCAGGTCGCGCACGCCGGACGCGGCCAACTGATCAGCCAGCGCGCCTAGTTCGTCGTGACTCGCACGCTCGGCGACGACCCTGGAGCGCGGGCGGTCCTCGGCGAACGAGGCGAACCGTCCGCGGCCGTCGAGGTCTTCGAGGGCGAGCAGGCTGACGGGTTTCCCCGTGGGCTCGTCGAGGACCGCCGCGATCCGGATGCGCCGCGCGGCGACGGGATCCGCGTGCATCACGGACGCGGCCCAGGTGTAGGTGTCGAAGCAGTCCGCGTACACACCGCGCGCGGCGACCAGGCGGTCCCACCCGGCGGTGAAGTCCGTGTCGAGGTCGCGGGCGTGCAGGAAGACCCCGCGGGCGTTCAACGCTCGGCCCCGGACGCGCCTCCGAAGCACCCGTGAGAAGACGGCGGTTCACTGTGACGCCGGAAACCGGCCGACACTCCCCGCCCCCACCCGACAACCCCCGCGTCGAGCATGACCGACCACGCCCCCACCATGAGACCCCAGCGTCTCTCAGCCCGGCGTGAGCAGCGCCGGGCATGTGTTTTTGGGCCGAGGTTCCTGTACATCCCCACCGGAACACGACCCACCCGCGCAATAGCCTAGGGCTCCGCAAGCCGCCATGCGGGTGGTTTGCGGATGAATTCGCGATGCGTGCGGAGTATCGGTCTTCTCCTCGGTCGCGGAGGCAAGTCACCCTCTGGACAAGGCCGTTGCCGGTCGCCCCCGGTACGGTGAACCGGCGAAAGGCCCCCGGGCGGGCGATGAACGTTGTTACGGTGCGGGTGAGGGGTCGCCGCGCGGTCGGGGTGGGCGCGCGGTCGACCGGGGAGCCGGCGGCGTGGGGGCGTGCGTGCGATCAGGACTTCGGGGGCGGCTGCGAGCAGGCGGCGACACCGTGTTGCGGCGGTCGCCGGCGCAGTGGTGGTTCGGCGGGCGGGCGGTCGGGCGGCTGGCCGTCCTCGGGTATCACGGTGTGGACGATCCGCCGGGATTCGCCCGGCAGTTGGACCGCCTGCTGCGGATCGCCCGGCCCGTGTCGCTCGACGAGGTCGAGGAGGCGATCGCGTCCCGGCGCCCGCTTCCCGGGCGGGCCGTGCTCATCACGTTCGACGACGGCGAGCGGAGCGTCCACGACCACGGCCTGCCGCTGCTGCGCGAACGGGGCATACCCGCGGTGGCGTTCGTGATCGCGTCGCTGATCGGCACCGACCGGCCGTTCTGGTGGTACGAGGTGGAGCGGCTGGTCTCCGGGGGCGGCGGCGGGGGGCGGTCGGTCGCGGAGTGGCTGCGGCATCTGAAGTCCGTCCCGCAGGAGTCCCGCGTGGCCGCGCTGGAGAGGCTGCGCAGCGGGCAACCCCGCGTACGTCAACCGCAGTTGACCGTGGACGAGGTGCGTGCGCTGGAGGCGGGCGGCGTCCGGGTGGAGAGCCACGCACGCACGCATCCCCTGCTCGACAAGTGCGCGGACGCCGACGTGCGCGACGAAGTCGTGGGCGCGCACGAGTTGTTGAGCGGGATCCTCGACCGCGCCCCGCGGTCGTTCGCCTACCCGAACGGCAATTGGGACGCCCGCGCCGAACGACAGCTGGATCAACTCGGCTATACGACGGCGTTCTTGTTCGATCACCGGCTGGGCCCGAGGCTCCCCGAGCATCCGCTGCGCGTCTCGCGCCTGCGCGTCGCGACGACGACGTCTCCGGACCGCTTCGAGACGATCCTGTCGGGCCTCCATCCCGCCGTACACGGGCTGCGCGGGCGGGGGTGACGCGGCCGTGAGGACGTCGGCGCCACCGCACCTCCTGGTCGACGCGGGCGAGTTGGAGCAGATCGCACCGGCCTGGCGGGACCTGGCCGCCGCGCACGGAGGCTCGTACTTCTCCACGCCCGACTGGGTGCTTTCGTGGTGGGAGGCCTTCGGAGGCACGGGCGGTGAGTCCGCGACGGTCGCGGTCTGGCCCGCGGGCGGCGGCGAACTCGAGGCCGTCGTCCCGCTTCTGAAGGGCCGTCAGCGGTGGCATCCGCGGCTCCCGGTGGGCACGCGGACCGTCACCGTCCTGGGCTCCGGCCTCGCGGCGGCCGACCACTGCGGTTTCGCGGTGTCCCCCGGCCGTGCCGACGACGTCCGGGCATGGCTCGCGGCGGTCGCCCGGCGAGGTGCCCTGTGGTTGCCGAACCTCGACCAGGCGACGGGCGCGGCCTTCGTCCCCCCTGGTGCGCGCCTCGTCGAACGCACCGCGTGTCCGACGATGCCCGCCGACCCCGACCGCATCGGATCGGCGCGCTTCCGCAAGGACCTCCGGCACTACCGGCGGCGGCTGGCCGCCGAGGGCGTCACCTTCCGCTTCGCCGCCCCCGGCGCCGTCGACGAACCGTTGTTCGACACTCTGCTCGCGCTGCACGCCCGCCGCCAGGAAATCCTGGGCCGGGCCACGATGTTCGACACCGCCCGTAAGCCCTTCCACCGCGCCCTCGCGCGGCGCGCGGCACCCGGGCGCGGCCCGTGCGCGATGGTCGCCGACGGACCGGAGGGCCCCGTCGGGGTTCTCTACGGCTTCCTGTGGGGCGACACGTTCTCCTACTACCAGACCGGCTGGGACGAGGCGTATGGCCGGCTGAGCCTCGGCACCGTCCTCGTCGCCGAGGCCGTGGCGGCCGTCCGGGCCCAGGGCGCCGCGGTGTTCGACTTCCTGCGCGGCGCCGAAGAGTACAAGTACCGGTTCGGCGCCGTCGACCGGCACGACACCACCTGGCTGGCGGGACGCGGACCGTCCCGGCTGCTGTTGCACGGCCGCATCGCGGCGAGGTCACGGCTCGGAAAGGCGAGAACGCGATGACGACAAGCGAGGCCCCGCGGGAATCCGCCGCCACCGCTCCCGCCCTGCCGAGCGTGAGCGTGGTCGTCCCCTCCTACAACTACGCCCGCTACCTGCCCTCCAACGTCGGCAGCCTGCTCGACCAAGAGGGCGTGGACGTACGGGTCTTGGTCCTCGATGACGCCTCGACCGACGAAACCCCCGACGTCGGCGCCGAGTTGGCCCGCGACCCCCGCGTGACGTACGAGCGTCACACGACCAACAAGGGCCATATCGCCACCTACAACGAGGGTCTGCTGGAGTGGGCCGACGGCGACTTCTGCGTGCTCCTCTCCGCGGACGACCTGCTGACCCCCGGTGCGCTCGCCCGGGCCACCGCCGTCATGGCGGCCGATCCCGACGTCACGTTCGTCTACGGCAACCCCGTCAGGTTCCTCAGCGGCGGCCCGCTCCCGGACGCACGCACCGGCGCGCGCAGCCGGACCTGGACCGGCGACCGCTGGATCCGCGGCGTCTTCCGCGCCGGACGCAACCTGATCCTGTCCCCCGAGGTCGTCGCCCGGACCGGCGCCCACCACGACGCGGGCGGCTACAACCCGAGGCTGCCGCACTCCGGCGACCTGGAGATGTGGCTCCGGCTCGCCCGCCGGGGGTCGGTCGGCTGGCTCCCGGACGCCGACCAGGCCTACTACCGCATACACGACAGCAACATGCACCACTCGGCCTTCGACGCCCGCGCCCGCCTGGAGCAACTGCGCGACGGCTACGAGTCGTTCCTGGACAACGACGGCAAGGACCTGCCGTACCGCAATGCGATCCACACCGCCATGCGCCGCAAGCTCGCCCGAGGCGTACTCCGCAAGGTCATCCGCACCCTCGACGCCGGCGAGGACACCGCCGACGGCCTGACCGTCCGCGAACTCTACGACCTGGCGGCCGAGTTGACCGACCTCCGCAAACTCCCCGAATACCCGGGCGTCCGCACCCGCATGGCCATAGGCCCCCGCCACTGCCGCCGCCTCAACCCCGTCACTTCCCTCATCACCGCCCGCCGGGGCCGAGACTGGATCCGCTGGCACGGCAACCGTGTGAGGCCGGTGTAGGCGCGTACCCTCGTGCCATGGGGTTGAGCGGCTGGGCGTACCACCTCGCCGAGGACCTTCTCGCCGGCCCACTCCCGCAACGCTGGGCCCACTCACAAGGCGTCGCCCAGCGCGCACACGCGCTGGGCCCCATCCTCGGCAGCGAGGCAGAGTTGCTGTACGCGGCAGCCGTCCTGCACGACATCGGCTACGCACCCGCCCTGGCCAAGATCGGATTCCACCCCTTGGACGGCGCACGCTACCTCCGCGATGTCGCCCACGCCGACGAACGCGTAACGCGCCTGGTCGCCCATCACTCTTGCGCGCTGCTGGAGGCCGAGGAACGCGGTTTGGCCGCCGATCTCACCGCCGAGTTCCCCCCGGAAACCGACCACCTCGTCGACGCCCTCATCTACTGCGACATGACCACCTCCCCAAACGGCGACCCCACGACCGCAGAAGCACGCATCGCGGAAATCCTGAGCCGCTACGGAAACGACAGCATCGTCGGCCGCTTCATCCGCCGCGCACAACCCGAGATCCACGCGGCAGTTGCGCGCGTACGTGAACGTGTCGCCGTCACAACGACGCCGTCCGCGTCACCCTCCGCCTCCACCGTGACCGGGTAGGCGCGTTCGTGGGTGACGGCAGCCCACCAACGAACTACCCGGCCATGATGCGACTGTCGAAGCCGTCCTGAAGCAGAGACAAGTACGCGGCGTACACGCTGTCTGGGACGTCCTGCTCGATGGCAAAGCCCCGCCCCGGGTACTCGATGACGCGTTGCAGGTCCCCGACAAGCATGTCGATGACGAGCTTCGCGTCACCGATCGCCGTGAGATAGTCGTCAAAGACAAGGGGTTCGGACGCACAGGTCACTTCGACTTCGGGCCAAACCTTGCGGGCCGTAGCATACGAACGCCGCTCCATATACGGCTTGGAGATCAGGAGAATCGACGTAGTCACGATCCCGACAGCGGCCAGGACATCACGCGAGAAGGCGATGTTCTGACCGGTGTTCCCGGCATTCGGTTCCAGGAGGATCACGTCGTCGGGAACACCGAGTTCGAGAGCATGCTCGCGAAAGTGCACAGCCTCACCACGCGGAAACCGCGCGGCTGTGGTGGGGCTGTTGCCACCGCTGAAGACCAATGTTCCGAACATGCCTTCGTGATAAAGCTTTGCGGCAAACGCGGCGACGCCGAGGTCGTGGCTACCGAGCCCGATCGCGGCATCACAGCGCCTGAGGGGTTGCCGCATCTGGTGATATTCCCAAATGAGTTCGGCACAATGGCGCTGGTCGTCCGTGATCGTCAGGCTATGATCCGGCACTCGCTGCTCCTTGGTCCTACCATCGCCGTTGTCGGTTTCGGTCTCGATGACGGTGTAGCACTTGTCGGTCGTCCGGTTTGCTCGTGAGCCTCGTAACCTCGTGACATGGAACTGAATGACTGGGCTTACAGTCTCGCCGAGGACGTACTTTCCGACCCGCTGCCGCGACGCTATCTCGGAACGGCCCGGCTCCACAGTTCCTCAGCGTGTTCAACGAACCTGTCGAAAATCTCGCCGACTCCATGCTTGCGCAGATGCAACAGCGGGGAGTCATGACCGACAAGTCGGGCCAGATGGGGCGTGACCAGAGCTTGGTTGTCAAATCGGAAAACGGAAAGGCTCACATGATTGATCGCGTCCAGCGGGGCCGAGAATCGCGTTTCCACATTGGGAATTTCCCCGAGCCGTTCGAGGTGTTCGAGCGTGATGCGAATTCGCGTGGATACCGACAGTGCCACGTTCTCGATTTCCTCGCGCTGCCGGGTCACGTCTCCGTCCGGGGCTCCGAGCAGGAACCGCACCCGGCATCCTGATTCAGCCTTGCGTCGGATGGTGTCGGCGAAGTGCGGTACCTGAGTCCAAAAAAAGTAGTTGGTGTAGCCGGCGAGGAACATTTCCTCGCTTGCTGCCTCGATCAATTCAGACCAGACGGTGGACGGACACGCGGAGCGGTAGGGGTAGCTGTGTACCAACTCGCGGTCATTTCCAGTTTTCACGCGTTCCTGTACGACCTTCGGCCAAATCATCTCTTCGTCCGTTCCCAGCACTCGGCAGGCGTCCGCTCGATTCCTCGCGTGCGGCGTGAGGCCTGCGTCACTCAGCCATCGTTCCACTTGCTTGGGCGTTACCCCTACCCGATATGCAAGTTGACGGGGTGTCAGATTTGCGTCGTCCATAGCGGATCTCAGCGCACTGTTCAAGTCAACCCCCTCATGCTGTCCTTTTGGGCCTTCTCGGAAGGTAGTCCGCCGAAGGCCCAAGTGTCCCTGGTTCCCGAGGGAAACGTCCGTGCGGGTGAACCATGATCGGCCTCATGACGGACCCAAGGAGCTACCCCAGCGCACGCGTTGAACAACTGGACCCAGGAGTGAGATTGGAGCCGACGCCGGTTGAGGGCTACGCCGGTTGCACCGAGTCCGCGAAGGCACGGGCGAGTGGCGACGAATCCACAGTCACCGACACCAACGCGGAGTCCCGCGCCGAGCCGAAGATCGGCTCGATTGTGGAGACAGACGAGCATGGCCGTGAACAGGTCATGGATGTGATGGCGAAGACGGTCTTCCTGCGTCCGGTCGGCGGTGGCTACGAGCGGACGGTGTCGTTGTCAGGGTTCTGGCGGGAGACCAAGTCATGAGCGGCACCCTGATGGGGGTCGCGGTGATCCCGCTGGCCCCGGAGAAATTGACTGGACTGCCCTATCCGGAGCGGTCTTTGGAGCTGGGGTTCCCGCAGGTGGCCATCGAACGGCAGGGCGGTGGATACCAGACGGGACCGCTGTACCTCCGCACGAGTCCGATGGAGGCGGCGGTACTCGCGCTGATCATCCAGGACACGATCGGGGCCGTCGCGATGGCTGAGGCCCGGCGGTTGCGCGTGCACGGTGGTGGCGGAGTCGACACCGGGGTGCTGCTCCGTGTCCGCGACAAGTTGCACGTCCTCTGATGAGTGTTGCCGCGAAGGGATCACCGATGAGCGTAACCATCGCCAACGCCCCGGCGCCCGAAGTCGATTGGACCGCGTTGAGCAACTTCGCGGCGTTGCGCGGCCAGCTTCGTATCTCCTTCGGTCCAGCGTGCAACGTCGCATGCTGGTTCTGCCACAACGAGGGCGGCGTCCCGCCCCGGATCACCCGAGGAGATCCGACACGGCGGCCACATGCTGCCGGAACTTTGTTCTGAGCACTACGTCGAGATCATCTCCGCGATGCAGAACACCGGCCTCAAACGCGTGTACTTCACTGGTGGTGAGCCCCCGGTCTCACCGCTGGCCCGGCCCGTGTTGGAGCGGCTGCCCGCAGCAGGTCCGGACGGCTCGTACACGTTGTTCACGAACGGCACACGTATGCGCGCGAATTGCGCGTGTCTCAGTTCGACACGGCTGGACAAGGTGAAGATCCCGTTGCACTACTTCTCGGACGCATCACTGCGGGCCATCACAAGCACACGAATCGGCATCGCCACGATCCTGGAAGGCATCGAGGCGGCGCGCGAAACCTTCGAGCGCGTTGAGCTGAACTGCGTTCTGGTCCAGGACAACGCGCATGAAATCAGGGCCATCCTCGACTTCGCCTTGGAGCGCCGACTGCCAGTGCAGTTCATCGAGATGGTCGGCACCGATTTCAACCAAGGACGTGCGATCTCGGCAGTCGCCGCAGACGACACTGTGGCGTATCTGCGGAGCCTCACCCGCGATGAGCACACGGAAGTCGCCGGCGTCGGGCAAGAGCGGCGGGTCTTCCGCATCGACGGGGTGGAGATCGACGTCATCCACCGACATCTCGGGCGCCATCACGTCGGCCAGTGTGGTACTTGCCCCCTGCGGACGAAGTGCGTTGAAGGCTTCTGGGCACTGCGCGTGGACCACGCCGGAGGTCTCCAGCCCTGCCTCCTGCGGGATGACCTGCGTCTGGACCTTACCAGCCTGTTGACCAATCCCAGACAGCTCGCCGCAGCAGTCGCCGCGCACGTCGCGGCTTTCACGGAGGGGACCCAATGAGCCTGCTTACCTCGCCGCCGTACCGACCGATCACACCTGGCTCCCGTCCTGGACCGATGTTGGTCCTCGAAGGCGTGTCGGGCATCGGAAAGTCCACCGTGGCCCGACTTCTCGCCGAACGCCTTCACGGCACTGCGCTCCACACACTCACCGAGCCACACACTGGGTGGTCGACCTCGGCGAACGTGCGCCTGAGGCCGCTGCCGCAGTTCGCCTTCTACCTGTCCGGCCTGCTCCAGGTTTCCGACGTTGTACGCGAGCGGCGCGCCGCCCTCCCGGTGATCGCGGACCGCTACCGGGCTTCGGTGATCGCCTGCCACAGTGCTGTTCACAATCTCGATGTCCGCGCCGTGATGCACCTGATGCAGCCGTTCGATCCGTATCTCGAAACACCCGACCTCTCGTTCTACCTGCACTGCTCGAAACCGATGCTGCGTGAACGTTTGGCGGCCAAGCGAGAGCAAGGGACGTTGACTTCGGACGATGTCGAAGTGTTCGGCATGCCCGGACGCCTGTCCCGGTTGCTCGCGAACTTCGAGACGGTGGCGGACGAGGACGCCACCGCCGTGATCCTCGACACCGATGGTGTTACTCCCGCCGAACTCGTCAACCAAATCATGACGCATGTGGAGGCGACGCGTGCTCAGGCCCATTGACACCGACGCCGTAATCCGCGAGGGCGTAGCCATCGGCCAATTCCCCGGCCAAATCCATGAAGACGTCGGTTGGTGGTTAGGCGCTTGTCTGGTCGTCGTCACCAAGACGCACCGACTCGCAGCAGCCCACGACGGACGCCCGACCAGCGCCGAATTCCACCGTCGGGCATGCCTCGGCGCCACCAACGCCGAACACTACAAGTGCGAGGTGATGGATCTAGGCGTCGCCACCGAGGCTGAACTGCGGGCTGCCATCGGTGCGCTTGGGGGTGTACCAGGGATCTTGGTGACCTCGGCAGGCACCGACAATGGTGAGACAGTTCGTATCGTCTTGTACGACGGCCTCGGTCAGCCGCTGACCGAGAACTCCGGTCTCGCCCAAATCCGCCGCCGGATCGCTGACGACCGGATGCCTATCCCCGTGAACGCAGCAGCCGAGGGCATGATCACACCTTATCCGAGAGCGGGCCAGGCATGATCAACGCAGCCGAGCTGATCCGAGACGGCGCCGGAATCCTGTTCGTGACCCTCGACTCGCTGCGCTACGACGTCGCCCGGTCCGCCTACGACGACGGTCTGACACCTCACCTGGCAACTATCCTTCCGCCAGGCGGGTGGGAACGGCGCCACACACCAGGCACGTTCACCCTGCCCGCGCACATTGCGTTCTTCCACGGTTTCCTGCCCAAGCTCCCACAGCCCGAGCAACCCCCGCGTCTGTGGGAATGCCGTCCCCCGGCGTTCAAGACGGTACGGGCGGAGACTTTCGTGTTCGAATCACGGAACCTCCTCACCGGTCTCAGAGCCTACGGGTACCACACCGCGTGTATCGGAGGCGTCACCTACTTCTCCCGCGAAACTCCACTTGGCTCAGTTTTGCCGGATCTCTTCGACGAAGACCACTGGCGCCCCGAATTCTGCTCACCGGCACTGGGCTCCACCAGGTGGCAGGTCGACCACGCCCTGGAAATCGCCGCAGCCTATGAATCCCAACCGTTGTTCCTGTTCGTCAACGTATCGGCCACTCACGTCCCCCACGGCCACTACGTCGGCGAAAGCGTCGACAGCGCACGGTCACAACTTGCCGCGCTCGCCTACGCCGACGTTCACTTGGGCCGGCTCGTCGCCGACCTGGACACTCAACGCCCATGGCTGATCATCATTTGTGCCGACCACGGCGACGCGTATGGAGACGACGGCTACCACGGCCGAGGGATAGCTCATCCCGCGGTGATGAACGTGCCTTTCGCGGCCATGGTCCGGTGACAGGCACGGCTAAGCTCGCGCGGCATGAGCGATGTAACGGGAGCCCCTCCCGCGCGGGACGCGGCGGTCGTGGTGGCCCGCGACGGTGACGGGCAAGTAGCACTCCTGTCAGCGGAATTTCCGCGTCACGGCGGTGAGTACCTGTTCCTGCCCGGAGGTCGCAGAGAAGGCGATGAGACACCGGAAGAATGCGCGCGGCGCGAACTCCGTGAGGAGGCGGGGATCACCGCAGCGGCCTGGCGGTCTTTGGGGACGTACGCGATCACGCTGGCATCGCCTGCTCGGGTGCACCTGTTCGAAGCCCGGCAGTTGACGCTGGGGCCGCAGCAACTCACGCCTACCGAAGAGGGGTTCGCGCTCTCCTGGTGGTCGATGCAAGATGCGCTTGCCGCTCTTGCCGACGGGCAGTTTCTCCTTCCTGCCGGTCCGCTTGCGCTGCTGTTGGCCGACCGGCAGGGAGACTGAAGGGCCTCTCAGGAACGGGTTGCGCGGACGAGGGTGTCGATGGCTTCGCGGGGTTCGCCCTCGACGGTGACCGGGCGGTGGACTCGCTCGGCGCGGGTGATGCGGAGATCAGGCATCGCGTCTGCGACGGTTTCCGGGGTGTGGAGGATGGACGGGTCCTGGGGACCGCCCGTGCCTTCGGTGAGGTTGGTCAGGTCGTGGCCGATGAGGAGGAGCGTGCCTCCTGGGGCGAGTGCGGCGGCGGCTTTTGTGAGGACGTCGCGCATCTCGTCCTCGGGGAGGTGGAGGTAGGCGATCAGGACGAGGTCGTAGGACTCGGCTTCGGGGGTCCAGGTGACCAGGTCGGCGGTGAGCCAGTCGACGGTCGCGCCTTGGGCGTCGGCGAGCAGTTTGCCCTTCGCGAGGGCGGCGGCGGAGAAGTCGACGGCGGTGACCTGCCAGCCCTGTTTGGCAAGCCAGATGGAGTTGCGGCCCTCGCCTGCGGCGAGGTCGAGGGCTCGGCCGGGCTTCAGGTCGGTGGTCTCCGCCGCGACGAAGCGGTTTGGTTCGGCGGACCACACCAGCTCGGTTCCGGCGTACCGCTCGTCCCATGCCTTCGCGTCCACGTGGACCGCCTTTCCTTGTCGTGCGCTGGTGTCGCTACACCGATCCTGCCTTACCGCCCGCGACGGCCGAACGGTAGATCCGCTCCAGTTCGGCGCCGACCGCCTCCGGCGCGAACTTCTTCCGCGCCTCGACCGCGATGCGGTGCCGGTCGTACGCCTCCGGGGCGTCCGCCACGGCGCGCAGCGCGGCGGCCAGGGCTGCCGTGTCCTCGGAGGGGACGAGGTGTCCGAGATGCGGTTCCATGACCTCCGCGTGCCCCCCGACGTCGGTGGTGACGACCGGGAGCCCGGCGCACCACGCCTCAAGGACGGCGACGGTCAGGTTCTCGGCGCGGGACGCGAGAACAAAGGCGTCGGATTCGCTCAGCAGCCGGGCGATTTCGGAACGCGGCAGGCGCCCGGCGAAGGTGACGACGTCGGCGACGCGCGACCGCGCCGCCTGTTCCTCCAGCTTGGGCCGCTCGCGGCCGTCGCCGACGATCGTCAGACGCAGCCGGGGGTCCTCGCGCGAGGCCGCCGCGAAGGCGTCGATGAGCACGTCGAACCCCTTCGCGGGCGCCAGGCGCGCCACCGAGACGAACTCGACGGTGTCGCGCCGGGAGGCACGCCCCGCGTCGGGGGCCGGGAGCGCGAAGCCCGACGCGTCGACGGGGTTGTACACGACCTCGAAGTTGCCGGTCAGTCCGTACGCGGTGATCTTGTCTCGCAGCGACCCGCACACCGTGACCACCGTCGCCGCCCCCGCGTACAGCTCGCGGGCGCGCTTGATCCCGAGCGGACTCGGCGGCGGCTCGGTCCAGTGGCCCTGCCAGGACGTGTGGTGTTCGGTGACCACATACGGGATGGCCAGCTCGCGCTTCATCGCCACCAGGTAGTGCGCCCAATAGAAGTGCGCGTGGACGACGTCGACGGTTCCGTGGGTGCGTGCGATGTAGCGCACCGCCCGCCGGTAGCGGCGGGCCATCATGGTGTGCGAGACGCGCCCGAGGATCCGGGACGGCCGCCAGCCGAACGTCTTGATCTGGTAGTGCCGGGGGTCGTCCGGATCCTGTGCGAGGTACGGCGCGCCCTCCACCCGGGGCCACGTCAACGCGTCGGTGTTCGACAGCCGGATGACCTCCGCCGCGTACCCCGAGGCCTTGACCCAGTCCGTCTCCCACGGGACTCCGGGAAACCCGACGATCACCACGACACGCATGCGCTGCTCTCCCCCCAGCGGTCCCCACCCCGGGAACGGAACTCCCCTCCCGCTCCACCGTGGCCCCATCCTTCCAGCCGCACACCGGCCCTGGGGGGTGGTCGGCGAATCCCGCGGATCGACCCCGAGACGGGTCGGGGATTCGCGGACGACCGTGCGGGTGCCGCGGTCGCCGCTCGGTGTCGCCTTGGGCCGATAGGGTGACGCACCATGGCCGCACGACCACTACATGAGACCGTCGAAGCAGGCTGGGCCAAGGCTTTGGAACCGGTCGCCGACAATATCGCGGCGATGGGCGACTTCCTGCGCCGCGAGATCGCGGAGGGCCGCAGCTACGTCCCGGCGGGCGCGAACATCCTGCGCGCGTTCACCCAGCCGTTCGACGACGTACGCGTGCTCATCGTCGGGCAGGACCCGTATCCCACGCCGGGCCACGCGGTCGGGCTGAGTTTCTCGGTCGCCCCCGACGTCAGCCCGCTGCCGCCCAGTCTGATCAACATCTTTCGCGAGCTGACCACCGACCTCGGTCTGCCGATGCCGTCGAACGGCGACCTCACGCCGTGGACGCGGCAGGGCGTGCTGCTGCTCAACCGCGCCCTCACCACCGCGCCGCGCAAACCCGGAGCGCACCGCGACAAGGGCTGGGAGCCCGTCACCGAGCAGGCGATACGGGCCCTGGTGGAGCGCGGCAAGCCGATGACGGCGATCCTGTGGGGCCGGGACGCCCGCAATCTCCGTCCGCTGCTCGGGAGTTCGATCCCGGCCGTCGAATCGGCGCATCCGAGCCCGATGTCGGCGAACGGCGGCTTCTTCGGCTCGCGCCCGTTCAGCCGGACGAACTCGATGCTGGCGCACATGGGAGCGAACCCGATCGACTGGCGGTTGCCCTGACGCGGGCTCGGCGCGGGGCCGGCGTCCCGGACGCGCGCGGGGCGCGGCCGGGACGCGACCGGCGGACGCGGCCGACGCGGGGTCAGCCGGATCGCACCGCCCGGCCCCGGTCGGCCCGGCGGCGGGCGGACCGTTCGTCCGCCGAGGCCGCTCACGTGGCGCCACGGCCGTCCGCCGCTCACGAGCCCGACGACACCGGGGACTTCGCCGGTCGAGCACCCCCGGCACGCCGGCACGACCCGCACGTCACACCGGCGGCACCGTGCGCCCCGTCCTCCCCCGCAGCGCGTGCCACGCCCCCAGCGCACGCGCCTTCGTCCGTGCCGCCTTGCGGTCCTGCCGTGCCAGGGTGACCGCGGTGAACTTGGCCTGGCGTACCGCCCAGTGCCAGATCTCGGCGGGCGAGCGGTGTTCCAGGGCCATCGCCAAGTGGTTGCGCGACTGGTAGTACAGGCGCCACGGCGGTGCGGAGGCCGCGCCGACGTGGAGGGTGGCGACCAGGGGTTCGGGGAGGATGTACACGGCCCAGCCGGTACGGCGGGCGCGCACGCAGTACTCCATCTCCTCCCACATCATGAAGTACTCCGGCTTGGGCACCCCGATTTCGCGCACCGCGGCGGTGTTGACCAGGGCTCCGGCGAAGATCAGGACGTCGACCGGGTACGGGCCGCCGCCGGGCGGGGGTTCGACGAGGGGCAGCCTGCGGTCGCGCCAGCCCGAGCCGAGCCGGGCGACGGTTCCGGTGTCGTCGATCAGCCACGAGGCGAACATCGCGGTCCGGTCCGGCAGTTCCGGCAGCCGGGCGAGCATCGTGGCCAGTGCGTCGGGCACCGGGTGGTCGTCGTCGTTGAACAGCCAGGCCCAGTCGTGCCCGTGGGCCTCGGCGGCGCGCAGCCCGGCCGCGAACCCGCCCGCGGCCCCGGTGTTCGCGGCGAGCCGGATGTGGGTGACGCCGGGGAACTCGGCCGCCAACATGGCCGCGGTGTCGTCCGTGGACGCGTTGTCGACGACGATGACCTCGTCCGCCGCACGGGTGGACTTCGCCGTCGCGGCCAGCGTCTCGCGCAGCAGGCCGGCTCGGTTGTAGGTGACGAACACCGCGGCCACGGAAGGCGTTTGGCGCGGTGCGTAGGCATCGCCGGTCACCCCAGCCCCTCCCAGATCGTGCGGGCCACGTGCGGCCACGTCATCGTGTCGCGCAGGACGGCTCCGCGCGCCTCGGCGCGGCGCCGCAGGCCCGGGTAGTCGCTGTCGAGCCCGCGCAGGGCGCGGGTGAGTGCGTCGACATCCCCGGGCTCGACGAGGATGCCCGCGTCCGCGACGATCGTGCGCTGGTTGCCCACGGTCGTGCCGACGCACGGGAGTCCGCGTGAGATCGCCTCGACCAGGGCGATGCCGAACGGCTCGCGGTGGGTGGGGATGACGAGTGCGTCCGCCCGCGCGTACAGCTCGGGCATGCGGTCGTGCGGCACGCGCCCGACGGCGGTGACGCCGGGGGGCAGGGCTCCGGCGGGGGCGCCGCCGGCCAGGGTCAGACGCCACGCGGGGTTCTCGGCGTGCACCCGCACGAACGCCTCGATCAGTTCGGGGCCGCCCTTGCGCTCCCATTCGACGCCGACGAACAGCAACGCGGGTGGCCCGTCGGGGAGTCGGCGCTCGGCGGCCGGGGGATCCGCGGGTACGTTCACCCCCGCGCCGACCACCTCGACCCGTTCGCCGGGGACTCCGTAGCGGCGCACGACGGCGTCGGCGGTGCTGTGGCCCATGACGTAGATCCGGTGTGCCCCGGCGATCATGGCGCGTTCGCGGTCGAGCCACCCGGGCGTGTAGCGCGACCGGTGCGCGCCGCTGCCGCCCGCGGGGTCGTCGGGGTCCGGCGAGGGCCCGGACCGCGGCGCCGGTGGCGACGGAGGCCCGGGGGCTGGAGCCACCCCCGAGATCCCGGATGTCCCCTCGAGCCCGACGCGGTCGGTGTAGACCGCGTACCGCACTCCGGCGGGCGGGACGATCGCGGGCAGCGACTGCACGATGAGCACCGGCCGTTCGCTGTCAAGGAGGCCCTTGCGGGCGATGTGCCCCTGGACGGCCCTCGGCCAGGCGGTGGTCTTGGTCCACGGCGTCCCGGCGCCGAAGAGCCGGGCCTCGGCGGTCGCGCGCACGCGGGCCCCCGCGAGCCGGGGGTCGCGGGCGAGCGGCATCAGGTCGTACGCCGTGACGTCGGTCAACTCCCGCAGGGCGCGCAGGAGTCCGGGGGCGGAGCCGGAGAAGGCGCCCGCGTGGAGGAACACCAGTCCGTCGGTCACTGGCCCTCCGCGTAGGGGGCTCGCACGGTGGTCACGACTCCCAGACGTGGTCGACGTAGACGGGTGCGGCCATCACGACCGCGCGCGGCGGCGTGTCGAGGTCGGGCCCGGCGACGTCGAACTGGTGGGCGGGGGCCCAGCCCATGAGCGGGTGGCCGTCGGCGTCGTAGATGCCGACCCACAGGGCGTACCGCCCGCGCGGCAGGGGCAGTTGCCCGATCGTGCAGCGCACCTGGTTGCCGGCCCAGCCGAGGAAGATCTCGCGCCGGGCGGTGAAGACCGGGTTGGCGGTGCCTTCGGTGACCCCGATGTGCAGCACGGCGGGGCCGCCGCGTTCGGTGGCGAAGTCCAGGTCGACGACCATGGGGGCGCTGGTGGTGAGGCCGGGCTGCCCGACGCCGCGGACGTCGCAGTGCGTCAGGCGCACGGGCTCGTCGGTTTTGGTGCGCAGCCCGGTCTCCTCCTCCACGCTGTCGCGGTAGCCGCGCAGTGCGGTGCGGATCGGGCCGTCGGCGCGGATGTCGCCTTGTTCGAGCCAGACGCCGCGCGTGCAGATGGATTCCACGGCCGCCAGGTCGTGGGAGACGAGGACGAGAGTGGTGCCTTGTTCGAGGACCGCGCGCATGCGATCGAGGCATTTCTGCTGGAACAACGCGTCGCCGACGGCGAGGACTTCGTCGACGAGCAGGACGTCGGGCTCCAGGAACGCGGCGACGGCGAATCCGAGGCGCATCTGCATACCGGACGAGTACCACTTCACCTGGCGGTCGATGGCCGTGCCCAGTTCGGCGAATTCCACGATGTCGTCGAATCGGGCGGCCACCTCGGAGCGTTTGAGTCCGAGCAACGAGCCGTACAGATAAGCGTTTTCACGCCCCGTCAGATCGGGGTGAATACCGGCCCGGACCTCGATGAGCGCTCCGATGCGCCCGCGTACGTCGATGCGTCCGGCGTACGGGTACATCACGCCGGTCAGCATCTTGAGCAGCGTGGACTTGCCGGAGCCGTTGGAGCCGATCAGACCGACGGCCTCGCCCGGCCGGATGTGCAGGTTGATGTCGCGCAGGGCCCAGCGCCAGTCCGCGGCGTCGCGGCGGGTGACCTTGCGGACGATGCGGCCCAGGTTGTCGCGCAGCAGCATGCGGCGGCTGTCGGCGCGGAACCGCTTCCACAGGTGGACGGCTTCGATGCTCCCGTCAGGCGACATCGGCGATCCCCGTTTCGAGCTTCTTGAAGACCCGGTAGCCGATCAGCAGCATGAGCGTCGCGGACAGCGCGGCGACGCCGGTGAGCCGCCAGTCGGGGTGCTCGCCGTAGAGGATCGTGCGGCGGTATCCGTCGATGACGGCGGCGAGCGGGTTGGCGGCGACGTACGGGACCAGCCAGTCCTTGGTGATCTGGTCCAGGCCGTACGCGACCGGGGTGGCGAACATGCCCATCTGCATCAGCAGCGGGAGCATGTGCCGGATGTCGCGGAAGTAGACGACCGAGGCCGACAGCAACAGCGCGGCGCCCAGGGCGACTTCGATCTGGATCACCAGGAAGATCGGGGCGATGTACGAGGTTCCGGCCGGTGCCTGCGTGTAGATGCCGAAGAGCAGCACCAGCACGAGCGCGGCGATCATCATGTCGAACAGCGCGACGATGACGGTGGCCAGCGGGAAGACCTCGCGCGGGCAGTAGACCTTGTTCAGCAGCGGTCCGTTGGAGATGATCGCGCTCGCGCCCTGGGTGACCGCCGTCATGAAGAACGTCCAGCCGAGCAGGCCGACATAGCTGAACAGCGGGTACGGCGCGCCGTGTGACTGCGCGATCTCGCTGACGTTGCCGACCCGTTGGAACACGACCGTGAAGACGATCATGAGCATGACGGGTGTCAGGATCGCCCACGCGAATCCGAGCACGGCCTGCTTGTAGCGGGCGCGCAGGTCGCGCTCGGCGAGTGTGCGCACCAACTCGCGGGCGTGCCACAGCTCGCGGATGCCGCGCAGCAGCCCGATGCGGCGTTTGAACCGCAGTTCGGGCGGCGGGCCGATATCCGCGTCGGCGGGCGGTGATTCGGCGGCGTGCGCCGGAGGTGGTTGATGCGTACGGCCGTTGATCCGGGTGTACGGTCGCGCGCCGTCCACGCGCGCGCCGAAAGGCCCCCCCACAGAGTCCCCCACGGACTTCCCCTCCCTGGTCCGCTGTCAACTCTCGCACACGGGGGCCGACCGCGACCGGAAATCGGATCACGCGGTCGGCGCCGCGATGCCCTCCAGCAGCTCCTGCCAGGCGTCCACCACCGAGGCCATCGCGTACGTCCCCACGCAGTGCCCGTGGGCCGCCGCGCCCAGGGTCGCGGCGTCCGCGAGCACCCGCCTGACCCCGGCCGCGACCGCCGCCGGGTCGCCCGGTGCGACGAGCGCGCCGGTCCTCGCGTCGAGCACCACGTCGCGGACGAACCCCACATCCGTCGCGACCGCGGGGATGCCCGACAGGCCGGCCTCCACCAGCACGCCCGGGACGCCCTCGCTGTCGCTGGTGAGCAGCAGCGCGTCGGCGGCCCGGTAGACGGGTCCCGCGTCGTCCACCGTCCCGAGGAACCTCACGCGTCCGGGGGCGAGTTCGGCGGCGACGTCGGTCAGCCGGCCGCGCAGGGCGCCGTCCCCCGCGATGAGCAGCAGGAGTTCACCTCCGGGCCGCGTCGGCGGGTCGGCCGCCAGGCGGGCGAACGCCTCGATCGCGACGTCGACGCGCTTCTCCGGCCCGAGCGCGCCGACCACGGCCAGGACCACCGCGTCGTCGGGGACCCCGAGTTGCGCGCGGGCGGCGGCGCGCGAGGCGGCGTCGACGCGCGGATACGCCTCGGGGCGCCGTCCGTTCGGGATCGAGCGGACGCGGTCGGGTGGCAACCCGTAGTGCCGAAGGAGTAGTTCGCGGCCGAGTGCCGATACCGACGCCACCGCCTCGGCGCGGCGCAGCATGAGCCCGACCCGCAGTCGGCGCAGCCGTGTCGGGGCCCAGTGCCGGGGGTCGCCGATGCTGACGTAGACGAAGGGGATGCGGGCGAAGGCCAGGGCGAGCGCGCAGGCCGGGAGCGTGGACGACCCGTGCGCGACGACGACGCGGTGGCCGTTCGCCTCGTGGCGCAGGGCCGACAGCGTGTCGCGGCCCAGGCGGCGGCTGCCGAGCGTGCGAACCGGGAGGTCGTGGGCGCCGGGTGCTCGGGCGGGCGGCGGCGCGGGCGGCGCGGGCGGCTCGTTCGGCGCGGGCGGCGCCGGCGGGTCCGGAGCCAGGGCCACGATGCGCGACGCCGTGCCGCGCGCCCGCAGCTCGTGGTGCAGGTCGTACGCGAACGTCTGGGCCCCGCGGCGCCGCGGATCGGTGATCACGTGCAGCACCCCGTCGCGGGGTGAAGAGCCGTGCATGGCGAGCAGGTTGCCACAGATCCTCGTCCGGGAAGACGGGGCTCGCCCGGAAAAGAGCCGTCGAACGGCGGTTTCTTGCCCGGGTCTTGGTCGGCACGCCGCCGCGATCGCTACGCTCGGTTCCGTGGGGCACCGCCGTCGGGGAGTGCGGCGGGTCGAACTCGGGTGGGGCCGGGCTTCGTGGACACGTTCCGGGTCCACGCGAAGGCTCTGGGCGACATATGGGGGTTGTGCCCGTGCACGTGCTGCACGTGATAGACAGCGTCGATCGGGCCGGGGGGGCCGAGCAGGCATTGGCCGTGACGGCGTCGCGTCTGGTCCGCCGCGGCGTGACGCTCGACGTCGCGTATCTGCTGGACATGGACGGCTTTCAACCCGAACTCGTGGACGCGGGCGCGTCGTTGTTCGGTGTGCACGCGAAGTCCCGTGCGGCGACGGTCTCCGGGCTGCGCCGCGTGATCCGCGACCGTACGCCCGATCTCGTGCACTCCACGCTGTTCGAGGCCGACGTGGCCGGGCGCGCGGCTGCGGTCACGTGCCGCGTCCCGGTCGTGTCGAGCCTGGTCAACTCCGCTTACGGGCCCGAGCAGTTCGCGTCGCCGACCCTGCGCTGGTGGAAGCTGCGCGCGGCCCAGGCCCTGGACGCGGCGACCGCGCGGGGCGTATGCCGGTTCCACGCGTTGACCGACCACGTCGCGGACGTGATGGCCCGTCGGCTCGCGGTGCGGCGGTCCCGGATCGACGTGGTGCCGCGCGGCCGTGATCCCGAACTCCTGGGCGCGGCCCGCAAACAGCGTGACGCGGTCCGCGCGGCGCTCGGTATCGGCGCCGACACGCCGGTCGTGCTGGCGGCGGCCCGGCAGGAGTACCAGAAGGGACTGGACATCCTCGTCGACGCGTTCGGCAGCGTGCGGACGAGCATTCCCGAGGCCGTGCTGCTGCTCGCGGGCCCGCCCGGCACACAGACCGAACGGCTGCGCGCCGCCGCCGAGAAGGTCGGCGGCGAGGCGTCGGTGCGGTTCCTCGGCGAGCGGCGGGACGTCGCCGAACTCATGGGCGCCGCCGATGTGTTCGCACTGTCGTCGCGCTGGGAGGGCCTGGGCAGCGTGGTCATCGAGGCGATGGGGTGCGGAACTCCCGTGGTGGCGACGGACCTTCCCCCGGTGCGCGAGATCGTCGGCTCCACGGAGTGCGCGGTCCTCGTCCCTCCGGGGCACACCGCGGCGCTCGCCACCGCGTTGACCGGTGCGCTCAGCGACCGGGCGGAGGCCGAGGCCAGGGCGGCCGCGGCAGCCGCGCGGTTCCTCGACACGTTCACGGTCGACCGGGTGGTCGACCGCATGGTCGAGTTTTACGCGCGTGCGCGGTCCGGCAGCCGCACATGACCGGCGCGCGGCGTTCCGCCGGACGGCGGTCCGGCGTCCGACCGTCCGGCCTGACGGCGATCGGTGTGACGGCGACCGGTGTGAAGGCCTCCGGTGTGACGGCGTCCGGTGTGCCGGCGTCCGGGCAAAACCTCCACACTTCCGGCACAAGCGAGCACCTCCGGCATCCGGACGGTCAACTACGGTTGGTCCGCCGAGTGAACGTGTTGTGCCCGTCCGCTCACGTCGTGACCACAGTCCGGAGGGGGACCGGTGGAGACCTCTAGCTACTTCTCCGTCCTGCAGCGCCGCTGGCAACTGGTGGTGGCATGCCTGGCGGTGGGGTTGGTCGCCGGGTTCATGCTCACCCCCGACAACCCGAAGACCGTCGGCAACGACTGGTCGAGCACCATCTCCATCGTGCGCGCCCCGGAGACGGACAAGGAATTCCCGCTCGCGCAGGTCCAGTTCGTCTCGGACGGCGGCGACGTCGCGAAGGCCGTCGGCGCGCAGCTGGGCGAGGAACCGTCGCTCATCGCCGCCCGCGTCACCTCCGGCGTCGACACCGAGGCGGGCGTCGTCTGGATCACCGCGGAGGGCCCGACCCGCGCGGACACCGAAGTCCTCGCACGAACCTGGGCGGACGCCACGGCCCGCGTCTTCCAGGAGAAGCAGCGGGCCCAGAACCAGAAGAACGCCGACGACCTGCGGCCCCAGCTCGACCGGCTCCGCGCCGAGGTCGAGCAGTTGGGCAAGGCGGTCGCGGCGCTGCCGCCCACCCAGCAGACCGCGAGCGTGCAGCAGTCGGACCTCACGATCAAGAAGGCGGCGTACGAGGAACTGGCGGCGCGGGTCGCGAAGTGGTCGCAGCCGTTCGACGACCCCCGGGTCCTCGTCCAGGACAACCTGCGCAGCTCGGCCGACGCGGCGACGAGCATCCTGGCGCCCTCGTCGCGGCCGTTGCGCATCACGCTGGCCGGCCTGCTCGGCCTGGCGCTCGGCCTCGTCGCCGCGCTGATGGTCGACCGCATGGACATGCGCCTGCGCAGCCGCCTCCAGGTGGAGGACGCGTTCGGGATGCCGGTCATCGCCGAAGTGCCGCGCGCGCCACGGCGGATGCGTGGCGGCCACGCGGTGCTGGTCGCGGCGCGGCCGGGGAGTCCGGTGGCGGAGGCGTACCGGTCGCTGCGGTCGGCGCTGCTGTTGTCCGGGCCGCCCGGTCTGGCGTTCCGGTTGGGCGAGACCGCGCCGCGCACCGGGCGCGCGTCGTCGCTGCCCGCGCGCCGGTTCACCGATCCGGCGCCGGTGCTGCTGGTCGTCTCACCCCGGCCCGGCGACGGCCGGACCGTCACGGTCGCCAACCTCGCGGCGGCGCTCGCCGAGGCCGGGCGCTCGGTGCTGGTCCTGGACTGCGACTTCCGCAACCCCGAGGCGCACCTGTACCTGGGCGCCAAACCCGGCACCGGGTTGTCCGAACTGCTGTTGTCCGAGCGGGAGACGGACCTCGCGCACGTGATCAGGTCCACCGAGATCCCGCAGGTCACGGTGATCACCGGGGGCGCGCCGACGAGTTACCCCGCCGCGCTGCTGCTGCGCGTCGGCGACGTGATCGCACGCGCACGGCACCACGCGGACGTCGTCCTGCTCGACAGCGCGCCGCTGCTCTTCGCGAACGACACGAACGACCTGATGCGGCACGCCGACGCGATGCTGGTGGTCACGCGCAGCGGCAACCTGACCCCGGATCAGGCATCGCGGGTGTCCGAGCTGCTGACCCGAACGGGCGTGCCCGTCGCGGGCATCGCGCTGATCGGCACCGACCCGTCGACCGTCGGGGTGCGCGGCGGGCGCGGCCGGTCCGCGGCGGCCGTCCCCGGCAGCGGGCTGATCCCGCGCGGCCGGGCGAACCGTACGGCCGACGCCGCCGACGACGGCGAGCGTGCGGCGCCGAGTTGGGCCCAGCGCCCGGCGATCGGCGACGGCCCGGCGCACACCGCCGACGGCACGCCGGCCGCGCTCGGCGCCGGGCCGGACGACGGCCTTCGGCCCGAGGAGCCGCACGGCGGCGCGGCGCACGACCCGCTGGTCCACACCGCCGAGTTGCGGACGATCGGCATCCCGCCCGCGGACCACGACGACGTGTTCGACCCCGGAACGAGCGGCTTCGGCAACGGCTTCCTCGACGAAACCCCGGGCGAGAACGGTCACTTCGCGGCCCCGGGCGACCACGGCACGCACCGCGCGCACGGCACCCGGACGTCCGGCGCCGAGGACCGCCCGTGACCGTGAGCCCCCCCAGAACGCGCGTGTTGTGGCTCACCAAAGGCCTCGGGCGCGGCGGCGCCGAGCAGTTGCTCGTCAATGGTGCGCGGCACGTCGACCGCACACGCTTCGATGTCGAGGTCGCGTACGTCCTGCCGTGGAAGGACGCGCTCGTCCCCGATCTGCGCGAGGCGGGGGTGACCGTGCACTGCCTCGGCGACCGCCCGCCGCCCTCGGATCGGACCGTCCGGGGCCGACGGGCCGACGGCGGCGCACCCGACCGGGCCGAC
Organism: Yinghuangia sp. ASG 101; assembly: GCF_021165735.1. GTDB lineage: Bacteria > Actinomycetota > Actinomycetes > Streptomycetales > Streptomycetaceae > Yinghuangia. The sequence continues at coordinate 6,423,529 of NZ_CP088911.1, read as the reverse complement.
CGCGCCTGGCCGCTGCGGCTGCGCCGCCTGGTCACCGCCCGCGGCTACGACCTGGTCCACACGCACATGCCCGTCCCGGCCGTCGCGGCCCGGGTGCTGGCACGCGGCACGGTGCTCGTCCACACCGAGCACAACCTGTGGCACCGCTACCGCGCGCCGACCCGCCTCGCGAACTCCTGGACGTACCACCGCAATTCCGCGGTCATCGCGGTCTCGCGCGCGGTCGCCGGCACCATCGATCCGGCGCGGTTGCCGCGCGGCCGTGCCGGGGTCGCGCCGCTGCGCGTGATCTACCACGGCCCGGACCTGGGCGGCGTCCTCCCCGGGGCGGGCGCGCGCGAACGGGCGCGCCGCCTGCTCGACCTGGATCCGGACGGGTTCGCCTACGGCGTCGTCGCGAACTTCACGCCCAAGAAAGACCACGCGGGACTCCTGGAGGCCCACGCCCTGCTGCGCCGCACCGAACCGGGGGCCCGCATCGTGCTGGTGGGGCTCGGACCGCTGGAGGCGGCGTTGCGTGAGCGGGCCTCGCGCCCCGACCTCGCCGGTTCGGTGGTGTTCACCGGCTCGCGCGGCGACGTCCCCGAACTGCTGCCCGGTTTCGATGTTTTCGCCCTGGGTTCGCGGCAGGAAGGCCTGCCGGTCGCGTTGATGGAGGCGATGGCCACGGGCCTGCCCGTCGTGGTCACGGATGTCGGCGGCATGCCGGAGATCGTGACTGACGGCGTGGAGGGCCGCGTCGTACGCTCGGGGGACCCCGCCGCGTTCGCGGCGGCTCTCGCGGAGGCAGCCGCCGACCCGGCGCTGCGCGGGGCTTGGGGCCAAGCGGCGCGGCTGCGCTCGCGGACGTTCGACGTCGCGGGTGCGCAGGCGCGAATCGAGGACGTGTACCGGGAGGTATTGGCGCTATGACCAACCAATACGAAGGCGGCGTCCTGGTCAGAGAGTTGGCGAAGGACGACGAGCCGGCCGTGCTGGACCTCCTGGGCACGGCCCTCGCCGGCGGGCCGACGGGTGAGCGCACCCAGGAGTTCTTCGACTGGAAGCACCGCGACAACCCCTTCGGGAGCAGCCCGGGCCTGGTCGCCGAGGCCCCCGACGGCTCGATCGTGGCCGTACGCCTGTTCCTGCGCTGGGAGTTCGTACACCAGGGCGAAACGGTGCGCGCGGTTCGGGCGGTCGACACGGCGACCCACCCGTCGTGGCAGGGCCGGGGCCTGTTCACCGCGCTGACGCGGGAGTTGCTCGACCGGGTCGCGCGGGACACCGACCTGGTGTTCAACACGCCCAACGCGAACAGCCTTCCGGGGTACCTCCGGCTGGGCTGGCACGAGGTGGGCAAGGTCCCGATCGCCCTGCACCCGATCAGGCCGCTGGCGTTCGCCAAGGGCCTGCGCGAACTGCGGTCGGGCGCCCCGGAGAAGGAGAAGGCGCTCACGTCGACCGACTTCGCGCGGACGAAAGGCCGGGGCGCGGTGAGCAGTTCGTACGCGTCCGGCTCGTCCGCGACGGCATCCGTCACGTCCCTGCCCGACATCAGCGAGCTGCCCCGGGCCACCGCGGACGACTCGTCGATCCGCTGCCGGTTTCCGACGGTGCGTCAGTTCTTCGCGGACCCGGCGGCCCGGAACGGCCTGGACGAGCTGATCGACGACGCCGAGTCCGCGGACGCCGCGCTGTGGCCGGACCGGATGCGCACCCCCGTGACCGAGGCGTACCTGCGCTGGCGCTACGAGGCGGCCCCCGGTCTCGACTACCGGGTGATCGCGGCCTACCGGCAGGGCAGGCTGGACGGTGTGGCGTTCGGACGGCCGCGCATGCGGGGGCCGTTGGCGGAGTTCACGCTGTCGCAGCTGCTGATCCGCCCGGGCGACCGGATGACCGCGCGGCGGCTCCTGTCGGCGGCCGGGCTGTCCGGCTGCGACCACGTCGCGACCCACCTGACGCCCGGCTCGGACGCGTCGCGGGCCGCGCGCTACGCGGGCTACGCGACGCCGCCGCGCACCGGCATGCTCATGGTGGCCAGGCCACTGCGTCCACTGCGACCCGGCCTGGAGCCGTTGACGCTGAACTCCTGGCATCTGGCCTTGGGTGACCTGGAGGTCTTTTGAGCGGTACCACGCTGCCGCGGTTCCGCCGGCCCAGGGTCCCGTGGAGCGGCATCGTCGCGACGGGCCTGGTCGGCGCGTACGTCGCGGTGTTCGCGTGGGCGATGGACAACCGCGCGTACGACATGTGGGGCGCGCTGATCGTCTTCCCGCTGCTGCTGACGCTGAGCATCCCGGTCCTGGAGCGGCTGACCCGCGATGACGACCCGTGGTTCCGGAAGATCGTCGTGTGGGCGCTGGTCGCGAAACTGGTGGCCTGCTTCGCGCGCTACTGGATGTCGTTCCATTTGTACGGCGGCACCGCGGATGCCGCGATGTACGACGAACGAGGCCGTGCGCTGGCGGTCTTCTTCCGCGACGGCGACTTCACCGTCGATATCGGCCGCAAGGTCATCGGCACCGGATTCATCATCATCCTGACCGGGATCGTTTACGCATTCGTCGGACAATCGATTCTTTCCGGCTACCTGGTGTATTCGTGGTTGGGTTTCTGGGGCCTTTATCTGTGCTGGCGTGCGTTCACGATCGCGTATCCGGACGGTGATCGGAAGCGGTATTCCAAGCTGCTGTTCTTTCTCCCCTCGCTGTTGTTCTGGCCGTCGGGGATCGGCAAGGACACCTGGATGCTGTTCACGCTGGGGCTGTGCGCGTACGGCTGCGCGCTGCTGCTGGTGCGGCGGCGCGGCGCGTACCTCTTCCTGCTGCTCGGCATGACCGGCACCACCATGGTCCGGCCGCACGTGACGGTGCTGGTCATGTGCGGTCTGATCGTCGGCTACCTGCTGCGGAGCAGACCGCGGCAGGTGTCCGCCCTCGGCCCCGTGCGGGCGGCGGTGGGCGCGGTGGTGCTGGGGGCGGGCGCGGTGGTCGCGCTGAAGCAGGTCGGCAAGTTCTTCGGGACGAACGACCTGAGCGCGACCTCGGCGACGGAGGTGGTCAACCGCACGCAGACGCTGACCGCGCAGGGGGGCTCCGGGCAGCAGACCGTCGAGCAGTCGAGCGTGATCGCGCCCGAGCACCTGCCGCAGTCGCTGATGACGGTGCTGTTCCGGCCGTTTCCGTTCGAGGTGCACAACATGCAGGCACTGCTGGCGTCCCTCGAAGGCGTGCTGCTGATGGCCCTGGTGGTCACCTCGCTGGCCCGGCTGCGGCACCTGCCGGGCCTGTTGGTCAGACGGCCGTACCTGGCGTTCGCGCTGGTGTACGTGCTGGTCTTCGCGATGGCGTTCGCCAACATCAAGAACTTCGGGATCCTGACCCGGGAGCGGGTGCAGGTGTTCCCGTTCGTGCTCGTCCTGCTGGCGGTCCCCAAACCCGGCGGAGGGGAGTCGCCGGACGGGCGGGGGGCGCGGCGGCGCCGCGGAGGCCCGGCGAGGACCCGGGCACCCGCGGTCGCGAAGCCGGCGGCGGTGGCGGGGGCCGGGCCCGCGCCGGGCCCGTCCGCGGCCGGGCCGCCGGGCGTTACGGCAACGACCGATCCGGCCGGGGCCGACGTCCCGGCCGCAGGGAGGGGGGATCCGCGATGGCGGTGACGGAAGGTGCGGGCGGCGTTGCCCGCGAGGCGGCGGTTCCGGCGGTGCTCGGGGGGAGCCCGGCCTTTCCGGAGGGGCTGCCGCTGACCCGCGTGCGCGTGCCCGACAGGGACGAGTTGGCGCGGCGGTTCGACGCGATCCTGGACAGCGGGCAGCTGACGGACGGCGGCACGGTCCGCGCGTTGGAGGAGGCCGCCGCCGCGATGCTGGACGTCCCGCACGTCGTCGCGGTTTCCAGCTGCACAAGCGGCCTGATGCTGGCCCTCCAGGCACTCGGCGTCGCGGGGCGGCGCGTGGTGATGCCGAGCTTCACGTTCTCGGCGACCGCGCACGCGGCGCACTGGGCGGGCGGCGAACCGGTCTTCGCCGAGATCGCCCCGGACACGCTGACCCTGGACCCGGCGGCGGCCACCGCCGCGGCCGGCCCGGGGACGGGTGCACTCATGGCGACCCACGTGTACGGCACACCGTGCGACGTCGAGGGCCTGCGGGCCGTCGCCGACGCCCGGGGCGTGCCGCTGCTGTACGACGCCGCGCACGCGTTCGGCAGCCGCCGGGGCGGGGTGCCCGTCGGCGGGTTCGGCGCCGCCGAGGTGTTCAGCCTGAGCCCGACCAAGGTCGTCGTGGCCGCCGAAGGGGGCCTGGTCGCCACCCGGGACGCGGCGCTCGCGGAGCGGATCCGCCTCGGACGCGGCTACGGCAACCCGGGCGACTACGACTGCCTCTTCCCCGGCCTCAACGCGCGGATGTCCGAGCTGCACGCCGCGCTGGCCCTGGTGTCCCTGCGGACGCTCCCGCAACGCGTCGCGCACCGGGGCGCGCTCGCGGCGGCGTTCGCGGCCCGGATCGCGGGCCTGCCCGGCGTACGGCTCCCGGCGCTCGCCAAGGGCGACACCTCGACGTGGAAGGACCTCACGCTGATCGTCGACCCGACCGCGTTCGGCTGCGACGTCCCGAGGCTCGCGGAGGCCCTGCGCGCCGAGGGCATCGACTCGCGCCGCTACTTCCACCCGGCGGTGCACACCCAGAAGGCGTACGCCCGCACGGGTGAACCGGTGCGTCTCCCGGTGACGGAGGAGATGGCCGAGCGGGTGCTCACGGTCCCGCTCTGGTCGCACATGGACGAGCCGACGATCCTGCGCGTCGCCGACGCGGTCGCACGGATCCAGGAGCACGCGACAAAGCTCTGAGCACGACGGGGGCGACCACGGGCCCCGGCTCGCCCCGGGGTCGGTTCAGCGCCCGTGTGCCAGTGCGTAGGTGCGTGCCGCCAGGTCCGTGATGCGGCACTCTCCCGCGTCCGGTACCGCCGTGTGGACGCGGTCGGCGGCGGCGCCGCGGTGTTCCGCCGGGATGCCCGCGGTGCCGGCCAGGACGCCCGCGACGGACCCGGCGACCGCCGTGTCGACGCGGGTGTCCCAGCCGTCCTCCGCGGCCAGCGCGACGCTGCGTCCCCAGTCGTCCCGGCCCCACAGCAGCGCGGCGGCGATCAGGCACGCATTGCCGACCGCGTGGTGCTCCCCGAAGCGGCCGTGCGCGCGGTGGATGTCGGCGGCGACCTCCGCCCACGGCCGTGCCCGTGCGGAGGCCACCAGCACGTCGCACAGCGCGTCGGAGAGGCGCGAGCGCACGGGGATGTGCCGCAGCGACACCGCGACCGCCTCCTCGGCGTCGCGCGCGGTGAACGCGGCCGAGGCGAGGGCCGCGACCCACATCGCGGCGTACAGGCCGTCGGCGGCGTGCGACAGTTGCGCGTCCTTGCGGGCCAGCCGCGCCGCGCGCCGCGGGTCGCCGGGGGCGATGTAGCCGTAGAGGTCGGCGCGCGGCAGCGCGTCGCCCGCCTCCTGGCACGGCTCGGGCCCGCCGTCGGCACCGCTCGGCCAGGGCGGCAGGCCGCCCTCGACGAGCAGGCGGTACGCCGCCCGCTCGGCACCCCCCGCCCGCAGGAACGGCAGCGCCGGCAGCCACAGCGAGGCCATCTGCTCGTGGGTGAATCCGGGCCCGTACGTCTCCAGCAGGCGCAGCGTCAGGACCGCCCGGTCGACGGTGTCGCCGCGGTCGGCCGCGCCGGGCGACCGCGCCGCGCCGCAGCGCCCGAGCCACCCGCCCCGGATGCGGTCGAGGAGCACGTCGTCGGGCGGCGGTGGTTCGGCGGGGCCGCACGGCGGGAGACCGGCGTCGATCGCGGCGTCGTCGGCCGGCTCGCGGCGGCCTTCGGGCGGCCGGCTCCGGCGCGGCGGGTCCTCGTCCGACCGGCCGTGGGGCCGGGTTTCTGCTCGTTCACGTCGCACGGCGTCACTCCCCTTCGGGTGGGGTCATGTGTGCCCGGCGGAATCACGGCTGTCACTTCCGGTTGCCTCCGGTCACCTGGCGGGTGCCGCGGAGCAGGCAGCCATCATGCGCCTCGGATGGCGTAATGGCCACAACTTCGTCGCACACGCGTACGCCAACCGCCCCAATCGGATGTAATCCACCCATGCCACCCGCCTTAAGTTACGCGCACGTTGCCGGGGAGGGCGGCCGTTCGGGGCCTTGGCGCAAAAGCAACGGGTAACCCGGAAATTCGACGGCGCCAAGGGGGTTCGCAACGGCCGGGAATCGCGTACCTTAGCGCCCATGACCTCGGCTCGAGCCTTTGACGGCGGCTTCTATTCGCCGTATTCGGAGACCCCGATCTACGACCGTCTGGTGGCCGAGCGAGGCCGCCCGGAGATCGGACCCATGCATGTGCCCGTGCCGGACTTCACCGGGCTCGGCCACTACTCGCGTTTCGGCGACCGTCCGGCGCTGCCGGCGCTGCCCGCGCTTCCTTCGTCGTACTCCGGTTCCTCGTACGGGGGTTCGTCGTATTCGAGCCCGTCGCCGAGCGCCTCGACCGGCGGTTACGCGGCTGCCCCGGTGCCGTATTCCGGTGCCCAGCAGGCGCCTTCGCCGGCTCCGAACGGCAACTACGGTGCCGGGTACGGCGCGCAGGGCCAGTACGCACCGGCTCCTCCGCAGCAGTACGCGCAGCCGCTGCCGCAGGGCTACCGCCCGGCTCCCGGTGCCCCGCAGGGCTACCGCCCCGCGCCCAGCCCGCCGCAGCAGTACACGGGCCAGGTCCCCCCGCCGCGCATCCCCGGCCGTCCCGACCCGGGCGGCTTCCAGGACCGGTACTGATCCGACCGGTACGGCGGCACCGCGACTACGCCGTTCGGGTTGTCCCGACCATCCGCGCACGGCGGTGCCCCGTGGCGTGTGTCGTACCGGGCCGGGTCGCCGCCGAGGCGGAGGGCCCGACGATCGCACTCCCGCGGCAGCCGAGCACGCTCGGCTGCCGTCGCACGTATTCCGAGGCCGGGTCAGCGGGCCGGGCCGCCCCCCGGCGCCGCCTCCGAGCCGTTCCCCCAGGGCTTGTTCAGAGCGCCACCCCGAGCAGCGCGTCCACCGCGCGCGAGGCCACGCCCGGCGCGCCTGCGTCGGTTCCGCCGCCGGTGCTCTGGGTCGCCGCCCAGGCGTCCATCGCGGCGAGGGCGCCGGGGGCGTCGAGGTCGTCGGCCAGGCGTTCGCGCAGCGCGGCCAGCAAGGCGTCGGCGGGCGGTCCGTCGGGCCGGGAGACCGCGGCGCGCCAGCGGTCCAGCCGGTCCTGCGCGGCGGTGAGGACGTCGTCCGTCCACTCCCAGTCGCTCCGGTAGTGGTGGGCGAGCAGCGCGAGCCGCATCGCCATCGGCTCGACGCCGGCCCGGCGCAGCGCGGACACGAAGACGAGGTTGCCGCGCGACTTCGACATCTTCTCGCCGTCGAGGCCGACCATGCCGGCGTGCACATAGGCCTTCGCGTACGGAGCCTCGCCGGTGGCCACCTGGGCGTGTGACGCGCCCATCTCGTGGTGCGGGAACACCAGGTCCGAGCCACCGCCCTGGACGTCGAACGCCATGCCGAGGTGGTCGACGGCGATCGCGACGCACTCGATGTGCCAGCCGGGACGTCCGGGGCCGAGCGGGCTGGGCCACGACGGCTCGCCGTCGCGGGCCGCGCGCCACAGCAGCGGGTCGAGCGGGTTCTTCTTGCCCGGCCGCTCGGGGTCGCCGCCGCGTTCCGCCGAGAGCTTGAGCATGTCGTCGGGCGACAGCCCGGAGACGGCGCCGAAGCGCGGGTCGGAGGCGACCGAGAAGTAGATGTCGCCGTCGACGTCGTAGGCGGCGCCCTTCTCCTTCAGGTCGACCACGAGCGGCACGATGCGGTCGATCGCCTCGACGACCCCGATGTAGTGGTCGGGGGGAAGCACGCGCAGGGCGGTCATGTCCTCGCGGAACAGCGTGGTCTCGCGCACCGCCAGTTCGGTCCAGTCCTCGCCGTCGCGTGCGGCGCGCTCCAGGAGCGGGTCGTCGACGTCGGTGACGTTCTGGACGTAATGCACGCGGTGTCCGGCGTCGCGCCATACCCGCTGGAGCAGGTCGAAGGCCACGTACGTCGCGGCGTGCCCCATGTGTGTCGCGTCGTACGGCGTGATGCCGCAGACGTACAACCGGGCCACCGGCCCCGGGGCGGTCGTCACAAGATCGCCCGCGGCGCTGTCGTACACGCGCGGGGAGGCGCCCTGACCAGGCAGGACGGGCAATTCGGGGGCAGGCCAGGCATACATGCCTATGAGCGTAACGGCAGGTGAGCACGCCTCGGAGTGGGGCGGCGGAATTCGTCCTTCCCGCAATACTGGAGAAATATCCTCCACTACTGCTATCGTCGAGACCAAGTGGAGCAACTTCATCCACTTGATCCGTCCCGCGCGTCTGTCGAGAGGAGGAGAGCGCCCGCGCAGAATTGATCGACTCACCAGGACAGCGCCCCACGTACGCCGCCCCCGCCGCGAGTCGCGGAGCATCGACGGACGGGCCACCGACTAAGGAGACAGGCATGCGCGCCGACGCGGAGCGGAACCGGCAGGCGATCATCGCCGCGGCCCGCGACATCTTCAGCGAGTCCGGGGCCGACGCCCCGCTCGACGAGATCGCCCGGCGTGCGGGGGTGGGCATCGCGACGCTCTACCGCCGCTTCCCGCACCGCGACGACCTGATCCAGGCGGTGGTGGTCGACACCTTCCGGCGCATGGCCGAGGTCGCCGAGGCCGCGGTCGCCGAAGGCACCGACGCGTTCGACGCGTTGCGCCGGTTCACCCACGCCGCACTCGACGTCAAGATCGGCGCGACGCTGCCCGCCCTCGTCGGGCACGTGGTGTTCGACGGCGAGATAGACCGCGCACGGCTCGACGTCGCCAACCGGCTCCAGCCGATGCTGGAGCGGGCGCAGGAAGCGGGCCTGGTCCGGCCGGACGTCGCGTTCGGCGACATCACCCTCATGGTGATGCGGCTGAGCCGGCCGCTGCCCGCGGTCACCAAACTCCTGATGGACACCGACATCGCCCACCGGCACCTGGACATCTACCTCGACGGCCTGCGGGCGGCCGGCAGCGAGGCGCGCTCGGTCCTGCCCGCCCCCGTCGTCACCCTCGCCGACTTCGCGAGGTTCCGGGAGAGGGTGGGCGGTTACGCCGGTACCCCGACCGACACCCCGACCGACACCCCGACCGACACCCCGACCGACGCGCCGCCCGCGGCCGGACCCCCGTCCGACGCCGACCCGCCGCCCGGCCCGGCGACCGCGGCGGCCCCGGGCGATCCCGCCTGACGCACCCGCTCCCCCACGGCCCCGACCCACCCCACCCACCGACCCACCCACTCCTCGAAGCAGGCGATCACCATGAGCACGTCGCTTTCGAAAGACCCCGCTCAACCGCCCGCACCCACCACCCCCGAGGTCAACCCGCGCCGCTGGCTGGCCCTCGCCTTCATCGCCCTCGCGCAACTGATGGTCATCATCGACGTGACCATCGTGAACATCGCCCTGCCGTCGGCCCAGACGGACCTCGACGTCTCCGACTCCGCGAGGCAGTGGGTCCTCACCGCCTACACCCTCGCCTTCGGCAGCCTGCTGCTGCTCGGCGGCCGGATCGCCGACTACACGGGCCGCAAGCGCACGTTCATGATCGGCCTGATCGGTTTCGCCGCCGCCTCGGCGCTGGGCGGCGCGGCGAACACCTTCGGCCTGCTGCTCGCCGCCCGCGCGCTGCAAGGGTGCTTCGGGGCCCTGCTGGCGCCCGCCGCGCTGTCGCTGCTGGCGGTCAACTTCACCGACCCGAAGGAACGCGCCACGGCGTTCGGGGTGTTCGGCGCGATCGCGGGCGGCGGCAGCGCGCTGGGGCTCGTCCTCGGCGGGTTCCTGACCGAATACCTCGACTGGCGCTGGTGCTTCTACGTCAACCTCCCGGTGGCGCTGATCGCGGGCACGGGCGCCTACATGGTCCTGACCGAGACGCGCGCGGAGGGCCGGGCACGGTTCGACATCCCCGGCGTCCTGCTGGCCACCGCGGGCCTGTTCGCGGTCGTGTACGGGCTGAGCGAGGCCGAGTCGAACGGCTGGGGCTCGGCGACCGTCGTGGGCCTGCTGATCGCCGGCCTGGTGCTGCTCGGCGCGTTCGTGTACGTCCAGACCCGCGTCGAACAGCCGCTGCTGCCCCTGCGGATCGCGCTCGACCGCGCACGCGGCGGCGCGTACCTGGCGATAGGGCTCGGCGTCATCGCGCTGTTCGGGGTCTTCCTGTTCCTCACCTACTACTTCCAGGAGGTCAAGGGCTACTCGCCGGTCAAGGCCGGCCTGGCCTTCCTGCCGATGTCGGCGGCGGTCGTGGTCGTCGCGGGCGGGCTGTCGTCCCGCCTGATCCCCCGGGTTCCGCCGCGCCTGCTGATCGTGCCGGGCCTGCTGATCGCCGCGGCCGGCATGATCACGCTCTCCACCGTGGACGTGGACACGTCGTACGCGGGCGGCGCCCTGCCGTCGGTCCTGCTGCTGGGCGCGGGCATGGGCCTGGTGATGTCCACCTCGATGAACTACGCGACCCACAACGTGGCGCCGGAGGACTCCGGCATCGCGTCCGCGATGGCCAACACCGCGCAGCAGGTCGGCGGTTCGATCGGCATCGCGCTGCTGAACACGATCGCGACGACCGCGACGGCGGACTACCTGCGCGACCGGACACCGTCGCAGGAGGTCGTGCACGCGGGGCTCGTGGAGGGCTTCTCGCAGGCGTCCGTGTACGCGGCGTGCATCCTCGTGGGTGCCGCGGTGGTGGTCGGCTTCGTGATGAACACGCCGCGCCCGAAGCCCGTGCCGCACACGGGCGGCGCCGCGGACGACAGCGCGCCCCGCGCGGTGCACGTCGGCTGACGGCACCTCCCGACATCGCGTGAAGGCCCGGACTCCCCACCGGAGTCCGGGCCTTCACAGGTCACGGGGGCGGCAGAGCGGCGGCGCGATCCGCCGGGCTCAGATCAGCGGCCAGGGCACCGCGGGCCGCCGCCCGGGAGTCGGCACCGGGTGCGTGCGCGTCCGCACCAACGCGTCGACCCGCGCGCCGAGCGCCGCGATCTCGTCGGCCGTCAGATGCGCCGCGAGCGCCGCGCCCAGATCCTTGCCGAGGTCGGTGCTGAGCCGCCGCAGCGTCTCCAGCGCGTCGTCCGGAAGGCCCTCGCCCGCCCAACCCCACAGCAGCGTGCGCAACTTGTCGTCGGTGTGCAGGCAGATGCCGTGGTCGATGCCGTAGACGTGGCCGTCGGCGCCGGGCAGCAGATGCCCGCCCTTGCGGTCCGCGTTGTTGACGACCGCGTCGAACACCGCCACGCGGCGCAGCGGTTCGCTGTCGCGGTGCACCAGCAGCGCGGGCCGGTGGCCGCCTTCGCCGTCGTCGACCGCGACCTGGGCTATCGGCAGCCAGCCCGGCTCGGGAGCCGAGGCCTCCTGGACGTCGACGAGCCCCCCGCCCGGTTCGCCGTCGATCCACAGCTGGCACATGCCGGTTCCGTACGGCCCCTCCCGCAGCACGGTCGGCGGCACGATGCCCCACCCCGTCGCCTCGGACAGCGCGTACGTCGCCACCTCGCGCCCGGCGAGCGTGCCGTCGGGGAAGTCCCACAGCGGGCGTTCGCCCGCGACCGGCTTCCACACGCACGCCCGGGCGACACCGTCGAACTCGATACGGCAGTACAGCGTCGCGTTCGAGGCATCGGTCAACCGGCCCTCGACGGTGATCTCGCCGCGGCTCAGCAGCTCTTCGGCGGCATCGGTGTCGAGGGCGGTCTCACGGCCCGCCGGGCCCGGTGCGGCGCTCAGCGGCGGTATCCGTTCGCGCGGGGGCAGATGTGCCCGTCGGCGTCCATCGGCAGCCCGCAGAACGGGCACGGCGGCCGGCCGGCGGCGACCACGAGCAGGGCGCGCTTGGCGAACGCGCGGGCCATCGGCCCGGTCAGGCGCACGCGCAGCAGCGGCGGGCCGTCCTCGTCGTCCTCGCCGAGCAGCGTGTCCTCGGGGTTCTCGTCGTCGGGAACCTGTGCCTGGGCCTCCACGACGAGCCGTTCGTCGTCGGAGTCCCACGCGAGCGCCATCGTGCCGACCCGGAACTCCTCCAGGATCGGCACCTCCAGCGGCGCGGAGTCCTCGAGGTCGGGCGGCGCCACGGCCGGGACCGGCGTCTCGCCGCCGGCGCGGCGGACAAGCTCGTCGAGCAGTTCGTCGACGCGCTCGGCGAGCACCGCGACCTGGGCCTTCTCCAGCGCGACGCTGGTGACGCGCCCTCCCGCGGCGGCCTGGAGGAAGAAGGTGCGCTGCCCTGGCTCCCCGACCGTGCCTGCGACGAAGCGGTCCGGGGGGTCGTAGAGGAAGACCTGGCGGGGCACGAGTTGGGCTCCGTACTACTCGCGGTGGTGACTGGACTTGGGGTTTGCCGACGGATCCGACAGAACGCCCGACCGTATCGCGTGGCGCTCCGCCCGGTCGCGCGGGTCACCGCGGACGGGCATGTCGGTTCCTCGCTGCACCCTACGGCGCCCCGGCTCCGCCGCCCACCACCGCGTCGTCGGAGGCGGTCGTTTTCGCCGCGCGCCGCCGCCGCTTCGGCGCGGACGCCAGCCCCTCGACGCCGCCGCCGGTGTCGTTGAGGCGCGCGACGAACGGACGCGTGCGGCCGTACTGGACCACGGTCAGCGAGCACGGGTCGACGACGATGCGCTGGAAGAGGTCGAGGTGCAGGCCGAGTGCATCGGCGACGAGGGCCTTGACCACGTCCCCGTGCGAGCACAC